>NZ_JBVVQC010000044.1:0-40275 GCF_055811515.1 Mesorhizobium sp. WSM4841
CCACACCTCGACCCTGGGGGCCCCGCCCGGGCCCGGGTGGTGTTTACCAAACCCCCTCAATCGATTTTCGGAAAGCACGATGCGCAGATTCAAAGTGTTAGAGCGTACTTTGTGCGTCCAAGTGGACGCACGTCGCTCTAATTGTGCGGGAAGCTACTCCGTAAGGCCGCTGCTTGCCAGACCGCGCGAGATGAACCCGCGCTGCTGGCCCGAATCTATGGGCGTTTCATCAAGATCCGACTTGTCCCGCTTCCCAGCCAAGGATGGCGCGTTTGCGGGTCAGGCCCCAGTGGTAACCGGTGAGCGCGCCAGACTTGCCGAGAGCCCGGTGACACGGCACCACGAAGGACATCGGATTGGCGCCGACCGCGGCCCCCACCGCTCGGCTGGCGCTCGGCGCGCCGATGCCGGCGGCGATCGAGGAATAGGTGCAGGCCTTGCCCATCGGGATGCGCAGCAGGGCCTCCCAGACGCGGACCTGGAAGTCGGTGCCGATCATGACGACGCGCAGCGGCTGGTCGGCGCGCCACAGCGCCGGATCGAAGATGCGCGCGGCATAGGGCGCCGTCGCGGCTATGTCCTCGACATAGTTTGCGTTCGGCCAGCGGCCGGACATGTCGGCAAAGGCCGCACGCTCGCCGCCGGCATCGCTGAAGGCGAGGCCGGCAAGGCCGCGGTCGGTGACCATGATCAGGGCGATGCCGAAGGGCGAGATATGATAGCCGTAGCGGATCGTCAGCCCGGCGCCGCGCGTCTTGTAGTCGCCCGGCGACATCGCCTCATGGGTGACGAAAAGGTCGTGCAACCGGCCGGGGCCTGACATGCCGACCTCGAAAGAAGCCTCGAGCAGCGGCATGCCGGAATCGAGCAGTTTGCGTGCATGGTCGAGCGTGACCGCCTGGAGGAAGGCCTTGGGCGACAGGCCGGCCCAGCGTGTGAAGAGCTTCTGCAGGCCGGTCGGCGTCTCGCCGACTTCCTCGGCCAGTATTTCGAGCGACGGCTGGTCACGGTAGTCAAGGCTGATCTTCTCGATCGCGCGCCGAACAACTTCGTAGTCACCGCCTTCGGGTGTGATGTCTTTCTTCAGAATAGCTGTCTGTGCGATCATCGGACTATCTCCTTGACCGTGAATATCGTCCTTCGCGGCTGCGATCACCACCCGAAACTTGCCTTCTCGTCATGTGCACCCAGATAGATCTGGCTTCGAGGAAGGAGCCGACGATGGCTGGCGAGAAGGTGCATCTCACCAAGGAGAAGGAGACGCTGCTGATTACCATTTATGGCAAGGCACTGGAGAGCCGGTTGCCTCAATCGCTGCTGAAAGATCATTTTGCGGACGAGGCGGTTCGCCGCATCGACTATGATTTCTCGCGGCTGAAGGTCGACGACAATCTCGGCGTCGGCTTGGCGATCAGGGCCAAGACGCTGGATGACTGGGTTTCGGCCTTTCTGGCCAGGAATCCCGAAGCGATCGTGCTGCATCTCGGCTGCGGGCTCGACACGCGGATATTCCGCATCGATCCACCATCCCGCGTGGATTGGTTCGATATCGACTATCCCGAAGTCATCGAGCTCAGGCGCAAACTCTATCCGCCGCGCGACCATTACCGCCTGATCGCGTCGTCAGTCACCGAGCCTGGCTGGCTGGACGAAGTGCCTGGCGATCGTCCGGCCATGGTCGTGGCGGAAGGGCTCACTCCCTACCTTGCCGCTGACGAGGGTCCAAGACTGTTTTCGCGGCTTGTGTCGCATCTTTCGAGCGGCGAATTGGTTTTCGACGCCTATAGCCGCTTTGGCTTGAAGATCATTCGCCTCAATCGATCCTTCCGCGCGACTGGCGCCGAGGTCCATTGGAGCATCGAGGATCCGCACGAACTGGAGCAAAAGGTGCCCGGCCTGCAACTGGTCGAGGACCTTTCGGCCTACCGGCCGGAACACGCCGCCCGTATGAGCTGGGTCGCGAGGCTGCTCATCCGGCTTTGGAGCTATATTCCGCCGCTGCGCAAGATCGGCAGGATGTTGCGGTATCGATTCTGAAATAACTTCCCCTCTGCGCTTCGCGCCTCGTTGCTCGATAAGGAACTTAATGCGAATTTGTCGGAAAGATGGATCTATAGAAATGAAGCAAGATGCACGGGCAGCAGCGGCCTTTTTTCTGGCCCTCCAATAGCGGTTGCAGTCGAGATTCTTCGAGAATTGTGCATCGTCGTTTTTCACAATGGGTTGAGTGAAAGTCTTGTTTTAGCGGGCCAATTTTGGGCGGTATTGAGATCGCAACCATTTTTGCATGGTCTTTTGCAATACTGTTTGGGGTCCCACTCTACATTCTTCTGAGATGGCTTAGAATTTTCTCGACGTGGGTAACGATAGGGTTCGCTGCCGCGATAGGAGCGTGGTTCAATATTTTTCCGGAATTCTTGCCCAAAAATGAGACGACCAACTTCTGGATAACAGGGTGCCGAATCATAGCGAATGGCACGCGCACTTTATGTGGGTATTGGGAGCTGGCATCGGACGTGCTGTCTACCGCGACCTTGGGCGCGGTGGCTGGTCTGATTTTTTGGCTTATCTACGCTGGCGGCTGGAAGCGGCCAGTCATCTAAACCTAGCGCGCTTTGGCGGTCGCCAGGGCGCGCGAAAAGGCTGACGCAAAGCTCTCGCGGTCGTCGGGATTGAGGAAGCCGCCGATCGGCACGTTCTGGCCTTGTGCTTCCACCGTCATCCTGGTGATGCCGATCTCGGCGTGGCGGGCGACCGAAAAACGCGCCCAGAACGGATTGAAGCGATGCGCTTCCGATTTGCCTGATGGCGTGGTCTTGCGGATGTCGAGGCTGGTCCGTGAGACCGACACCTCCTCGCGGGCGCGGGCGGCACGATAATTGGCGCGAAAGGCGATGTAGACGGCGATGACGTCGAGACCGAGGAAGCCGAACACCGGCCAGGCGCCGCGCGACAGGAAAAACGCTCCTGTCACCAACGAGCCGAACAGCAGAGCGCCCATCAGGATGGCAAAGCCGGTTTTGCCCAGCGACCGATGCGGTATCAGCAACGCCTGGAAGAATGGCTCGTCGGCCTGAAATGAGGCGTTTGTGTCGCTCATGACGGGATATTATAGGAAGGGGATGACGAGCCCCAAGCCCAAAAATTCCTCTACACCCGAAAATGAACCGCCCCCCGGCCGACGCGACGGCTCGAACGCCAAGCCGCGTGCCCGGCCGGTGCGGTCCCATTCGCGCTACAGCCCGGCCGAGGTGCACGAGATTTTCCGACGCTTTTCCGTTCAGCGGCCCGAGCCGAAGGGCGAGCTCGAACACATCAACGCCTTCACGCTGCTGGTGGCTGTGGTGCTTTCGGCACAGGCGACCGATGTCGGCGTCAACAAGGCAACGCGGGCGCTGTTCAAGGTCGCCGACACCCCGCAAAAGATGCTGGCGCTCGGCGAGGCCAAGGTCGGCGACTATATCCGCACCGTCGGGCTTTGGCGCAACAAGGCCAAGAACGTCATTGCGCTGTCGGAAGCGTTGATCCGCGACCATGGCGGCGACGTGCCCGACGACCGCGATCAATTGGTCAAGCTGCCGGGCGTCGGGCGCAAGACCGCCAATGTCGTGCTTAATATGGCCTTCGGCCAGCACACGATGGCGGTCGACACGCATATCTTCCGCATCGGCAACCGGCTGGGACTGGCGCCCGGCAAGACGCCGGAACAGGTCGAGCAGGGGCTGTTGAGGATCATTCCGGACGAATATATGCGCCACGCGCATCATTGGCTGATCCTGCATGGCCGCTACGTCTGCAAGGCGCGCAAACCGGATTGTCCGGTCTGTGTCATCGCCGACATCTGCAAGGCCGAGGAGAAGACGAATGATATTCCGGCGCCGCTGGTCGAAATTGCGCCGCTCGAACCCGTAGGCGAAATTCAGTAGCCGTAGCCGCGCGCCATCGCCGCGGCGAAGACCGGGATCAGCAGGAAGATGAAGGCTTCGGCGCGGACATAAGTTCGAACGGATGCAAGTTGCGCCGCCGGCACTTGAAAACCGGGGTTGGCCGAGGCCTGCCTGTTCCAGGAAACAAAGCGGACCGTCGGAATGATCGACAGCAGGCCGACGATGACGAAGGCCGCCATCTTTGCCCAGAACACCCAGTTGTAGACGTAGAATTCCCAGCCCTTCAGGCCGTAGATGACGCGGCCGATGCCGACGATGATGATCAGCATGGCGAGGATGCCGTAATGGCGATCGATGCCGACAAGCCGCCGGAGCGTCGCGGCGGGCAGATCGCCGCGGATCAGGACAAATTCGGCGCCGATGATGCCCGCCAATGAAAACACCAGCAGATGATGAAAGATGGCAAGCAGAAGATCGGTGGTATCCATGCCCTTTTCCCTCCGTCGGACGGCACAGCGGATGCTGAATCAGCTGCTGGTGAAAAGTAGCACCGCTGGGCAGGATTCACATTGGGCTGGAAGATGATCTGCACAGGCTTTGGCTCTTGTCTGGTGCAGGCGATTTGGATCTCTGTCGCGTATCGCTGTCCCCCAAAACCGCCGAGCACCCCCGGTCAAATCCAAGGGCAGGCTACTAAGCACAGGCAAATTTACGCAACCGAGGCACGACACATGATCAATCCACAGGCGCTTGTCGCTCCCGTCATTGAAACGCCGCGCACCGTGCTGCGGCCACACCAGCTCGATGATTTCGACGCCTATGTCGCCATGTGGGCCGATCCGGCCGTCACACGCTTCATCGGCGGCAAGCCGCGCACGCGGGAGGAAAGCTGGATGCGCTTCCTGCGTCATGCCGGCCTGTGGTCGCTGCTGGGCTATGGCTTTTGGGCGATCGAGGACAAGGCGACCGGCCGCTTCATCGGCGAAGCCGGCTTTCACGATTTGAAGCGCAACATCGTGCCGTCGATCGAAGGCGTTCCGGAAGCCGGTTGGGCGCTGGTCCCGAGCGCCCATGGCCAAGGCTTCGCCAGCGAAGTCGTCGGACGGGTTCTCGCCTGGGGCGACGACGCATTCGGGCGCGCAAGGACTGTCTGCATCATCGATCCGGAAAACACCGCTTCGCTGAGCGTCGCGGCCAAATGCGGCTACAGCGAAGTGTTGCGGACCACCTATCACGACGATGCGACGATCCTGCTGGAACGGCAGCCTTGAGGGTTGCGGCCTGTCATCCTGTGGTTCCGATCGGGCCGAATCGAGGCTTTCTAGGCCTGCCGCTTCAGCACCGGGCCTTCCGCTTTGGCTTTTAGGGCCGCCTGTTCGAGCATCGAGGCGTCTTCGCCGAAAGCGCGGGTGGCGCGCGCGGCCGCCTCGATCAGCGGATTTTTCATGCGCTGCAGAAAGGCCGCGTCGACGCGCGTGCTCGGGCCTGACAGCGTCAACGCACCGAGCAAGGTGTGCCCCGGCCCGAACACTGGTGCCGAAACGCCCGCTGTCTCGGGGTCGCGATCGCCGACCGACAAACAATGGTAGGTTTTGCGGATCGTCTCGTAAGGCTCGCCCTGCTGACCGGAAAACGCCGCAAGCACGCGGCCGCCCGTACCGGCCAGCAACGGCAGCACGTCGCCTTCCCGTATGGTGTAGCGGATGGGATGCTTGGACTCGACACGATAGAGGCAGGTGCGCACGTCGCCCGAGCGGACATAGAAAGCGACGCTTTCCCAGCTTCGCTCGGCCAGATCGCGCATGATCGGCAGCAGGATGTCGATCGCCACGACCGAACGCTGGTATAGGGCACCCAGCCGGAAGGTGGCAGGGCCGACACGGTAGCGGCCGTCGTCGAGACGCTCCAGCAGCTGCCCGCGCAATAATGAGTTCGCCAGCCTCAGGATCGTGCTCTTGTAGAGGCCGGTCCGCGCCGCGATTTCGGCCAGGCTGAGCGACCGGTCGGCGGTAGCGAAAGCATCGAGGATGGCGATCGCACGGTCGAGCGCGGCAACACCGTTGGTCGACGCAGGCTTGGATTGTGTTACGGTCATCTGCTTGACCACGTCGTTCCGTTCCCAGTTGGACAGAAGGGCCGATCGGAACAACTATGCCGCGTGCAGACAGTTCTGTCCAGTAGAATGCCGTTCCTGTTGACAGAACAAGACAAAGGCTGCATGAATTTTTGTCGAGCGGGTCTGAATTCAGGCTACGTTGCTGGCAGGCACCAGAGGAGGTGTCGTGATTGGAGGAATCCCATGCTGAACAGACGCAGATTTTTAATGAGCACCGCCGCTGCCGGCGCCGCCGGTTTCGCAGCGTTGCATCTCTCGCCCGCTTTTGCGCAGGATGCGCCGCAGATCCAGATCTTCGTGCCGGCAGCGCCCGGCGGCGGCTGGGATCAGACGGCGCGCACGATGGATCAGGTGCTGCGCAGTGAGAAGCTGATCTCCGGTTCGCAGATCACCAATGTCGGCGGCGCCGGCGGCACAGTCGGCCTGCCGCAATTCATCAGCCAGTGGAACGGCAAGGGCAATTCGCTGATGGTTGCCGGCATGGTCATGGTTGGCGCCATTATCGCCAACAAATCGGCCAACAATCTCACCGAAGTCACGCCGATCGCCCGCCTCACCGGCGAATTCGAGGCGCTTGTGGTGCCAGCGGCCTCGCCGTTCAAGACCGCAGCGGATTTCGTCGCCGCCCTCAAGGCCGATCCGACCAAGGTTCCGGTGGCTGGCGGTTCTGCCGGCGGCTCGGACCACATATTGTTCGGCCTTATCGCGAAGACGGCCGGTGTTCCGGCAGCCAACCTCTCCTACGTGCCGTTCGCTGGCGGCGGCGAGGCACTGTCGGCGCTTCTTGGCAACCAGGTCGCGGCCGGCATCTCCGGCTATGGCGAGTTCTCCGAACAGGTCAAGGCAGGCGCGCTTCGGCTGCTTGCCATTTCTGCGGACAAGCGCCAGGAAGGCATCGATGCACCGACGCTGAAGGAAGCCGGCATCGATGTCGAACTGTTCAACTGGCGCGGCGTCTTCGCACCGCCGGGCGTTTCCGACGCCGACAAGGCGGCGATGATCACGCTGGTCGAGACCATGGCCAAAAGTGATGCCTGGGCCACCGAATGCAAAAACCGCAACTGGACGCAAATCCTGCTCACCGGCGACGACTATGCGAAATTTCTCGCCGAAGACACGACCCGGATCGCAGCCATCCTCAAGGACCTCGGCCTTGCCTGATGTCCTCGGACAGGGGCGGTCTGCACTGCCCCTTTCCGATGTTCGCCAGCCGCATGGACATACGATCCAGCGCGAGTGAAACTGCGGTGAGGTCGGCTGTGGGAGACCGGCCAATCCAGGGAGGACGATCATGAGCACCAGCGACCAGCAGGCGGCGCGGCCGCGCCTTGCCATGCCCGAATTGCTGATCGGCATCGGGCTTCTCGCCTGCGCCGGCGCAGTAGCCTGGCAGACGCTGTCGATCCCGGTGTCGCCGCTCTACTCCAAGGTCGGCCCGACCGTCTTCCCCTACATCACCATGTTCGGCATGACGATCCTTTCCCTCCTGTTGATCGTCGCCGCGCTGCGGGGCGGCTGGCAACCGGAAGAGGAAAAGGAAACGCCGACCGACTGGAAGGCCATGGGCATCGTCGCCGTCGGACTGGTCGCGAACCTTGTTCTGATCCAGCCGCTTGGCTTCACCGCAGCCTCGGTGATCATGTTCGTTCTCATCTGCCACGGGTTTGGCAGCAGACACCCGTTGCGTGACGTGCTGCTCGGCCTGATCCTGGCGCTTGCCGCCTATTTCGGCTTCGCCAGGGCGCTCGGCGTCAATATCGGCGCCGGCTTCATCGAGAACCAGCTGAACACCGGTCTCGATTCGATTATCCGTATGTTGAGAGGCTGAAGCCATGGAAACGCTCAGCCATCTCGCGCACGGATTCTCGGTCGCTTTTACGCCGGTCAATCTCATGTGGTGCCTGGTCGGCACGACGCTGGGGACAGCGATCGGCGTGCTGCCCGGCCTCGGACCGGCGCTGACCATCGCGCTGCTTTTGCCGATCACCTACCAGGTGGCGCCAGAAGCGTCCTTCATCCTGTTTGCCGGCATCTATTACGGGGCCATGTATGGCGGTTCGACGACATCGATCCTGCTCAACACGCCGGGCGAAAGTGCAACCATCGTCACTGCGCTGGAAGGCAACAGGATGGCCCGTTCCGGCCGCGGCGGCGCGGCACTCGCCACTTCGGCGATCGGCTCGTTCGTCGCCGGCACACTCGGCACGCTGGGCGTCGCTTTCCTGGCCCCGGTGGTGGTCAAATTCGCGCTGTCTTTCGGCCCGGCCGAATATTTTTCGCTGATGGTGCTGGCCTTCATCACGGTTTCGGCGGTGCTCGGCTCGTCGTCGGTGCGCGGCCTGACCAGCCTGTTCGTCGGCTTCGTCATCGGCATGATCGGCGTCGACCTGCAGACCGGGCAGCCGCGCTTCACCTTTGGCATGAGCCAATTGCTCGACGGCGTCGACGTGATCGTCGTCGCCGTCGGCCTCTTTGCAGTCGGCGAGACGTTCTACATGGCCTCGCGCCGCTATGCCGGCAAGGACGAGATCGTGCCGCTGAAGGGCTCGCTCTACATGACGGCGGCCGAATGGGCACGCTCGTGGAAGGCTTGGCTGCGCGGCGCCCTGCTCGGCTTCCCAATCGGCGCCCTGCCGGCCGGCGGCGCCGAAATCCCGACCTTCCTGTCCTATGCGATCGAGAAGAAGCTCTCCAAACACAAGGAGGAGTTCGGGACGGTCGGCGCCATCGAAGGCGTTGCCGGACCGGAAGCCGCCAACAACGCATCGGCTGCCGGCGTGCTGGTGCCGATGCTGACGCTCGGCCTGCCGACCTCGGCGACGGCCGCGATCATGCTGTCGGCCTTCCAGAGCTATGGCATCAATCCCGGGCCGATGCTGTTCATGACGCAGGCCAATCTGGTCTGGGGGCTGATCGCCAGCCTGTTCATCGCCAATATCATCCTCGTCATTCTCAACCTGCCGCTAATCGGGTTGTGGGTGCGGCTGCTGAAAATCCCGGCGCCGCAGCTCTATGCCGGCATCCTGGTGTTCGCTACGGTCGGCACCTACGGTATTTCGCAGTCACCGACCGACCTCGTCATCCTCTATCTGCTCGGCGGGGCCGGATTCCTGATGCGGCGCTTCGATTTCCCGACGGCGCCGGTCATCATCGGCATGATCCTCTGGCCGCTCGCCGAAACGCAGTTCCGCCGCGCGATGACCATCTCGAACGGCGACTGGTCGGTGTTCTACAAGCATCCGCTGTCGCTGACGCTGCTGACGCTGGCGTTCATCGGGCTGATTGGGCCACATATCTACGCTTACATCGAACGCAGGCGCCTGCGCGGACCGGAGCATGTGCCGGGCGATGCCTGACCTGTCTGTAACATGATGACCGATCTGCTGAGCGGTATCCGCGTCCTCGACCTGACCAATGTTCTGGCTGGCCCCTACTGCGCCTATCAGCTGGCGCTGCTCGGGGCCGATGTGATCAAGGTCGAGGCGCCGCAAGGCGGCGACCTGGCGCGCCAGCTCGGCGGTTCGCCGGAACTCAACAGCACTGGCATGGGCGCTTCGTTCCTGGCGCAGAACGCCGGCAAACGATCGGTGGTGCTCGATCTCAAGAAAGAGGCCGATCGCGAACGCTTCCTCGATCTGGTCGCCTCCGCCGACGCGCTGGTCGAGAATTTTCGCCCCGGCGTAATGGACCGGCTGGGACTCGGCTATGCCAAGCTGAAAGAGGTCCGCCCCAGCCTTGTCTATTGCGCGATTTCGGGCTTCGGCCAGACCGGGCCGATGCGCGACAATCCTGCCTACGACCAGATCATCCAAGGACTTTCAGGCATCATGAGCATCACCGGCACGCCGGAAACCGCGCCGCTGCGTGTCGGTTATCCGGTCGCCGACACGCTGGGCGGGCTGGTCGGGGCGTTCGCCATCGCCGCGGCACTCGTGAAGCAGAAGACGACAGGCGAGGGCGCCTTCCTCGACGTGTCGATGCTCGAATGCACGCTTTCCGCGCTGGGCTGGCCGGTCTCCAACTATCTGACGGCTGACGTCGAGCCGCAGCCCATGGGCAATGAGAACATGACGGCTGCACCTTCCGGTACGTTTCGCACCGGCGACGGTCTGCTCAACATCGCCGCCAACAAGCAGGAGCAGTTCGTGTCGCTCTGCCGGCTGGTCGGGCTGCCGGAGCTGGCCTCGGACCCGCGCTTTGCCGAGCGCGAGACGCGCAAGCGCAATCGCATCGCCTTGAAGGCACTGATCGAGGATGCCCTGGCGAACAGCTCGGCCGCGGCCTGGGAGGAGACGCTCAATCGCGCAGGCGTGCCGGCGGGCAGGGTGCTGACGATCCCGCAGGTGCTGGCGGAGCAGCAAGTGATCGAGCGCGACATGACCACCCGTTTCGATGGCATGCCGAAGATGGACCGGCCGCTGACCGTCGTGCGCGGCGGGTTCATGGTCGATGGTGCGGCACCCTTGCCGACCAAGCCGCCGCCGGCGCTGGGCGAGCATATGGACGAGGTGTTTGCCGATCTGCCGCCGCGCGTCAAGAAAAGAGCGCAGGCATGAGCGACGCGAGAACATGAGCAACGTTGGGAAAAAAACCGGCCGCGAGCGCGGCGAGGAATGGTGGCAGACCGATATCATCGAAATGCGCCCCGGCATGATCCGGTTGCGCGGCTATGAGATTCAGGACCTGATCGGCCGCGTCAGCTTTCCGGCGATGATCTGGTTGATGCTGCGCGGCGAACTGCCTGGTGAGGAGCAGGCGGCGCTGCTCGGCATCGCGCTGGGGGCGGCCGTCGACCACGGGCCGCAGGCACCGTCGATCGCCATTGCCCGCATGGCGGCTACCTGCGGCGTCGGCATCAACAGTGCCATGGCCTCAGCCATCAATGTGCTTGGCGACGTGCATGGCGGCGCCGGTGAACAGGCGCTTGCCTTCTACGGCGACATCGCCGCGGCACTGGACGCAGGCGTGACGCTTGCCGATGCCGTCGCGGCGCGGCTCGATCGTTTCTTCGCCGAGGAAAAATCCTATGTGCCAGGGCTCGGGCACCGCTTCCACCCGGTCGATCCGCGGGCGCCGCGCCTCATCGAGCTGACCCGCGATTTTGCCGCGCGCGGCGTCGTCAGCGGACGTTTCGCCGACATCGCCGAGGCTGTTGAGGCCGAGGTCGCGCGGCGCAAGGGCAAGAAGATCCCGCTCAACATCGACGGCGCCACCGCCGTCATCTATGGCGAGCTCGGCTTTCCGCCGCCGCTGACACGCGGCCTTTTCGTGCTCTCGCGCTCGGTCGGCATATTGGCGCATGCGTGGGAACAGTCGCAACAGAGCGACCGCAACAAGGGACCACTGCCGCGCGAGTGGTTGTGGGCCTATACCGGCACGCCGGTGCGGCCTTTCCCTCAGAGAGAGGACGACTCCAAATGAGGCCTTGGTTCAAGTTCGCCAGCGGGCGCTGGTTGGGGAACTTTCAAGTTCTTCAGCAGCGTTGAAAGATCGGGCTCGTCGATAAGCGCTGCAGCGTCTTCCGGCGTCAGCCATGCCCGCTGCCGCCTTTTGGCTTCCTGCCAGTTGGCCAGTTCCTCGGTCACCGCCAGCAGATAGACGGTGACGTCGACGCGGACGAAGCGGTTCGTCAGCCGCTTCCAGTAGGAATAGGTGCCGGCCGGCTGCTTCAGAGTTTTGCCGAGGACGCCGGCTTCCTCCTGCGCTTCGATAGTGGCTGCCTTGCGCCCACTCTTGCCCTTCATCGGCCAGCCCTTGGGCACGATAAAGCGCCTTGTCGATGTCGAGGTGACCAGCATCATCTCGACGTCGCCACGCTCGCCCAGCCGAAAAGGAATAGCCGCGACCTGACGGATTCGCTCGCCCTTCCTTGCCTTGCGTACGACCTTCTTCTTGGTGACTGCCATTCCCGATGATCCAATCAGGGCAGTGCCCAAGCATAAAGGCACGTTGCGAAATCAAAACCGTTTTGATGCTGCTTCAAGCACAGCGGCGTTCAAGCATATGAGTCGGCTAAAAGTGCCGGCTCATCATCGGCAGGTCCTGATAAAACGGCTGCCCGAGCGCTGCAACTGGCAAGTGGGCGCCATCTGCGGCACATCTGGCCGTTGCGGCACGACCACGCGATCCTGGGCACGGAACTGCTGTTGCTGCTGCTGATATTGCTGCCGCCGCAGCCTGTTCTCCAGCATTTGCAATTCGCCTTGCCGGACCAGCGGCGCGTTGCGGTTGGCGGGAGTGACGTTCTGCGCGGAGACAGCCGCGTCCGACAGCATCGCTGTTGCCAGGGTTGCTGACATCAAGATCGTCGACAGGCGAAGCGGCGACATCCATCCATTCCCGCGCGAAACTGAGCCTCCAATCATATAGGGCGTTTGTCTGGTGATGCCATGGTTAAAGCCTCGCCGAAGCGGAATTCGCGGGTTGAGCTGCCGAACTCAATGCCCGTCGACCCCATGCGCGCCGGGCAAGGGGATAAATCTCGAGATCGACGACAGGAAATTGGAGAGCATCCTGCAGTTCAGCACTTGTTAGGTCGTCGGTTGCCTGGTGCCTGTGGCATTCAACGCGAAAATCACGCCGCTGCTCAAGGCCGCCACCATTTTTGAAAATCAATGCGATTGCGGTCGACACAGGCAGCTTTCCCATCTCATTGACCGGCTTCAGAGGCGCGCTTTCTCGAATCGCGGACCTTTCGGCGGACTGACTCCAGTTCCTCCGTAGCATCTGACGGCTCAAAAAACCGCCCCGCGATCCATTAAGATTTGCCTGTTATCTGGCATACATGAAGCACTTCGCCCTGCGGCTCTTTACCGGTTGCATAGCCATTGCCGGTGGAATCTATTTCCGCGATTTTTGGAGGTCTGATTTCGGGCCGCCAACATTCATTTTTTTGGTCTGTCTGGGCGTGACGCTGGTGATGAGCTGGCGAGGTAAAGGCAAATCTTGGTCGCTCTTGCCCGGGCTTATCTTTGGTATGGCAACCGCCATCACTCTGACCATCACCTATTTCGTAAATCTTTATGCAGGGGTGGCCACCTTAATTGTGCTCCTGGTTTTGGGCCGCAAGTCAGGTTTTTTGGATTGGTGGGTGGCTAAACAGTAGTTGAGATGCAAGACCAATCTGCGGATTAAACCGAGTCCACTTCGCGCAGACGATATCCGACGCCGGTTTCGGTGGTGATGTAACGGGGCTGGTCGGGCGTTTTCTCGATTTTTTGCCTGAGCTGCCGCACATAGACCCTGAGATACTGCACGTCGGTCGAATCGCCCCAGACCTGCTTCAAAAGAAACTGGTGGGTGAGAACCTTGCCCGCGTACTGCACGAGGATGCGCAGGATGTCGTATTCCTTCGGCGAGAGCTTTATCTCCCTGCCCTCGATCATGACGATGCGCTTCACCAGATCGACCGTGAGATCGCCGGTCTGGAAGACCGGCTTCTCGCCTTGCTGCTGGAACTTGTGGCGGAGCGCCACGCGGATGCGCGCGACAAGCTCGTTCATGCCGAAAGGCTTGGTGAGGTAGTCGTCGGCGCCGAGTTCAAGCGCCGAGACGATGCCGGCCTCGTCGGTACGGCTGGAAAGGATGACCACGGGAACATCCAGGCCGTCGTCCCGCCATTTGCGCAGCAATTCGTGGCCGCCCATGCCGGGCAGGCCGAGATCGAGCAGGATCAGGTCCGGCTTCTCCGTCTCCATCAGTTCGATCGCCGTCTTGGCATTCGGCGCCTCGCTGATCGCATAGCCCTGGCTGCCCAGGCCGACGCGGAGCAGCTTGCGGATCGGCGGTTCGTCATCCACGACCAGTATCCTGACATTGGAGTTCGTCATGGCAAGTCATCCATGTCGGGGTCGTCCACATGTTGGTCTGCCGGCACCGGCATCCTGATGGTGAAAACCGCACCCGAGCGGTCGGTCCTGTTGGCCGCCGAAATCGTCCCACCCATCGCCTCGATGAAGCCACGGCAGATCGAGAGCCCGAGCCCGGTGCCGGCACGGACCTGGTCGCCCTTGCGCACCCGGTGGAACGTGTCGAAAATGCGCTCCAGATCCGTTGGCGGAATGCCCGGTCCCTCATCCATGATCTGCAGGATGACGGAACCATTGTCGGCCCAGCCCTGCAGGCGGATCGTCGAAGCTGGCGGCGCATATTTGGCGGCGTTGTCGAGGAGGTTGAACAGCGCTTGCTCGAACAGGACGGGGTCGAGCCTCAACATCGGCAGATCCGTGGGAATGTCCATTTCGGTCTTGTGTTCGCCGATGATTTTCCTGGCCCGCTGCAAGGCGGTGCCGACAATGTCGCCGACATAGTGGAATGCGTAGTTCGGCTCCATCGCACCGGATTCGATCTTGGTCATGTCGAGCAAATTGGCGATGAAGCGGTTCAGCCGTTCCGATTCGTCGAGCACGGTCGACAGCAGCTCCGCCCGGTCCGCTTCGGGAAGCGCCGGCGCAAATTCCCGCAAGGTGCCGGCGGCGCCCATGATGGCGGCAAGCGGCGTTTTCAGGTCATGGGAAATCGAGGTCAGCAGCGCCGAGCGCAGGCGGTCCGCCTCGGCCTCGAGCTTGGCCCGCTCGACGTCGGCGACAAGCTGGATGCGCTCGATGGCCACCGCCGCCTGATCGGTGAGGGCGTCGAGCAGGCGCTTCTGCTCGGGCGTCAGCAACGGGCCTTGCTTGTCGTTGTCGAGGCCGACGACGCCGACGGCGGTGCGCCCCGTCCGCAACGGCAGATACAGGCGTCTTGCTCCGGGAAGCGTGTCGGCGCCGCGGCCCGCGGGGCGATCGTGCTCCCAGGCCCAACGGGCGGCCGCGATGTCGGCCTCGGCCAGCGTGTCGTCAGGCGGATAGCCGGCCTTGACGGTGATCGAGCCGTTCTCCGGCAAGAGCAGCACGACGCGCAATTTCAGCATAGAGGCAATCTGGAAGGCAGTCGCCCAGAGCACGTCGTCAAGCGTGCCAGCGCCGGCGAGCTTCTTCGAGAAGAGATAGATATCTTCCGTGGCGCGTGCCCGCGAGCGGGCAGCAACCGCCTGACGCTGCACGCTCGCTGTCAGATTGCTGGCAATGACCGCAACAACCAGGAAGACAGCCAGCGCAACGATGCTCTCCGGATCCTGGATCGTCAGCGTGTAACGTGGTTCCAGGAAGAAATAGTTGAAGGCAATGGCGCTGATGAGGCAGGCATACAAAGCTGGCCAGAGACCGCCGGTCACCGCCGATGTCAGGACCGCGATGAGAAAGATGATCGCCAGATTGCGGACGTCGAGAAACTGGTCGAGAAGGACGGCGAAGGCGAGCGAGCCAACAACATAGGCCGTGGCCTTGAGATAGGGCCAGATTTCGAATTGCCACTGCTCGTCCGCTGCCTTGACGGTCCTCGACGTCGCCTCGGCGTTGCGGTCGTTTCCCGAAATGACATGGACGCTGATGTCGCCGGCATTGCGGATGAGATCATAGGTGAGCGAGCCTTCGATCAATTCCCGCCAGCGCGATCGGGTCGGCCTGCCGATCACGATATGGGTGAAGTTGTTCGCGGTCGCATGGCGAACGATGTCCTGCGCGACGTTCTGACCTGGAATGGTCGTTACCTCGGCGCCGAGCTGCTCGGCAAGGCGCAGCAGAGTCGCTAGCCGATCCTTGTCCTCCTCGGACATCCCGGCTGAACGAGGGGTGTCGACATGAAGCGCCGTCCAGGAGGCGCGGAGCCGGTCGGCCAATCTCCGCGCATAGCGGACACGGGCCGCCCCGCCCGGACGCGCGTCGACGCAGACGAGAACCCTTTCCCCCGCCGCCCAGGGCCCGGGTATGGCGTGGGCCTGCATGTGGATCAGCAACTGCTCGTCGACGCGCTGGGCGGTGCGGCGGAGCGCCAGTTCCCTGAGCGCCGTCAGATTGCCCGGCGAGAAATAGTTCTCGATGGCGCGCTGGGCGGTGCTGGGAATATAGACCTTGCCTTCCTCGAGCCGCTTGATCAGGTCGTCGGGAGTGAGATCGATGATCTCGATGTCGTCGGCCTGGTCGATGATGGAGTCTGGAACCGTCTCGCGCACCCTGACGCGCGTGATCTGCGCCACGACATCGTTCAGGCTTTCGACATGCTGGATGTTGAGCGTCGTGTAGACGTCGATACCGTGCGACAGGATTTCCTGAACGTCGAGATAGCGCTTCGGATGGCGGCTGCCCGGCGCGTTGGTGTGGGCAAGCTCGTCGACGAGGACCAGCGCCGGACGCCGGGCAAGGATGGCATCGAGGTCCATTTCCTCGAGGATGCGCCCCTTGTAGTCGACCTGGCGACGGGGAATCACCTCATAGCCGTCGACCAGCACCTGGGTTTCCTTGCGGCCGTGCGTTTCGACGACGCCGATCACCACGTCCACCCGGTCGGCCAATCTTGCACGGCCCGACATCAGCATTTCATAGGTCTTGCCGACACCGGGTGCTGCGCCCAGGAATATCCGCAGACGACCTCGCGCCTCCCGCTCCGCATGATCAAGCAGCGCGTCGGGTGAGGGTCTGGTTTCGTTGCGGCTGTCGTCCGGCATCAAAATCGATCATGAATGGCGTCGGGGATGGTGTCGATCCCCGGACCACCATTCATTGCTTGGTGGCCTCGTCCAGCGCCAGGTTGAGCGCCAGCACATTGACCACCGGCTCTCCCATGAAGCCGAGTTCGCGCTCCTCGACATGGCTGTCGACAAGGGCTTTAACCCTGGCTTCATCAACGCCCCTGGCCCTGGCCACCCTGGCGACCTGGAAATAGGCGGCCTCGGGGCTGATATGCGGATCGAGGCCGCTGCCTGAAGTCGTGACCAGATCGATCGGCACCGGCTGGTTCGGATTTTCCGCTTCCAGCCTGTCGGCATCGCTCTTGACGCGGTCGATCAGCTTGGCGTTGGTCGGCCCGAGGTTCGAGCCGCTCGAAGCGGCGGCGTCGTAGCCGTCGCCCGCAGCCGACGGCCGGCCATGGAAATAGCGCTCGCTGGCAAAAGCCTGGCCGATCAGTTCGGAGCCGACGACCTTGCCGTCCCTCTCGATCAGGCTGCCATTGGCTTGGCGCGGGAACAAGGCCTGGGCGATGCCGGTCATGCCGATCGGATAGATCAGGCCGGTAAGGATGGTGAAGAAAACGATCATGGTGATCGCGGGTCTGATTTGCTTGAGCATGGACTTAATTCCCTTATGCGAGGCCAAGCGCGGTGATGGCCATGTCGATCGCCTTGATGCCGACGAAGGGGACAATGATGCCGCCGAGGCCGTAGACAACAAGGTTGCGGCTGAGCAGCGCGCCCGCGCCGATCGCGCGATATCTGACGCCTCTCAGCGATAGCGGGATCAGCGCGATGATGATCAGTGCGTTGAAGATGATGGCCGAGAGAATGGCGCTCTGCGGCGTTGCCAGATGCATGATGTTTAGCGCCTGCAGCGGACCTGATGTCTGCCCCGGCGCGATGTAGAAGACGGCGAATATGGCCGGGATGATGGCAAAATACTTGGCCACGTCGTTGGCGATGGAGAAGGTCGTCAGCGAGCCGCGCGTCATCAGCAGCGCCTTGCCGATTTCCACGATCTCGATCAGCTTGGTCGGATCGCTGTCGAGGTCGACCATATTGCCGGCTTCGCGTGCGGCGACCGTGCCGGTGTTCATCGCAACGCCGACATCGGCCTGCGCAAGGGCGGGCGCATCATTGGTACCGTCGCCGCACATGGCGACGAGCTTGCCCTTGGCCTGTTCGTCGCGGATGAGCTTCAGCTTGTCCTCGGGCGTCGCCTGGGCAAGAAAATCGTCGACGCCGGCCTCCGCCGCGATCGCCGCCGCCGTCATCGGATTGTCGCCGGTGATCATCACCGTGCGGATCCCCATTTTGCGCAGTTCGGCAAAGCGTTCCCTGATGCCGCCCTTGACGATGTCCTTGAGATGGACGACGCCGAGCAAGCGTCCGTCGCGCTCGACCGCCAGCGGCGTGCCGCCGGATTTGGCGACGTCATCGGCGATCGCCTGCAGGTCGCGGACGGTGTCGCTGCTGGGGCGCGTACCATGCGTGGCGACGGTCGACTGATTGACGTGGGCGAGCACCGAATCGACCGCGCCCTTGCGAACCGAAGAGCCATCGATGTCGACGCCGCTCATGCGCGTTTGCGCGGTGAAGGGCACGAAAGCGGCATGCAGTGTTGCCATGTCGCGGGCGCGGATGGCGTATTTCTCCTTCGCCAGCACGACGATCGAGCGGCCTTCCGGCGTTTCATCGGCAAGC
Organism: Mesorhizobium sp. WSM4841; assembly: GCF_055811515.1. Lineage (NCBI taxonomy): Bacteria > Pseudomonadati > Pseudomonadota > Alphaproteobacteria > Hyphomicrobiales > Phyllobacteriaceae > Mesorhizobium > Mesorhizobium sp. WSM4841. The sequence goes on from NZ_JBVVQC010000044.1 coordinate 18,257, forward strand.
GAGGCCAACTGTGCAGCGTCGGCCAACTCCTGCTCGGTGACGCCCTTGACCGGGCGGAATGCCGTCGCCTGGCGATTGCCGAGCGTGATCGTGCCGGTCTTGTCGAGCAGCAGCGTGTCGACGTCGCCAGCCGCCTCGACGGCGCGGCCCGACATCGCCAGCACGTTGAACCGCACCAGGCGATCCATGCCGGCGATGCCGATGGCCGAAAGCAGCGCCCCGATCGTCGTCGGGATCAAGGTAACGAACAGGGCGACCAGAACGGTCACCGAAATGGTGCCGCCCGAATAGGAGGCGAAACTCGGGATCGTCGCCGTCGCCAGCACGAAGATCAGCGTCATGCCGACGAGCAGGATGTTGAGCGCGATCTCGTTGGGCGTCTTCTGGCGCTCGGCGCCTTCGACCAGCGAGATCATGCGGTCGAGGAACGTATGGCCGGAGGCCGCGGTGATGCGCACGCGGATCCAGTCGGACAATACCTGCGTGCCGCCGGTCACCGCCGAACGGTCGCCGCCGGATTCACGGATCACCGGAGCAGATTCGCCGGTGATCGCCGCCTCGTTGACCGAAGCGACGCCTTCGATCACCTCGCCGTCCGATGGAATGATGTCGCCAGCCTCGACGAGCACCACGTCGCCGACCTTCAGGCTGGTGCCGGGTACCAGCTTGAACTTGGTGCGGTCGTCGCCGCTCAACAGCTTGGCCTCGGCCTCGGTGCGCGCCTTGCGCAGTGAATCGGCCTGCGCCTTGCCTCGGCCTTCGGCGACCGCTTCGGCGAAGTTGGCGAAAAGCACCGTGAACCACAGCCAGATGATGATCTGCAGCGAGAAGCCGAGATCGCCGCCACCCGTGACAAGATCCTTGACGAACAGGACTGACGTGAGCGCCGAGACGACAGCGACGACGAACATCACCGGATTGCGCATCAAGGTGCGCGGGTTCAGTTTCCTGAAGGCGCCGTCGATGGCGGGCAGCAGGATGCTGGCATCCATGATAACAGCGGATTTGGACTGGCTCATTTAGTGGCTTCCAGTATCGATGGTGTTGGACGGCACCGCTCGATCGGATGCCGAAAGTAGGTGCGGAAGCCCGGAGGCCAGCAGCCAGATCGCGATCATGACGGCCGCAATGGCGAAGAACGTGGACATGGTCGGGAAAGGAGGCGGGGTTGCTCCCTTTTGATCGGCTCGATGTCGAATCTTGCGGCGGATGGTTTCGAACCAGGACATGACATTGATCCAAGGTGGGCGGTTTCAGAATGTCTGCCCGTGGATGCTAGCCAGGTGCTCGACGATCGGTCCGACCGCCAGCGCCGGGAAGAAGGTGAGGCCACCGACGATCAGAATGACGCCGACCAGAAGCCCGACGAACAGCGGCCCGTCGGTCGGGAAGGTGCCGGCGGAGGCGGGCACCGTCTTCTTGGCGACCAGCGAACCGGCGATCGCCAGAGCCGGGATGATGACCAGGAAGCGGCCCATCAGCATGCCGATGCCGAGCGTGATGTTGTACCAGGGCGTGTTGCCGGTCAGGCCGCCAAAGGCCGAGCCGTTGTTGGCGGCAGCCGAGGTGTAGGCATAGAGAACCTCGGAGAAGCCGTGCGGGCCGGCATTGGCTATGGAAGCGACGCCTGTCGGCAGCACCACCGCGATGGCGGTGAAGATCAGCATCGCCAGCGGCAGGCAGAGAATGGCGAGCATCGCCATCTTGATCTCCTTGGCCTCGATCTTCTTGCCGAGATATTCGGGCGTGCGTCCGACCATCAGTCCGGCGACGAAGACGGCGATCACGATGTACATCAGGATGCCGTAGAGACCGGCGCCGACACCGCCGACAATGACCTCGCCGAGCTGCATGTTGATGATCGGGATCATGCCGCCAAGCGCGGTAAAGCTGTCATGCATGGCGTTGACGGCGCCGCAGGACGCGGCTGTGGTGATGACCGCAAACAGCGCCGACAAAGCGATGCCGAAGCGCGTTTCCTTGCCTTCCATGTTGCCGCCGTCGATGCCCAGCGCGTGAACCAGCGGATTGCCTGATGCTTCCGCCCAGTAGCAGACGGCGACGCCGGCGATGAACAGGACGGTCATCGAGGTCAAGATCGCCCAACCCTGGCCCTGGTTGCCATTCATGCGGCCGAAGACGTTGGTCAGCGCCGCACCGATGGCGAAGATCGACACCATCTGGATCAGGTTCGAGATCGCATCGGGATTTTCGAAAGGATGCGCGGCATTTGCGTTGAAGAAGCCGCCGCCATTGGTGCCGAGCATCTTGATGGCGATCTGCGAGGCTGCCGGCCCGACCGCGATCGTCTGCCGCGCGCCCTCCAATGTTGTGGCGTCGATATAGGCGCTGAGCGTCTGCGGTATGCCGAGATAGACATAGACCAGCGTCAGCACGATGCAGAGCGGCAACAGCAGGTAAAGGGTGCACCGGGTCATATCGACCCAGAAATTGCCGATCGATTTGCCGGAGGCCTTGGTGAAGCCGCGGATCAGCGCGATTGCGATGGCGATGCCGGTCGCCGCGGACAGGAAGTTCTGCACGGTGAGGCCGGCCATCTGCACGAGATAGGACATCGTGCTTTCGCCGCCGTAGTTCTGCCAGTTGGTGTTGGTCATGAAGCTGGCGGCGGTGTTGAAGGCGAGACCGGGTTCGACGGCGCTCATACCGGCCGGATTGTAAGGCAGGCTGCCTTGCAGCCGCTGCAGGAAATAAAGCACCAGGAAACCGGCCAGGTTGAAGAACAGCAAAGCCGCCGCATAGGTGGTCCAGTGCTGCTCCTCACGCTCGCTGGTTCCCGAGATGCGATAAAGGCTCCGCTCGACAGGGCCTAAAATCGGCGAGAGGAATATGCGGTCGCCGCTGAAAACGCGAAACATGTAGCCGCCGAGCGGCTTCACGAGCAAAACGACGATCCCGCAATAGACGAGGATCTGTATCCATCCGTTGAAAGTCATTGAAATAGCTTTCCGTGCCTTCGCCAGTTGCCGTTAGAAGCGTTCTGGGCGAACGAGGGCGTATGTCAGGTAGGCGAGAAGGAACAAAGTCACAGCGCCACCGAGGATATAGTCGACAAGCATGTTGCGATCCTTCCGCTTAAAGACTGTCGCAGGCTTTGATGAAGGCGAAAAACAGGGCGAAAAATAAAAACCCTATTCCGAGAACGATGATGTCCATCGGACTTGCTCCTTATTTTCGTTTTGCACTGCCTTGCCTGCAGCCGGCAGGGTTGAGGTCATGTGAAGACACTCGGTCGCGACGGCAATGGCGACCGAGATAAGTCCTTCCCGACGGGATATGGATCAAAACCCCATAAAGGTTCGAGCCGGGGCAAAGAGGAAAGAAATAAAAATCCTATAGGGATTTTGCCGTGATGATCTCAGCGCACGGCGTTTAAAGACAAGTCGCGCGCCGGCGCGAAGCTGCCGAAAATCAGCGATCGCGCGTATAGATCACGGCGTAGTCGTCCGCATACGCCCGCTTCCAGCCCAATTCATCGAAGAATGGAATGCGGCTATCGTCCGGCGTCAGCAAGGCCCAGTCTATCGCATGCTTCCCGAGCTGCGCTTCGAGGACAGGCTTTCCACCGCTGCGTCCTGTCTCGGCATCTGTCTTCATAAAGCCGTTGAGAAAGAGCTGATCTGTCCGGCCGTCGATGAATGTCTTGATTCCATGGAAAATCAAGCTGCCGCCAAAGTTGTAGGAATTCAGGACATTGCCTGACAGATGATGGCTTTCGACGAATGCAAGCGCATCCTTGGCCGAAGTCTTCTGACTCGGCGCGACCGGATAGGCGCTCGTGTGCATTGCGGTTGTAGCCACCAGCAAAACGCCTGCCACGCCGCAAATCTGGTAAAATCGCTCCGCGAAAAACCGTTCCAGCCCGTCGCGCCTGTCGGACATCCATTTCGCCAGGGAGAGCGCGGGATATTGCTCCGCAATCTCGGCCGCAAGCACGATCGGGACCAGCAGAAAGAACAGGTACATGAAGCGCAAATGGGTGAGATAGATATGCAAGGCAAAGACGATGAACAGCGCCTTCGCCCAGCCGATGCGAAGTCTCGACACAAGCAGCGCGAAAACGAACAGTAGGATACCCACCTCCTGGAACCGTTGATCCGAGGCGTCGAACGGTTTCCACTCGATAATCAAGGGAACCGCTTCATTGCCATAGGCTACGGTGAAAGTGGCAAGGATGGCCTTGATGCCATAGGGATTGATCAAGCTGACCACCGGGCAGAGCAGCCCGAAGGCAACCCATTTGCCAAGGAGTACGGGGTTGGACAGGCGGGTTCGCACAAGAACATCGAGGCCGGCGAAAGCCGCGATGACGAAGCCGATGGTAAAGGTCGCGTGGAGATTGGCCCACAGGACAAGCAGGGCAAGCAGCCAAAGAGGCGGTCCCTGCTCATTGCGCGCTGCGCGAAAAAGCATTGCGGTCCAGATCACGATGATGGGCAAGGTGAAGATGTGCGGACGCGCGGTGTAGATCGGGGAGATCATGGCCGCCCCGAACAAGGCCAGTCCCACTGCCGCCATCGGTCTCAACCAGGTGCTGAGATACCATGACAGCAGCGCGCCCATCAGGGCGATGGTTGAGATGATCAGCACCGCCACGCCGTTCCAGCCACCTGCCGTGTAGGCGAGCGCAAGGAGAACCTGTCCAAGCCATTCCTTGGCGATCCACGGGTGTCCGGCGAAAGTGTGAGAATAGCTGTCGACAACCGGGAACGTACGATTTGCCAGCAGATCGAGCCCAACCTTGACCTGCCACCAGCAGTCGGGGTCCTGCAGGATGGCCTGGGTGTGGGCGGAAAGCGCGAAGGCCACGAGAGGCGCGACGAGCAGGCAGAACATCACTCTGGCCCGCTGCGCGTCGTTGAGCGACGACGCGGTCGCAACGGTCGCTACGGTCGCCTGAATCCCGTTCATTTCATAGCTCCAGTCCGCTCTGCGGCAGATCGATTGGCGGTTTCAGCTTGTCGCTCATCCGAGGGCAGGGCGTCCGCTCAAACGGCAGGCTTGATCGCATGCACGAAATATTGGGCTCCCATAGGCATCCTGGTCAGGAAGCGCTCCAAGGGTCGCAATCTTGCGAGCACGCGTGGGAAAAAGATCCGGTAGACGACGTCGGATTTGGAGAAGCCGGCCGCAGCCATTCGCTTGCGCACATCACGGCTGTTGATCAGGATTGCGTTCGCGTCGAAAGCGCAGTTTCGCACCGCGTGCGTCGTCAGCGGATTCCAGGGATTGTGCTCGAACAAAAAGAAGCTGCCACCGCCCGTCAGCACTCTCTCGATCTCCTTGATCAGGGCGACATGGAGGTTTTCGGGGATGTGATGGAACACGCAGGCGGCGAAGGCGAGATCGAAACTCGCGTCGTCGTAAGGGATCGTTTCGCCGTCGAAGTGCCTGAAATCGGCCTGGCCGGGAAAGCGCGTGCGGGCGATGTCGAGCGACTGCGAGGAGGGGTCGAGCAAGGTGATTTCGCTGTCGGGAAATGCGGCGCGCATAGGTCCCAGCGCATTGCCGACACCCGCGCCGAAGTCGAGTATCCGCCGTGGCTTCACGCCTGAGCGGGCGAGCCTTGCCGCGACATCGTCGATCTTGTACTGCGCGAAGAAATCCGGGGTTTCGCCGCTCAGCCGGATACTTGCGGCATGCTGCTGCTGATACTCCAGCGCGAACTGGTCAAACTCGGCCTGAAGCACGCGCGGCTCCCTTCGTCAGTTCATGGGCCATTTCCTGAAGGTGATGGACCGGCAGCTTCCCGGCGGCAGGATCATGGGCAGCGATCTCGTTTATGAGGTAGAGCGGCCGTCGCTTGGTCTCCATATACATGCGCCCGAGATATTCCCCGAAAATCCCAAGGACCAGAAGCTGGACGCTGCCGAGGATCAGGACGATTGCCGCCAGGCTGGTCCAGCCGGGCAACACGCTGCCGGCGAACCATGAGAAGAGCGTGTAGCCGAGCGCAGCAAGCCCGAGAAAGCCGAAGATCATACCGAGATGCGAGGCGAACCGCAGGGGCACGATGGAAAAGCTCGTCATCGCATCCATTGCCAGAAGCACCATCTTCTTCAATGGGTAATGCGTGGTGCCTGCGAAGCGCTGGTGCCGCTCATAGGCAAAGGCCACCTGCTTGAGGCCGATCCAGCTCACCATGCCGCGAATGAAGCGGTAACGCTCGGGCATCGCATTGAGATGATCGAGCGCGCGGCGGTTCATCAGGCGAAAATCCCCGGAATCGAGCGCCATGTCGACGTCGACCATCTTGCGCAGCAGCCGGTAGAACAATGCGGCGGTTGCGCGCTTGAACCAGCCTTCGCCCTGGCGCTTCAGCCGCTGGCCATAGACGACGTCGAACCCCTCATCCATCTTTGCCATCATGGCTTTGAGCAATTCCGGCGGGTCCTGGAGGTCGGCATCGAGAATGAGAATGCGCTGGCCGCGGCAAAACTCCAGGCCGGCGCTGAGCGCAATCTGGTGGCCGTAATTTCGGGCGAGGTCTATGCCGACGACGTGGCTGTCCTGCTTGGCGAGTTCGAAAATGGCCTCGCGGGTGCCGTCGGTGGCTCCGTCGATGACCAGCACGATCTCGTAGGAAAGCCCCGCTTGTTCACGGCAAACGGCTGTGACGCGCCGGTAAAGTTCGGCGACCCCGCCGATTTCATTGTAGCACGGCACGACAACCGACAGCGCGACGGCGCGTCGCGCAGCGATTTTCTCTGTTTGCGCCAAAAGCCCAGCTCCCATGATTAGAACGGGAATAGGCCGAATTTGTTAGAAAATTGATAAGCCGCTCAGGATTGCCGGCCCGCGACGCCAGATAAGCGAAGCGTACGGATGGCCGGGCGCGTGCGACGGTGATGCGGGGATACGGCGAGGGCAGACGCTCCGCCAAATCGGCGGCTCAGCCTTCGGCCTTGAAGTTCTTCGCTTCCTTCTCGACCTTGGCGCGGTCCTTGCCGTGCTTGCGCATCAGATCCTTCGCCTGGTTGGGCGAAACGTCGGTGGTCTCGGCCAGGCGCAGGGCCTCCTTGTCGTCCGGTTCGCGTTTCTTCCGATCCGCCATTGTGGTCCGCTTGTCAGACATCACGACGCCTTTATGCTCTCGGCGATTTCGTTCAGCACCCTGCGATCGGTGCCGTGGCGCTTGATCAAGGTGCGTGCCTGTTTGGGAGTAATGCCGGCTTCCTCGGCGAGATGCCTCACCTCATAGTCTTCGTCGCCGGCAACTTGTGAGCGATCGCGGTTGTCGGTCTTGGTCTTGTCGTCGGGCATGGCAGTTCTCCTCGTTTCGACCTAGAGCATAACGACGGAGATTTCGTGAGGTTCCTTAATGCATGTCGCCCAAAAGTGCGCAGCGGTTTTGGGACAACGACATGCATAAACAACAGCAATGCATGTCGCCCAAAAGTGCGCAGCGGCTTGGGACAACGACATGCAAAAACAAGAACTAAAAGCGCGTCGCACGAATCTCTTCAGACGTGATGCGCTTTAGTGCCGGCCTTCGCGCACAAACACATGGGCTTCCTTGGCGGCGGCCGTGAATGCCCGCCGCGCACTGCCAACCGCCCGTCGCTGCTCCATCGCGTCCATCATGGCTTTCAAGGCCGCGCGATATTTCGGCCCGCGCTTTTCGTCTGGCCATTTGTCGACCAGCAGCGAGGCCGCCTGGACCGTCCTCGTCACAGAGAGAGGGCGGCCGACCCGTTCGCTCTCGATCGTCACCGGAACGTCGAATTGTTCATCACGCATTACCGCCACTCCTTGACTCCAAGGACAGCAACGGCGCAGCGGGACTATCCGTTCCGATGACGAATGGCGTGATCCATCCCGATCACAATTCATGGTTACTGAGTGGCTTACGTCGCCGCCCTAATGCATGTCGCGCAAAAGCATGCCCTCGGGCCCTGACCCGAGGGTGTGCAGCGGTTTTGCGATAACGACATGCATAAAACAGCAACCTGAAGCGCGTCGCATGAGGCCGATCAAACGCGACGCGCTTTAGTTCCGACAGTGCGCAAGCTGATTGGGCGCAGGGCGACATGCATTAGCGGGACCGATGGTCGAACACGACCCCCATGGTCCTACCAATTGCGGTCATCACGACAAGCTCGACCAGATGATCGTCGCTGTCCTCACAAGCCGGGGCTGCCCGGCGGATGGCGTCTATTGCGGCTCTGGTCGATATGGTGTCGCCAGCGCGAAATTTTGAAAGCGCAGATGAAACAAGTTCCTGGGCCGTCACGACAGGCACTCTCGAAACGATGTTCATCGGCCTCCTCCGCCATGAACCCCCCTCCGACGAGAATGATACGCCGAATGGCGGTTTCCGCCAGCGAAATAGTGGTCCGACCAGAGGCCAATCGGACCGGGGACAGTTGCCTTTTTGCAGGCTCAGCGCGACGCTGCCGACTTCGATTTCTCTCGGCTCCTCGCAGCTGGCTTGACCCTTATACGCATCGCTCCGCCCTCGGGATGATCGATCTCAAAGGCATTGGTCTTCCGCACGAGATCGCTCAGCTTGCGAAAGCCGAAGGTTCTCGGATCGAAGTCCGATGCCAGATTGGCGAGCTGATTGCCTACGATGCCGAGCGGCACCCAGCCGTCCTCGTTTCCCATCTGTGAAATGACCTTGGTGATGATCGGCGTCGCGGCGCTGGGCGGCTGCAAAGATTTCGTCGGCGCCGCATCCTGAGCGTTGGCTGGTGCGGTCGCAAGCAGGTTCTCGGTGTATACGAACCGGCGGCATGCCTGCCGGAAACTCTCCGGTGTCTTCTGCTCGCCAAACCCATACACGTCGATCCCGTGTTCCCTGATGCGAGCTGCAAGGCGGGTGAAATCGCTGTCGGACGACACCAGGCAGAAGCCTTCGAACCGCCCGCTGTGGAGAAGGTCCATCGCGTCGATGACGAGCGTGATGTCGGATGCGTTCTTGCCGGTGGTGTAGGCGAATTGCTGCTGCGGGATGATCGCATGCTTCGACAGCACATCGGCCCATGCCTTCGAACGGGTGCTGGAAAAATCGCCATAGATGCGACGAACGCTCGCCTCGCCGATCTTTGCGATTTCCTCGAACAACCCGTCGGCAATCTTGGCCGAGGCATTGTCTGCGTCGATCAGCACTGCAAGCCGTGGAGAACGTGGTTCGGTAGGCAAGGTGGGCTCCTTTTTGGCGTCGCACCAAATGACATATGGTGCAGCGGCACGATGCGAAACCTTTTTATCGAGATTCGACGAACGTCGGCTAGCTCTCCCGATACAAGATCATGCCTGCCTGGTGCAGAACGCCGTCAATGAACGTTCCGTCCGCGGTAAAGCCGGTGTCGTCCCAATAGTCGATGTGATTTCCTCGGATCTCATAGCGGCCCTGGTATGCGCTCTCACGGTTTCCGCGCGTTTCGTCATAGCGACCGTTTGGAAGCAAGTTGTGGCGGTGCGGATGTTGAGGCGGTGATAGCTATTCGAGCCCAAACGAAAACCCCGGCCGCTAGGCCGGGGTTTCCCTTGCGTCCCCAAAGGATCAGAACTTGTAGCTGACGCCGACCCTCACCGCGTGGGTGGTTAGGTCAACCGGCATATCGACATCCGGGAATCCCGGAGCCAAATTGCCCGAGGCTTCTCCGAAGTCTGTATACCGATACGCCAGTCGCGCGGTCCAATGTTCGTTGAAGGCCCACTCGCCGCCGGCACCGATCGTCCAGCCGTTGAGCGTATCCGAATAGTCCCCGCTGACAGGAAGCGGGAAGGGGCCGCCACCGAAGTCGAAATCGCCAATCGCCCAGCCGCCGGTAACATAGAGAAGCGCCTTATCGTATGCGTAGCCGAGCCTTGCGCGGATCGAGCCCTGCCAGTTCAATTCGCTGGTTCCAACAGATGTCAGTCCGGCTGTGTTTTCGAAGCTGCCATCCACGCTACCGCCTTCGAAATCACCCTCGACACCGTAGACAAAAGAACCGGATTGCCAATTGTACCCGACATGGACGCCACCAATGAAGCCATCGGGATCGGAATCGTCACTTGGCGCACCGTTGGAGTAGCTGTGATCTGCCTGCCCCCAGAGATAGCCGCCCTGAACACCGATATAAAGGCCGCTCCAGTCGTAGGCAACGGCCGCAGCCGGCGCGGGCTCGTAAACAATTGCATCGGCCGCGAAGGCCGGAACCGGAAGCAGGGCCAAGGCCGCACCGCTGAAAAGGAACGTAGTGGCAAACACGATTTTCTTCATGGACTGATGCCTGTGTTAAAAGGAAGTGACCAAGAATGGACTACCACAAAAGGTTGTGGCTTAACTGTAACTGCGGCGCAACACACGGAGGCAAATGCACCGTTCGGTTGTGGCGGTGATCCTGGTTCCTTTTTGCGCGCGTGACTCTTGCCGACTTCCTGACCGCCGAGGAGTCGCTGTATGTGAGTTGCAGCAGCGCGTGTGCGAAATGCGGCGGGAAGGAGGCAGGCGTTATCTGCACGCCAGGCGCGAGCAGTACGGTGACAGGTGCGCCGGGAGACCGGCTTCGCACCAATGACATATGGTGCAGCGGTAACGTTTTTGTCGAGACTCGACGAACGTCACTACTTCTCCCGATACAAGATCATACCGGCGTGATGCAGCACGCCGCCAATGAACGTTCCGTCAGCGGTAAAGCCGGTGTCGTCCCAATAGTCGATGTGATTTCCTCGGATCTCATAGCGCCCCTGGTACGCGCTCTCACGGCTTCCGCGCGCTTCGTCATAGCGACCGTTTGGAAGCAAGTCGTGGCGGATATGGCCATCGGCCGTGACCCACATCCCGACATAGGGATGGCTTGCCGAAGGTTGGGTAACTGTATTTTGCTCGACATTCATCCGGGCGTGACCTTTCTGCATGGGTAAGACGGCCGCCCCGGCAACAAGCACGGCAGCGGCAAGTATCGAAATCTGTTTCATGGACAGCTCCTCAGGGCTGTTTGCCGGGAGCGGCGCGACGCTCGGTGAACAGCTCGGAGAGCGCTTGCGATGCTGCGATCGCGCGGGGGAATCCGGCCGGAACCGTCACCATGTAGATGACTTCCTTCAGCTCTTCCTCGGACACGCCGATATTGAGCGCATAACCGGCATGAATTCTTATGAACGCAGTCTCGCCCATGGCTGCGAATACCGCGACGGCGGCGAGTTGGCGTGTGCGGTTGTCGAGCCCCGGACGGGACCGGACGTCGCCGAGCGCATAGCCTTGGGTTGCTCAGGCCAGAAACGGAAACTCCTGTCTCTGCGTTCCAGCGCAGGCTGCGGAGCGCCATTGTTCAGGCTCCTGACGACGGCATCGCCGCGTTGCAGTCGCTCTTCCATCGTCTGCGATTTGGCGGTTTGAGGGACCGCGCCGTGCAGCAACGCGACGGCAATCGCGCTATACGAGCTGTGAAAACGAAAATCCATTGTTGCCTCCCTACTTGCTGGCTGTCGGTCGTATGACGATCTCGTTCACGTCGACATCGTCCGGCTGTTCGAGGGCGAAGCGAACGGCACGGCCAATCGCGTCGGGCTGCAGCGCAATGGCGCGATAAGTCTTCATCGCTGCCGCCGCCACCGGATCGGTGATCGTGTCGGCGAGTTCGCTCTCGACCACGCCGGGATGGATGCACGTGACGCGGATGTTGTCGTGCTCCTGCCGCAAGCCATCGGAGATCGCGCGGACCGCGTGTTTGGTTGCGCAATAGACAGCGGCTGTCGGCGACACCGAAAGCGCGCCGATGGAGGCGATGTTGACAACGTGGCCGGAGCCTCGGGCCGTCATCTCCGGCAGCACCGCGGCAACGCCGTAGAGCACGCCCTTGATGTTGACGTCGACCATTCGGTCCCATTCATCGACTTTCATCGACGCCATCAGCGACAACGGCATGACGCCGGCATTATTGACGATCACGTCGACGCGTCCCCAGGCCCGGCGCGCCGCTTCGGCAAAGGCGGCGACATCGGCGCGGTCGGTCACGTCCAGGCGGCGTGTCATTGCCTCCCCGCCGTTTGCCCTGATCTCTTCTGCGAGCGTGTCCAGCCGATCGGTGCGGCGCGCACCGAGCATGACCTTTGCTCCGGCAGCACCGAGCTCCCGGCCGATGGCGGCGCCAATGCCGCTCGAAGCCCCGGTAATGAGCACAACTTTGTTGAGGGACATGTTTCGTCTCCGTCTGGTTGATCTTGCGAACCGCCATGCAGGCGGTTGCCACCAAGATGGATCTGTTCCACTGTTGCGATAAGACGACCATTTGTTCGCAGCATGGAAAGAACAGCTAACCAATGCAGCCGGATCTCAATGCGCTTGCGGTGTTCGCCCTCGTGGCCGAGGAGCGGAGCTTTCGCGCGGCTGCGGACCGCATGGGCGTCACCCGCTCGGCGGTGAGCCAGACGATGAAGCGCCTGGAAGAGACGCTCGGTATCGCTCTTGTCCAGCGCACGACGCGAAGCGTCAGCCTGACCGAGGCTGGCGAACGCCTCTACGCCGAGATAGCGCCCGCCATTGCCGACATGCGCGCCGCGATGGAGACCACCGGGGACCTGCGCGGGCGTCCGCGCGGGCAGTTGCGGCTCGCCGTCTCGTCGATCGCCGAGCGCTTTCTTTCAGGGCCATTCCTGGCGAGCTTTGCCGAAGCCCATCCGGAGGTTCAGATCGACATCACGGTGACGGACGAGGAATTCGACATCGTCGCCGAGGGATACGATGCCGGCGTCAGGCTCGGCGAAGTGGTCGAGCAGGACATGATCGCGGTGCCTGTCGCCGGTGACGAGCGGCAGCTGGCTGTCTGCGCGCCGGCCTATCGCGGTCGGTGCGGGGCCCCTTCGCATCCGAGGGAACTCGCCGGCCATCGCTGCATTGGCTGGCGCCGCGCACCGAAGGTCGCGCCCTATCGTTGGGAATTCGCCGAGAACGGCAAGGAGTTCAGCGTCGCCGTTGCGCCGGAGATCACGACCAACGACATGGCGTTGATGATAAAGCTGGCCATCGCCGGCGCCGGCGTCACCTTCGGCATGGAGGAGAGCTTTCGCCCGTGGATCGATCGGGGCGAGCTGGTGCCAGTTCTCGAGGACTATTGCCCGCGCTTTGCCGGCTTCTACCTCTATTATCCGAGCCGTCGCAACGTCGCGCCGAAGCTGCGCGCCCTTGTCGATCACCTACGGCGTCATGGCTAGCGTCTTTCGCCGGTATGGCGACCATGTCGATGTTGCAATTACATTAGCGTGAGTGCATGTTTTCGTCAGCCGGCGCAAGCCGGTCAGGCCCGGTGGCTGGCCGGTCACCCCCATAGGCTGCCGGGCCGCCAGCAACGGCTTGGGAGGACAAGATAGCCGAAAATCTCGGAACTCTTTTTCAAGACAGCGATCGTCTTTCTTATCTTGGGAATCGCAGCCGGCCTGCAGATGGCAATTTCAGGCAATCACGGTGCTTACCCGGCTCACGCACACATCAGTCTTCTGGGATGGGTCACAAGTGCAATATTCCGGGGGGTACTACGCCCTGAACCCGACAAAAGCCGCCCGCAGGATCGCGATGGTCCATTACGGCGTCTACAATCTTGGCCTGGTCGTGATGTTACCGGCTCTACGTGATGCTGCATGGAAATCCGGCCCTCGAGCCGATCGTCGCCACGGGCTCGATGATCGTCGCTGTCAGCGTGCTGATCTTTGCCTTCGTGGTCTTCTCCGTCGAAACGGCGCGCTCAGTCTCGGGAATACCTGCGGTTCCACACTGAACGGCGTCGGGACCTTGCTGAACCAAGCGCGCGCCTCTGGCGGAGGAAGCGGGCCGATCGGGGTTGTGGGCTGAGAGCGTCTGGCGCTTGCGCCATAATATTAGATAAGCCTAATGTAAATCATGGTTTAGATATGCCTAATATACATCATGGTCTGGCCGATTGAGCGGGCGCGGCGGCGCGCTCGGGTTGGGCGTGCTATTCATAGATATGTCGATCACGCAAAGGGAGGACGAAATGAGACTGGTTAAGTCATTTGCATTTGCTGCTGTGCTGGTTCTTTCCTCTGCATTGTCTGCGGCCGCCCAGTCGGCTCGCGAGGACATCGAAGCGGCGCTGACGAAATTCACGGACGCCTTCAACAGCGGAAACGCGGCGGCGGTGGGTCAATTGTATACGGAGGACGCTGCGGTGCTGCCGCCCGACGGCAAGCGCGTCGATGGCCGCAAGGGCGTGGAAGAATTCTGGCAGGGCGCGATCAAAGGCGGGATGAAGAATCTCACCCTGAAGGCAGTGGAAGTGGAAGAGAGCGCGAACCTCGCCTACGAAGTTGGCGCATTTACGCTCGATGTGCCGAGCAAAGACGGCGCCCTCTCCACCGTTGCAGGCAAGTACATCGTCGTCTGGAAAAAGGGCGACGACAGGACATGGCGCCTGCATCGGGACATCTGGAATTTAGGTGCGGCCCAATAGGGATTGATATCCAGGCCTCATTGACCGGCTTGGCGAAAGGTGCGGCAGGTTTTTTGCGTTGGAACAAAGGCTTAGAAAGTTCAGCTTCCGCGGCATTATTTCCTGTGCAGACATGCTGCAAGATCGGATCGTCCCTCCGATCAGCCCGCGTCCTCTTCCCCTCCACGGGGCGCGGGCTTTTTCTGCCTGTACGGGATAGCCAACGACCAGCCGGCGATCGGCGGCCTCAGGTCTGAAAGTTTGGTCATCATTGTGCCGGCAATGCCTTCGCGGCCTCGGTCAGGGTTGCCCGATCGTTGCCGTGCTTGCGGATCAGTTCGCGCACCTGCACCGGCCTGATGTTGTTCTGCAGAGCGAAAAAGTTCACCTCATAATCATCGTCCGCCGATATCTTGCTGCGGTCACGGAAGTCGCGTTTGGTTTTGTCGTCTGCCATATCGCACGTCCTTTTTTGAATTTCGTTATGTTAACTATGGCTAATATACGCCGGTGACCTAGACTAGGTTCCATGCGCAGGCGGGGAGGTGCCGGCACCGGCCGGCTAGAGTTCATACTTCCGATGGAGCCCCAACTGGTGGCCAAGCCGCCCGAGGGTGACAATTGGATTCATAAGATCAAGCTGGATGGCTACCGCTCCCAGGTCGTCATCAACAGCCCCGAAGATATTCGCGTCTTCACCAAAACCGGCAAGGACTGGACGCGCAAATATCTGGGCATTGTGGAAGCCGCGGGGGAGCTCGAGGTCGAGAACGCCATCATCGACGGCGAAGCGGTCATCACCGACAAGGCCGGAATGCCCGACTTCAACGCGCTCCAGAACGCCGTCCACAACAATCCCTATGGCATGTATCTCGTCGCATTCGACATCATGCATCTGAACGGCCATGATCTGCGTGACATCGGCTGCAAGGCGCGCCGCGAAATTCTCCACGGCATCATCAAGCCGAACAGCCGGATCCAGTTCAGCGAGGCCATGCCTGGTGACGCGAAGTCTGTCTTCTATCTCGTCGATCAGGTCGAGCTTGAGGGAATTGTCTCGAAGCGCCCCGACAGCAAATATCGCAGCGGCCCGACCTCGAACTGGCTGAAGACCAAGAGCTTCACGGTCGACGAATTCGAACTGCTGGGCGTCGAGCGCGAGCCTTGCAAGGCGGCCTTCGCCCTTTTGGCGCAGCCCGGCACCGGGAAATATGTCGGTTCCGCCCTCATCAGCCTGGGCCGCGACATGAAGGAGCGGCTGTTGAAGCGGGTTCGGGACCACGCCAGGCCGCCGCCAGAGGCCATGAAAAAGCGGCCGGCGACGCAATGGGTCGCTCCTGGCGTCAAGCTGCGCATCAAGCATCTCCGCGGCGATCACAGCCACATACGCCATGCCTCGCTGCTTGGTTTCGGTGACGAGGAGTAGCGTCGTTTGGACACCGGCTTAGCCGCTCGACCGTCTCGATGATAGCCTTGGCACGCGGCGCTACCGAGCGGATGAAGAGACGGCGACACAGGGGTCAAGCCGGGGATGATCGGCCATGATGCGACTTTTGGCAGGGACTTCGTCGAGGCCGCGTTTTCCTCCATTTAAAAGGCCGGGCTATAAGCCGCACAAGTTTTAACCAGTAGCAGGTTAATTCAGATCGGCATGCCTCGCTGCAGGATTTTTGGGATGAAGACTAGAACGCCGTTTGTGTCTCGAAGACGCGACAACGCAAAGTTCACCGGCCCGGCCAAACGCCCACTATTTGACAAGCTCGGGTAGATCAGCTCCCACTGGATTCAAGCCGCCGCATCGCCGAGCTACTGCCAGCGACGCGGGTTGACGCCCGATCGGGCCGTTTCTCTCATGGCGCACCGCAAAAAGCCGCCAGCCGAAGCCAGCGGGAGGGTCTACTGGAGTCGCCAGAGTGCTGGCAGATTGCAAACGGTCCAATCCGCCTTTTGTTTCAGGATTGCTAAAACGGCCTTGAAGCTTCGTCCACATGCGACGCCGGCCATCTTCACAGGCAACTTTATGCAACCTTCAGGTTAATCACCCGCATCACAGCGACCACCGTTCCGTTGTTCGTCGCCGCCTCCTTCGTGCTACCCTTGCCGCAGCTCCACACGTCGCCTTCCTTGGCCGTGAACTGCATTTCCCCGGCCGTGACTTGCAGCTCGCCTTCAGTGACCGTGCAGACCATGTCGTCAGCCATAACATCACCCAGCGGACTAGTTCCCTTTGGCTGATACACTACGTCTTCCATGGCGATTTTCTTGTACCCCTTGATATGGGAGTCCCGTGTTCCCAGTTCGACGAGTCGAACGCCGGGAAAAATCTCTTTGCCATCAGTCGGACCGTAGGTCTTGGCCGCTACCGAAGTGGGCTTTGCGACCAGTAGCGGGGCCGCCAACGAGGTGGCACCAAGGGCAAGAGCATTACGTCGATTCATCTTCATAACATCCTCCCTGAGTTTAGTCCGCCCAACCGGGGCGAACCTGATATTATACGCGCCCGTGCAGCCAAATAGTCAAAACACAATTGAGCAGGCCGATGCCGCCTCCTCACTCGGTACGCCGCCCCCTTTTGGACTCTTCCTCACGCCGGTCGCATTCTCTCCTCGGGAGCTAGGGGACGTGGACATATCTCGCTACGACAATCGGTCAGAGAAGTGGCGGCGGCGTACCGGCGCGAAGCGTCGATCCCGAGAAGGAACCAGAGCGGCATTCAGGGCGTGGGAGACGCATCTCGCCCGCGCACGCTGGATGACGACGCACGGCTATAAATATCTCCTGGCGGGTGTTGCGCCGCACTGACGCTCCACAGACCTCAGGCGGCAGGAACTGGCGCCGCCCGGCGGCTTTCCATCTGCTCGAACGATGCGCTGTCTTCATGGAACACGTCAATATTGAAGCCGGCGGGGCTTGACCCCAACCTGGACTATCTTCCATTGCCCGCTGGCTTCGGCTAGCGGGCTTTTTTGCGTCTCTTGAACGGGGCAAGGCTGCATTCGCCCTGCTGGCTGAGCCAGGCACCGGGGAGTATGTCGGTTCGGCCTTCATCACCCTTGGTCGCGACATGAAGGATCGCCTCTGGAAGCGTGTTCAGGAGCAGGCTGGCCCGCCGCCCGAGGGCATAAAGAAACGGCCGCGACGCAGCGGGTCAAGCCTGGGATGAAGCTGCGCGTCAGGCATCTTCGTGGCGACCACAGCCACATACGCCATGCATCACTGCTGGGTTTCGGGGATGAGGACTAGAGAGCCGGCCGGGGCAGGCCATTGCGGAGGATGGGAGTCTGCCGGCGCCACTGCAAATAGCGTATCGAAGCGGACTGGGATGGATTTCCCCGTCCCTTTCTCGGGCGCGGATTGCGCCTCGCGATCCGACGCGCGAGGCGGACCTAACCGGCCAGCGCCATGCCGATGGCTATCCCCAGCCCGATAGCAACGCCTGTGAAGAGCTTCGCCGAGATCGAGGACAAAGGCGCTGATCAGCGCCCGCACGTCTGTACGGGGCTCTCTGAGGGCTCGGAAAAGGTCATCAAACACCGTGTCCATAGGGCGATTCTAGATCGGAACGCGGCGAATGTGAATCCCATCTTCCTGGTGTTATCGCACCAGTGCTGAGCGATTGCTAATTTAAGCCGGCCCAAACGCGCGCTGGCGACGCGCACGCCGCGCTATATCGGCGCCATGAGCACACGTGCTGCTGTAGCCCGTTCAAAAGCGCGACCGTCGGTTGATTGCCAAACCTTATGTTAGTGCGTCTAATCTGCCGTCCACATTGGGGTTTTCAAAATGCCGCACGTGCCCGCGCATGCCGATGATCTTGTCGTTGATTTTCTGGAAGCCGCGAGATGTCTCGAGAAGCTGACGCCGGATGAGATAAGGGGGTTCTGCGAGATGCTGCCGCCGTCCTTTGCGAACTGGTTAACCCCGACTGTCCGCCCGAAGCTCGGGAAGCAGGCTGTCAACGAAGCCCAAGCGGCAGACGGCGCGCTCTGCGACTTGTGCGGAAATGATTGACATCGCGGCAAACGCAGTGGGCTAGGACAGAAGCCCCGCCAGACCGGCGAGGGCGGTGACGCGCCAACATTTGCGGTCGAGCGTTCGCAATAGGTGCGGACTGCCCAAAGTATCAAAATGTCGTGCAGTTCACGGTGTTACCGAAGCGGTTGCAAGTCGTCGTTTTTGGCTGACTGTTTTGCATGTTTGTAAACGCCGCATTTGCTCTAGCGGATGCCCTGCCGCGAGACGAAATGGACTCGTTTTGGATGCATTGGGCCATGGCTGGGGTTCCTGGCTCGAAGCCGTAGGAGACACATCGGTTCCGGAAATAGGTTGCCTGTTCCGCCTGCGGTGTGGTGGCAAACCAAGCCGGTGAGCCAGGCATACCTAAGCCCGAACCGGAGCAGCCGCTTAAAAGGATGGTCGCGGTCCCTGCCGCCGCGAAAATGTAGCGTTTGCGCATGGTGATTTCCCCCTGCGCACAGTGAACTTCAAAAGCTTCGCCCCCGCAAGAGGCGCCCCTGACAGGACCCGTCGAAGGATGATGCGCTGTCCGCAGCAAATACCATGCACTCGTTTACTTTGACGCAAACGCAAACAGTCATGGCTATTTCCCCCACCGCGTAGAGGGAAGCTTCCGATTCCTAAGCAAAGTCAACAAAAGGGGGCTGGCGGCACGATGGCCGAGCTTCATCGTTTGTGGACGTTAGGAACGGAGTTAGGAACAAAAAGGCCGCAACTCACAAAGCGCAACGACAACAAATACTTAACTGGATATCTGATATCTGGCGGAGAGAGCGGGATTCGAACCCGCGTTACGGTTTCCCGTAAACACACTTTCCAGGCGTGCGCCTTCAACCACTCGGCCACCTCTCCGTCTTAGCATTTTCGCCACGGCCGGTTCACCGCGCGGGTTGGGGGCTCCCTTGGGGATTGCGGTCCGGAACTCCGCACCGTGGGCGCCGTCAACCAGCGGACACCCTTTCCCTGCACCTGAGCCGTCAAAGCAACAGGTGCGGGGCTCATCTAGTCGATCCGGTGTCGAATGCCAAGACATAACGGCACTCTATTCGCTTTGTCGGACAGCGATGCTCTGTCCATGTCACCAGCGCTGCCTTGGTAGCCGATCGCCGCGATCGGCGGCGGCGTCCTAGCCGACGGGCGCCTCAGCGGCGCAAACCGGCGGCGTCGGTTCAACTTCGCGTGTCGCGATTGCGGATAAAGCGCGCAGATCCTATTTATCAGGCCGATACAGACATCTGATAAGCTTCCGGGGAGGTAAGGTCTGGGTGTTCCGCTTCGTCTTCCGTCTCGCGGCATTGGTTGCGCTTTCGGTTTCCGTCATCATGGCGGTGATCGACGCGACACGCTCGGTGGCGGCCTCCGCGCTGGTCATGACCCCGCTCAACACGAGCTGGCTCGCCGTCTCGCCGGATACGCGAAGCGCCTTCGAAAGCTTCGTCCGCGACAGGCTTGGTCCGCTGCTGTGGGACGGCGCCATCGCCTGGGTGCTCAACCAGCCCGGTTTCGCCGTGTTTGCGGTGGTTGCCTTCATTCTCTACTTGATCGGCTACAGGCGGGAGCGGCCGACCGGGCGCTTCGCCTAGACTTGATGATTTGTTGTTGATGACCTTCTGGCGTCCCCAAAACAAAGAGAAAGCCCCAAACAAAGAGAAAGGGAGACCGCACATGTTTCTCAGCGACATGCTGAACAAGAAACTCAATCTGCCGAAGCCTGCCGAGGCGCTGCCGGGTCGGGCCAAGCCTATCCCGACGGCATCCAAGCACTTTGTCTCGAAGCGGCCGCTCAAGGGGCCGTATCCCGAGGGGCTGGAGACGGCGATGTTCGGGCTGGGCTGCTTCTGGGGCGCCGAACGCCTGTTCTGGCAGGTCGAGGGTGTCTGGGTCACGGCCGTCGGCTATGCCGGCGGCGTCACCCCCAACCCGACTTACCAGGAAACCTGCACCGGCCTTACCGGCCATGCCGAAGTCGTGCTCGTCGTTTACGACCCGAAGATCGTGTCCTATGCACAGCTTCTGAAGCTGTTCTGGGAAAGCCACGACCCGACGCAGGGCATGCGCCAGGGCAACGATGTCGGCACCACCTACCGCTCGGCGATCTACACGTTCGGCGATGCGCAGTACCAGGCGGCGATCGCCTCGCGCGATGCCTATGAGGCCTCGTTGCACGGCGCCGGCCGCGGCAAGATCACCACCGAGATCGCCCCGGCGCCGGAATTCTATTTCGCCGAGGAAGACCACCAGCAATATCTGGCGAAGAATCCCTACGGTTATTGCAATCTGCAGGGCACCGGCGTCGCCTGCGCCATCCCGGCTGCCGTCTCCGCCTGAGGCCTTTGGCGAGACGATGATCGGTGGCGCCGGGATGCGGCGCCACGCTTTCCAAAAGGTCAAAATTCCGCGTGAATTTTGTTTCGGGCCGTGCCAGATTGGCCCGAAGCGGGAGGAAGACACTCCTGTCTGATGTCGCATGCCTGCCGGAGAACCGGGCAGGCAGGCGGTGCATAACGGAAAAAATAACCGACAGGGTGTGGATCACATGAAACGTATCGTTCTCGGCCTCCTGGCCGCAACTGCGATGGTTCTTCCGGCCTTCGCCGCGGACATTCAGCCCGCACTTCTCTACGATCTCGGCGGCAAGTTCGACAAGTCGTTCAACGAGGCGTCCTATGAAGGCGCCGAAAAGTTCAAGACCGAAACCGGCATCGCTTATGTGGAATTCGAGGTCAGCAACGCGACCCAGCGCGAGCAGGCGCTGCGCCGTTTCGCCGAGGATGGCCGCAACCCGATCGTCATGGCGGGCTTTTCCTGGGCGGACGCGCTGGAGAAGATCGCTGTCGAGTTTCCCGAGACCAAATTCGCCATCATCGACATGGTCGTCGACAAGCCCAATGTCCGCTCCCTTGTCTACAAGGAGCAGGAAGGGTCCTACCTCGTCGGCGTGATGGCGGCGATGGCCTCGAAGTCGAAGAAGGTCGGCTTCATCGGCGGCATGGACATTCCGCTGATCCGCCGATTCGGCTGCGGCTATGTCGGCGGCGCCAAGGCGGCCGGCGCGACCGATGTCATCCAGAACATGACCGGCGACACGCCGGCAGCCTGGAACGATCCGGCCAAGGGCGGCGAGATCGCCAAGACGCAGATCGACCAGGGCGCCGATGTGATCTACGCGGCGGCGGGCGGCACCGGTGTTGGCGTGCTGCAGGCAGCGGCGGACGCCGGCAAGCTCGGCATCGGCGTCGATTCCAACCAGAACGGCCTGCAGCCGGGCAAGGTGCTGACCTCCATGGTCAAGCGCGTCGACGTTGCCGTCTACAACACCTTCATGGACGCCAAGGACGACAAGTTCACCGCCGGCATCAACGATCTCGGCCTCAAGGAAGGCGGTGTCGACTACGCCATGGACGACAATAACAAGGCGCTTGTCGACGACGCGATGAAAGCGGCGGTTGAAAAGGCCAAGGCTGACATCATTGCCGGTACTATCAAGGTGCACGACTACATGTCGGACAATTCCTGCCCCTATTGATCGCGGGCTATCGCATTTGGATTCTTGCGAAGGTGCACCCCCACCCTAACCCTCCCCACAGTGGGAGGGAACGCTGC
>NZ_JBVVQC010000045.1:0-8679 GCF_055811515.1 Mesorhizobium sp. WSM4841
GGCAATCGCATTTGGATTCTTGCGAAGGTGGACCCCCACCCTAACCCTCCCCACAGGGGGAGGGAACGCTGCCGCGCGCCTTTACTTCCCTTTGGCACCGAAAAGGCAGCCATTTTGCCGAGGTCAGCGCCAACGGAAGTCTCCCTCCCCTTGTGGGGAGGGTTTAGGGGTGGGGGGTACATCGTAGAGCGAAAGCCTCGGCTTTCCACCTGCGATAGCCCTGCCATTGATCGCGAGATTGCCGATCTGATCGACGCCGCTGGGTGAAACCCGGCGGTTTTTTCTTATCCGCAAGCTCACCAATGCGGCGGCTTGGTCACCGGCACGTCGGGTGCTGTCTGTTCCTCCAGCGCCAGGAACCGGTCGGTCAGCGCATCGAGCTTGCGCTGCATGCGCTCGATCACCTTCCACTGCTCGGCGATCTGACCGGACATTTCTTCTATGGTCTTCTCCTGCTCGGCGGCGCGGATTTCCAGCGTCGTCAGTCGGTCGGCGGGCATCATTTGAAAAGCCTCGGGTTCTTGCTGCGCAACTCCCAAGAGGTGCGAATTTCAGATTCGGCACAATAAAGCGACGTGCATCCAATTGGACGCACAAAGTACGCTCTAAGACTTGCAATCTTCGCATCGTGCTTTCCGAAAATCGAATCCGATTTTCGGGCCGATGCGATAGCGAATGTGAAGGCTACGGCCGCGTTCGAAATTGACAAGCACGCGGGGATTTGTCGAGAGTGAACGCTGCTCCAGCCAATTGGCACAGACGGGGCGTCATGCTAGGCGTTTTGACCAAGCGATAAAAAAATAACAGTGGGACAGGCTGCATGGCGCAAGCCGCAATCGAGCTGATTGGCATCAACAAGAGTTTTGGCGCCGTGCGCGCCAATCGCGACATCAATCTGGAGATCGTGCGCGGCACCATCCACGGCATTGTCGGCGAGAATGGCGCCGGCAAGTCGACGCTGATGTCGATCCTCTATGGTTTCTACCAGGCCGACAGCGGCGAGATCCGCGTCGGCGGCCAGCCGGCGTCGATCAAGTCGCCAAACGACGCCATCGCGCTCGGCATTGGCATGGTGCATCAGCATTTCATGCTGGTCGACAATTTCACGGTGCTGGAAAACGTCATTCTCGGCGCCGAAAGCGATGCGCTGCTGAAGAAGAGCATCGCCAAGGCGCGGTCGGAGCTGGAACGGCTCGAGCGCGAATACGGGCTGGAGGTCGATCCCGATGCGATCATCGAGGAATTGCCGGTCGGCCTGCAGCAGCGTGTCGAAATCCTCAAGGCGCTGTATCGCGACGCCGAGATCCTGATCCTCGACGAGCCGACAGGCGTGCTCACCCCGGCTGAGGCCAACCATCTGTTCCGCATCCTCAAGCAGCTGAAGGAGCAGGGCAAAACGATCGTGCTGATCACCCATAAGCTGCGCGAGATCATGGCGATCACCGACACTGTCTCGGTCATGCGCCAGGGCACGATGGTGGCGACACGCGAAACCAGGAAGACCACCGTCGAGGAATTGGCCGAGCTGATGGTCGGGCGGCGCGTGCTGCTCAGGGTCGAGAAGGGCGAGGCGGAAGCCGGCGGCGTCAAGCTCGCCGTCAAGAACCTGACGGTGAAGGATTCGCGCGGCGTCACCATGGTCGACGACGTCTCCTTCGATGTGCGCGCCGGCGAGATCGTCGGCATCGCCGGCGTCGCCGGCAACGGGCAGTCCGAAATGCTCGAGGCGATTTCAGGCATCAGGCGCGCCGTCTCGGGCTCCGTCATGCTCGACGGCAAGCCGATCGATCTGACCGGGGCCGCCGATCCCGGCGAGCTGCGCGACCGCGGCCTCGCCCATGTGCCGGAAGACCGTCATCACGTCGGGCTGGTGCTGGCGTTCGAGGAGAACGAGAATTCGATCCTTGGCTATCACGACGATCCCCGCTACCTAAAGGGGCCGTTCCTCGACATCGATGCCATCCGCGACGACGCCAGGGACAAGATCACCAAATACGACATCCGTCCGGCGGACTGCCGCCTCAAGACCGCGAATTTCTCCGGCGGCAACCAGCAGAAGATCGTGCTGGCGCGGGAAATGGAACAGGATCCGGGCGTGCTGATCGTCGGCCAGCCGACGCGCGGCGTCGATGTCGGCGCCATCGAATTCATCCACAAGCGGCTCATTGCCATGCGCGACCAGGGCAAGGCGGTGCTGGTGGTATCGGTCGAGCTCGACGAGATCCGCTCGCTCTCCGACCGCATCCTGGTGATGTTTGCCGGCCGCATCGTCGGCGAGCGCGGCCCGGAGGCGACCGAAGGCGAGCTTGGACTGCTGATGGCCGGTGTCGAGCACCGGGAGGCGGCCGAATGAGTACGCCTTATGCCAAGCTGCCGGCCTGGGCGGATTACGGGCTGATCCCGGTGATCAATCTCGCCGTTGCCTTCGTCGTCGCCGGGTTCGTCGTGCTACTGGTTGGCGAAAATCCGTTCCGCGCGGCCGCCGTTCTGGTCGAGGGCGCCTTCGGCCGGGGGCAAGGCATTGCGTTCACGCTTTTCTACGCCACCACCTTCATCTTCAGCGGGCTTTCGGTGGCGGTTGCGGCGCATTGCGGCCTGTTCAACATCGGTGGCGAGGGCCAGGGCTATATCGCCGGTCTCGGCATCGGCATCGTCTGCCTGGCCTTCGACAGCGTGCTGCCATGGTGGCTCACCTTCCCGCTGGCGATCATCGCCGCTGCGGCGATGGGGGCGCTGTGGGCGCTGATCCCGGCCTATCTGCAGGCCAAGCGTGGCTCGCACATTGTCATCACCACCATCATGTTCAACTTCATCGCCGCCAGCGTCATGGTCTACGCACTGGTCGGATTCTTGAAGCCGGTCAATTCGATGGCGCCGCAGACACGCACCTTCCTCGAAGGCGCGCAACTGCCGAAGCTCAACTGGGTCATCGAGTTGTTCGGCGCCAAGATCCGCTCGGCGCCGTTCAACATCAGCTTCCTGCTGGCGCTGGCCATGGCCTTTCTGGTCTGGATGCTGATCTGGCGCACCAGGCTCGGCTACGAGATGCGCACCTACGGCCACAGCTCGAAAGCGGCGCGCTATGCCGGCATTTCGGAGACCCGCATCATCATCGTCGCCATGATGATTTCGGGCGCGCTCGCCGGCATGATGGCGCTCAACCCGACGATGGGTGACCAGCACAATGTCGCGCTCGAATTCGTTTCGGGCGCCGGGTTCGTCGGCATCGCCGTGGCGCTGATGGGGCGCCTCCACCCGGTCGGCATCGTTCTCGCCGCAATATTATTCGGCATGCTCTACCAGGGCGGCGCCGAGCTCGCCTTCGAGATGCCGGCGATCAGCCGCGACATGATCGTCATCATCCAGGGCCTGGTCATCCTGTTCGCCGGCGCGCTCGAGCACATGTTCCGGCCCTATGTCCAGGCGCTGTTCGCCTCGCTCAGCCCGAGATCTGTCGGCATGGAAGCGATCAAAGGGAAGGGGGCCTGAGATGGATTTGTTCAACGCCGTCATCCAGGTTCTGGACTCGACCATCCGCCTGTCGGTGCCCTTGCTGCTCGCCTGCCTCGCCGGCCTTTATTCGGAGCGGGCCGGCATTTTCGACATCGGGCTCGAGGGCAAGATGCTGGTCGGCGCCTTCGCCGGCGCCGCCGCAGCCTCCGTCTTCCATTCCGCCTATATCGGCCTCGGCATGGCCATTCTCATCTCGGTCGCTTTCGCGCTGGTCCACGGCTTTGCCTCGATCACCCATCGCGGCAACCAGATCGTCTCCGGCGTGGCGATCAATTTCATCGCCGCCGGATCGACGATCATGCTCGGCCAGGCCTGGTTCCAGCAAGGTGGACGTACGCCGGCTCTGGCCTCGGATGAGCGGTTCGGGGCGATCATCTGGCCCGGTGCGGACGCGCTCAGGAGCGTGCCGATCCTCGGCCCGATATATTCGGAACTCATCTCCGGCCATTCCGTGCTGGTCTATGTCGCGTTTCTCGCCGTGCCGTTCACCTGGTGGGTGCTGTTCCGTACCCGCTTCGGCTTGCGCATGCGCGCGGTCGGTGAGAACCCGGCCGCGGTCGACACCGCCGGCATCTCGGTCGCCTGGCTGCGCTACCGGGCGCTGATCTGCACAGGCGTGCTCACTGGCATTGCCGGCGCCTACCTGTCGATGGTGCAGAATGGCGGCTTCGTGAAGGACATGACCGCCGGCAAGGGTTATATCGCGCTGGCCGCGCTGATCTTCGCCAAGTGGAAGCCGGTCAACGCCATGTTCGCCTGCCTGTTGTTCGGCTTCCTCGACGCGCTGTCGATCCGCCTGCAGGGCACGCCGCTGCCGCTGATCGGCAAGGTGCCGGTACAGCTCATGCAGGCGCTGCCCTATATCCTCACCGTCATCCTGCTCGCCGGCTTCATCGGCAAGGCGATCCCGCCGCGCGCCGGCGGCGTGCCCTATGTCAAGGAACGCTGAGCATGGTCCCGACAAGTGCATGCCGGTTTTCGGATCGGGCCATGCGAAAAGGAAAATATGAGCATGATCCCGAAAAGTGGAAGCCGGTTTTCGGACAAGATCATGCGAGGGAAAAACAATGTCGCATGATCTGTTCGAAGCGGCTAAGGCCGCCATGGCGAAGGCCTATGCGCCCTATTCGAAGTTTCCGGTCGGGGCGGCACTGCGCACCGAGGACGGCCGCGTCTTTGCCGGCGCCAACATCGAGGTCGCTTCCTATCCGGAAGGCTGGTGCGCCGAAACCACCGCGCTCGGCCACTACATCATGGGCGGCGGCGGCAGGATCACGGAGATCGCGGTGATCGCCGAGCGCATGGCGAAATGCTCGCCCTGCGGCGGCTGCCGGCAGCGGCTGGCCGAATTCTGCCGGCCGGAAACCAAACTCTATCTCTGCGACAATGGCGGCGTGGTCGAGACCGTGACCATGGGCGAGATGCTGCCCTACGGCTTCCAGGGCGACATGTTGAAATGAAGAGCTGGTTGAAATGAAGAGCTGGTTGAAATGAAGGAAGCGCTTGATCGTCTCGTCGAAAGGCTGGACGGGCTGGCGCCCGCCACCGCGCTGGTGCTGGGTTCGGGGCTTGGCGGGCTTGTCGACCAGGTCGAGGATCCTGTCCGCATTCCCTATGCCGAATTGCCGGGTTTTCCCAGAAGCGGCGTCACAGGCCATGCCGGCGAGGTGGTGGCGGGACGTTTTGCCGGCACGCCAGTGCTGATGCTGTCCGGCCGCGCGCATTATTACGAGCATGGCAACGCGGCTGCGATGCGGCCGGCGCTGGAGGTGCTCGCCGGCCTCGGCATCTCGCAACTGATCCTCACCAATGCCGCCGGCTCGATCGATCCGGACATGGGGCCGGGCTCGGTGATGCTGATCACCGACCACATCAATTTCTCGGGCTCCAATCCGCTGATCGGCGAGCCGAGCGATCGCCGCTTCGTCGGCTTGACCGAAGCCTATGATGCCGGCCTTCGCTCAGCGATCGAGACGGCGGCGAAGGCGACGGCTACCGCGCTGCACAAGGGCGTTTATATGTGGTTTTCCGGGCCGTGCTTCGAGACGCCCGCCGAGATCCGCATGGCGCGCGTCATGGGTGCTAACGCCGTCGGCATGTCGACCGTGCCGGAGGTCGTTCTCGCCCGTTTCCTCGGCCTGCGCGTCGCGGCCTGCTCGGTCATCACCAACCTTGCCGCAGGAATGACCGGGGCGGAGCTTTCGCACCAGGAGACCAAGGACATGGCGCCGGTCGGCGGCGCGCGGCTGGCGACGATCCTCCAGCGTGTGTTCCAGGACGGGTTGTCGGAGCGTAAGGTCCCGGCCTGATGCTTCCCCAGGAAATCATTCGCAGCAAGCGCGACGGCCACAAACTGTCGACGCAGGAGATCGCCAGCTTCATCGAAGGCGTGACCGCCGGCACTGTCTCGGACGGGCAGGTGGGGGCGTTCGCCATGGCGGTGTTCTTCAACGGCATGAGCCGCGACGAGGCGGTGGCGCTGACGCTGGCCATGCGCGATTCCGGCGACGTGCTCGACTGGTCGGACCTGCCGGGCCCGGTCACCGACAAGCATTCGACGGGCGGCGTCGGCGACAATGTCTCGCTGTTGGTGGCGCCGATCGTCGCCGCCTGCGGCGCCTATGTGCCGATGATTTCCGGCCGCGGCCTCGGCCATACCGGCGGCACGCTGGACAAGATGGATGCCATCCCCGGCTATATCAGCCAGCCGGATGTGGCGGGCTTTCGCAAGGCAGTGCTCGAAGCCGGCTGCGCCATCATCGGCCAGACCGCCGATCTCGCGCCCGCCGACCGCCGGCTCTATGCGATCCGCGACGTGACGGGAACCGTCGAATCGGTGCCGCTGATCACCGCCTCGATCCTCTCGAAGAAGCTGGCCGCGGGCTTGCAGTCGCTGGTGCTCGACGTGAAGGTCGGCAACGGAGCCTTCATGGAAAAGTCGCGCGACGCGACGACACTGGCAAACAGCCTGGTCGAAGTCGCCAATGGCGCCGGCCTGAAGACCTCAGCACTGGTCACCGGCATGAACGAGCCGTTGGCGTCGGCAGCCGGCAACGCGGTCGAGGTGCAAAATGCCGTCGATTTTCTCACCGGCCGCGTCCGCGACCGGCGACTGGAGGATGTGACGCTGGCACTGGCCGCAGACATGCTGCAGTCGGCTGGGCTGGTCTCGTCCAACCAGGACGGCATGCGGCGCGCCGCCGAGACGCTAGCCGGCGGCGGTGCCGCCGCCGTCTTCGCGCGCATGGTGGCGGCGCTCGGCGGTCCGGCCGACTTCGTCGAGAATCCAGAAAAATACCTGCCGAAGGCGGCGACGGAGTTTGCGGTCAAGGCGACCGAAAACGGCTTCGTCACCGGCATCTCGACCCGCGACATCGGGCTTGCCGTCGTCGGGCTTGGCGGCGGGCGCATACGGCCGGACGACAGGATCGACCATGCGGTCGGCATCACCCGGCTGTTGCCGGTCGGTGCGGAGGTGCGCGCCGGTGAGGCGCTGGCGCTGGTCCATGCCCGCAATGCCGGGGATGCCGAAGCGGCCGCCACCGCCGTGCTTTCGGCCTATGCGATCGGCGCCTCGAAGCCGCCTGCGGAAAAAACCGTCATCCGGCGGATCCTGCCGCGCGGATGATCTTTTTTATTGGACCATGATCTTTCCGAAAACCGGTTTCCACTTTTCGGGATCATGGTTCACTGGACGAGCAGCAGCGCGCCGTTCTCGACCTGGTATTTTTCAAGCCGCTGGAGAAAACTCAGGCCGATCAAATTGGTGCGCAGCGCCTTGTCGTCGAGCACCACCGCCTGAACGCCGTCGACCGTGATCTTGCCGATCTGCAGCCGATCGACGGTCACCAGGGCAGCGTTGATCGCGCCGTTGGCGGTGTTGACCTGGTGTTTGAAGTCCAATGCGTTCAGCGAAATGCCGATCCTGCGTGCCGTCGAACTGTTGATGGCGACCAGCGTTGCGCCGGTGTCGATCATGCCGTCAACCGTTCGACCGTTGAGCTTGAACGCCGACGTGAAATGCCCGCGCGCGTCGGCGGTGACCACGACCTTGCGGCCGAGCGGCTGCGGCGTCGCCGGTCTGTCGGGAACCGCAGCCAGGTTCAGGTCCGTTTGCGTTTCGACCTCCGGCCTGGCCCCGACCGCCGATTTCAGCAGGCCTTCGAACATCTGCGGATTCGACTGATAGAGCATCGGGAACGACGCCGATGTTACGGCGAACACGCCAAGGATGAGAAGATTGCGCAGCATGGACCGGCCTTCGTGAAGGCCCATGCTTATCGCGACATGGTGTTTGCGGCTTTAACGGATGCGGAAAGCGGCCGTTTGCGTAAACGATCGGTAAACGAGTGGCACGGTCATTTGGTCCCGTACAGACGATCGCCGGCGTCGCCGAGACCGGGCATGATGTAGCCCTTCTCGTTAAGCTGGCGGTCGATGGAAGCGGTGAAGACCGGGACATCGGGATGCGCCTTGGTGAAGCGCTCGAGGCCCTCTGGCGCCGCCAGCAGACAGAGGAAGCGGATGTTGGTGGCACCGCGCCCTTTCAGCTTATCGATCGCCGCGATCGCCGAATTGGCGGTCGCCAGCATCGGGTCGACGACGATCACCAGCCGGTCGGCGAGATCGCTCGGCGCCTTGAAGAAATACTCGACCGCTTCCAGCGTTTCATGGTCGCGGTAGAGACCGATATGGGCGACGCGCGCCGCCGGCACCAGGTCGAGCAGCCCTTCGAGCAAGCCGTTGCCGGCGCGCAGCACCGAGGCGAAGACCAGCTTCTTGCCTTCCAGCGTCGGCGCTTCCATCGTCTCGATCGGCGTTTCGATCGTCGTCGTCGTCAGCTCGAGATTGCGGGTAACCTCGTAGCCAAGCAGCAGCGAGATCTCGCGCAACAGCCGCCGGAAGCCGGCCGTCGAGGTTTCCTTCTTGCGCATGATGGTCAGCTTGTGCTGGACAAGCGGGTGGTCGACGACAGTGACGCCCTGCATGGTGTTCTCCTAGCTGCGCAGTTAGTGAATAGTGAATAGTGAATAGGTTTGCGAGTCCTTGGTTCAGCGGAAAAACTCGCGGTTGACGGTCCGGTGAATAGTGAATGGTGAATAGGTTTGCGGGTCTTTGGTTGAGCGGAAAAATTCGCGGTTGACGGACCGAAGCGCCGGGTGGACC
>NZ_JBVVQC010000045.1:8779-36606 GCF_055811515.1 Mesorhizobium sp. WSM4841
ATTCACCATTCACCATTCACCATTCACCATTCACCATTCACCATTCACCATTCACCATTCACCATTCACCATTCACCATTCACCTGCCCTTGACGTCGAGCCGGCCCAGCAGCATTGCCTTAGTCTTCTTGTCGACGAAGGCGGCCTCGATGGCGGTTCTGGTGACGGCGGCGAGCGCCTTGTCGTTCATCGAAAAATGCTCTGCGGCAATGTCGTATTCGCGCTTCAGCGACGTCCAGAAATAGGGCGGATCGTCAGAGTTTAGCGTCACCTTGCAGCCTGCCGCCTGCAGTGCCGGAAAAGGGTGATCGGCGAAACTATCGAAGACCTTCAGCGCGATGTTGGAGCTGGGACAGCATTCGAGCACGACGCCTTCCTCGGTGATGCGACGAACAAGGTCGGGGTTTTCGATGGCGCGCACGCCATGGCCGATGCGGGCGGGGCGGATGTGATCGAGTGCGGCCTTGACACTCTCCCAGCCCATCAGTTCGCCGGCATGGACGGTGATGCCGAGGCCGGCCTCCCGCGCGATTTCGAAAGCCCTGACATAATCCTCCAGATCGCCCATCCGCTCGTCGCCGGCGACGCCGAAGCCGGTGACCAGCGGATGCCCGCAGCGGGCGGCGAAGCGCGCCGCCTGCTCTATCGATTCGACGCCGGCGTTGCGCACGCCAGTGACGATCATGCGGCCCTCGATGCCGGTCTTGGCCTTGGCGCGCGCCATGCCTTCGCCAAGCGCATCCGTATAGGCCTTGGCCGACAGGCCGGCGTTGCCGGCGTGGTCCGGCGAGGTGAAGATCTCGGAATAGATGGCTCCGTCGCGGGCGAGGCTTGTCAGGTAATGATCGGCCAGCCGCGCATAGTCCTCTTCCGTGCGGAACAGGTCGGAGGAGAAGTCATAGGCGGCGAGGAAGGAGGTGAAATCGTGCCAGACGAAAGAGCCGTCCTGAATGTAGGGCGAGGTGTCCTTGCCGTATTTCTGCGCCTGGCGGACGACGAGTTCGGGCGCCGCTGCCCCTTCGATATGGCAGTGCAGTTCCGCTTTCAAAGGCATGCAGTCATCCCGTCAGGTCAGTCCAGGTCGCGCACCCATAAGCATGATTCCACGACCGGGAAGCGCGGCCGAACACCGCGCCTTAAACAATAGCGTCGGCACCATCGATCGGCTATGGTCCCGCCGGTTTTATGGCGGATCAAAAATAATGTCGGTAGAGAGAACCACGGCCGTTGGCGGCATGGAAACCTCCTATGGTTTCAAGCGTGTAGGGGCAGGCGAGAAGCAGTCCCTGGTCAATGACGTTTTCCACAAGGTCGCGAACCGCTACGATCTGATGAACGACCTGATGTCGGCCGGGCTGCACCGGCTGTGGAAGGACGCCATGGTCACATGGCTCAATCCACCGAAACGACCGGGCTGGAGCGTTCTCGACGTTGCCGGCGGCACCGGCGACATCGCCTTCCGCATCGTCGAGGCGAGCGGCAGGAACGCCCATGCCACGGTTCTCGACATCAACGGCTCGATGCTCGCGGTCGGCCGCGACCGGGCCGAAAAAAAGGGCCTGACTGATAACACCGATTTCGTCGAAGCCAATGCCGAGGAGCTGCCTTTCACTGAGGCCAGTTTCGACGCCTACACGATCGCTTTCGGCATTCGCAACGTGCCGCGCATCGATGTGGCGCTTGCCGAAGCCTATCGCGTGCTGAAGCCCGGCGGGCGCTTCCTCTGCCTCGAATTTTCCGAGGTCGACATGCCTCTGCTCGACAAGGTCTATGAGGCGTGGTCGTTCAATGCCATCCCCAGGATCGGCAAGGCGGTGACCGGCGACGGCGAGCCCTATTCCTACTTGGTCGAATCGATCCGCAAATTTCCCAATCAGCAGAATTTCGCGGCGATGATTTCCCGAGCCGGCTTCGAGCGCGCTTCTTTTCGCAATTATTCCGGCGGCATAGCTGCGCTTCATTCGGGCTGGAAGCTTTGAGGCTGGCGCAGTCATGAGCAGTGTCGGCGCTGGTTTCAGGCTCGTGCGGGCCGGCTGGGTGCTGGTCCGCGAAGGCGTCGTCGCGGCGCTGCCGGGCGACGAGCTCTTCGGTCTGCCGAAACTCGGCTGGCGGATAGCGCGGCTGTTCACCCGCCGCCGCGCGCTTGCCTATGAGCGTGGCGACCGGCTGGCCAAGGCCGTCGTCCGGCTCGGCCCATCCTATGTCAAGCTCGGCCAGTTCCTGGCGACCCGGCCCGATGTCGTCGGCAACGACATAGCGCTCGATCTCGCCATGCTGCAGGACAAGATGCAGACCTTTCCGCAGGCCGATGCCATTGCGGCGATAGAAGCTTCGCTCGGGCGCAAGGTCGGCGAACTCTACACCAGTTTCGGCGAGGCCGTTGCCGCGGCTTCGATCGCTCAGGTCCATTTCGCGGAAACCCTGGAGAACGGCGTCGGTTCGCGGGTGGCGGTGAAGGTCATCCGGCCGGGCGTGCGGCGCCGCTTCTTTCGCGATCTCGAAAGCTATTTCCTCGCCGCTCGTCTCCAGGAAAAATACATCCCGTCGTCGCGCCGGCTGCGGCCGGTCGAAGTGACCGAGACGCTGGCGCAGACCACCAAGATCGAAATGGACCTGAGGCTCGAGGCGGCAGCGCTTTCGGAGCTCGGCGAGAACACCAAGGACGATCCCGGCTTTCGCGTGCCGACCGTCGATTGGGAACGCACCGGCCGCGACGTGCTGACCATGGAATGGGTCGACGGCATCAAGCTGAACGACATTGCCAGCCTCGCTGCCGCCGGCCACGATCTGAAGGCGATCGCCGCCAATCTGGTCCAGTCGTTCCTGCGCCATACGCTGCGTGACGGTTTTTTCCACGCCGACATGCATCCGGGAAACCTCTTCGTCGAGCCTAATGGCACCATCGTCGCTGTCGATCTCGGCATTGCCGGCCGGCTCGGCAAGAAGGAGCGCCGTTTTCTCGCCGAAATCCTCTACGGCTTCATCACCCGTGACTATCTGCGCGTCGCCGAAGTGCATTTCGAGGCCGGCTACGTGCCGCGCCGGCATAATGTCGCGGCATTCGCCCAGGCGATCCGCGCCATAGGCGAGCCGATCCACGGTCAGCCGGCCGAAACCATCTCGATGGCCAAGCTCTTGGCGCTCCTGTTCGAGGTGACCGACCTCTTCGATATGGCGACGCGGTCCGAACTGGTGCTGCTGCAGAAGACCATGGTGGTGGTCGAGGGCGTTGCCCGCACCCTCGACCCGGCCTTCAACATGTGGAAGACGTCCGAACCGGTGGTCGGCGGCTGGATATCAGGCAATCTCGGCCCGCGTGCTCTGCTGGCCGACGCACGCGACGGCGCCAACGCGCTGCTGGCGCTGGCCCGCCAGGCGCCGGACCTCGCCGCCCGCACCGAGCGGCTGTCGCGCGAGATCGATCTGATGGCCGAACACGGGCTGCGCTTCGACGAAAGGACGGCGCATGCGATCGGCAAGGCCGAGGCGCGCTATAGCAGATCCGGCCGGCTGGCGCTGTGGGTGATCGCGCTAACGCTGGTCTACATCGCGTGGCGGATTTTCTAGCTGGCTTGCCCTGAATTGATTGCATTGCTATCATTGCATTCAACATATCAGCAAAAATGCAATCATATGGCCAGCATCACCATTCGCAACCTTGATGACGAGGTCAAGGACCTGCTGCGCCGGCTGGCGGCAGAGAATGACCGCTCGATGGAAGAACAAGCGCGGGTTATGATCCGGGCGGCGGTCGAAGGGCAGCTCGGTCCGGTCGGCCGCATCGACCAGATCGAGAAAACCCTGCGCGAATTGACAGGCTCGCACGGTCCGGCAACGCCAGTTGCCGCCGTGTCCAGCCAGATCCCGCGAGGCACCCTCTCCGGCAAGCGAATCCTGCTGATCATCGGCGGCGGCATCGCCGCCTACAAGGCGCTCGACCTGATCCGCCGGCTGCGTGAGCGCGATGCCGCCGTGCGCGTGGTGATGACCGCTGCGGCGCAGGAATTCGTCACCACGCTGTCGGTTGGAGCGCTGTCGGCCGACCACGTCTTCACCGATTTGTTCGACCGCAATGACGAGCACGATGTCGGCCACATCCGCCTGTCGCGCGAGGCCGACCTTGTCGTCGTGGCGCCGGCCACCGCCGACCTGATGGCGAAGCTTGCCAACGGCCATGCCAACGACCTCGCCTCGACCGTGCTTATCGCCACCGACAAGCCGGTTTTGATGGCGCCCGCCATGAACCCGAAAATGTGGTCGCATCCGGCGACCCGGCGCAACCGCGCGACGTTGCAGAAGGATGGCGTCGCATTCGTCGGCCCGGCAAAGGGTGAGATGGCCGAGAGCAATGAGGCGGGCGAAGGCCGTATGGCCGAGCCGCTGGAAATCGTTGCCGCGATCGGGGCGCTGCTCGATATCAGTCCGAAGCCGCTGGCAGGCAGGAAGATCATCGTCACCTCTGGGCCGACGCATGAGCCGATCGACCCGGTGCGCTACATCGCCAACCGTTCTTCCGGCAAGCAGGGCCATGCCATCGCGGCGGCGCTGGCAAGGCTGGGCGCCGATGTGCGCCTCGTCTCCGGTCCGGTTGGCATTGCCGATCCCGCTGGTGTCACCACGCAGCATGTCGAAACCGCGAACGAGATGAAGGACGCGGTCGAACAGCTTTTGCCGGCGGACGCGGCCGTATTCGTCGCTGCGGTTGCCGACTGGCGCAGCGAGACTTCGGCCGGCGAGAAGATCAAGAAGGTGGCGGGCGAGGGGCCGCCGGCGCTGCAGATGGTCGAAAACCCTGACATTCTTGCCGGTGTCGGTCATCACAGGAAGCGGCCCAGCCTGGTCGTCGGCTTCGCCGCCGAGACGCAGGATCTCGTCAGGAACGCCGAGGCCAAGCTCAGGAAAAAGGGCGCCGACTTCATCGTCGCCAACGATGTGTCGCATGACAGCGGCATGGGGTCTTCGGGCGTGATGGGCGGCGACCGCAACAAGGTGCGGCTCGTCTCGAAGGCCGGTGTCGACGAATGGCCTGAGATGAGCAAGGACGAGGTGGCGACGCGGCTCGCCGCCTTGATCGCCGAACGGCTGAAGACGATTACTGTCTAGCCCGTCGCTTCCTGTGGCCGGGCTGCCGGCCCCGAGATCCTCAGCGCTGCAAGGCATCCTAGAATCCCGAGTGGCACGAAGGCGAGGAACAGCCAGGTGGCGACATTTGCCGCCGCCGCACGGTTCAGGCCTTCGGAAAAACCGCTGGCGTTGGCGACGATGCCGGTCAACGCGGCACCGACCGCATAGCCGATGCGCTGCATCGTCGGCACGGCGGCGGAGGCGATCGTGTGTTCGCCGTCCCTAGCCGATGCCACGATCACGCGTGTAACGAAGGGCCAGGCAATGCCGAAGCCGCCGCCTTGCAGCAAAGCGCAAAACAGGATCAGCGGAATCGAACCTGCCGGCACGGCGTAGGCGAAACCGGCGATGCCGGCCGCGATCATCAGTGCGCCGCCGGTGATGATCAGCCTCTCGCGTTCCGGCGGCGCATTGGCGACGAGGATCGACAGGATCGACCAGGCGATCGATTCGGCGGCGATGATATAGCCGGTGGTCAGGATCGGAATGCCGTGCAGGCTGGTCAGAAGCAGCGGCCCGTAGACGGCGAAGGAACAGGTCGCCACCGAAAAGGCGGCGACCATGGTCATGCCTGCGCCGACCGGCGAGCGCCAGGAGAACAGCCGCGACGGAAACAGCCGCGAGCCCGGCTTCAGCGCGTCGATGCGGATGAACAGTGCAAGCCCGATCAGGCCGAGCGTAAGCAGCAGGGACGAGCGCAGCAGGGCAATGTCGACACCGGCCGTGGCGATCAGCACGACGCTGACGGCCAGGCAGCCGAGCGCGGCAAAGGGGAACGGCGGCGCCGTTCCAGTGATCGCCTGCGGCCTGGTTGCCTCAGGCGTGTCGAGCACGATGAAGCTCGCCAGCGCCATGGCCGTGCCGCCGATCGTGAAGATACCGAAAGCCCAACGCCAGGAGAGCAACTCGGTCATCAATGCACCGAGCACCGGCCCGCTGAAGGCGGCGACGCCCCAGATCGCCGACATGACACCGAAAAGCTGCGGCCAGATGGCGCGTGGAAACAGCCGTTCGACCGAGACGAAGGCCAGCGACACTAGCGCGCCGCCGCCAAGCCCCTCGATCAGGCGGCCGGTCAGGAACAGCGGCATGGAGGGCGCGATGGCGCAGACCAGGGCACCGGCGGCATAGAGCAGGGCGGCGACCACCATGTTGGTGCGCAGCGCGACATAGCTCACCAGCCGTCCGGCGGCGGCGCCGGCGACGATGGCGCCGAGCTCGTAGATCGCCAGCGACCAGCCGACCAGCTGAACGCCGGCGAGTTCGCCGACCATGGCCGGCATCACCGTTGCCACCATGGTTTCGTTGGTGGCGTGCAGCAGGATGCCGAGGCTGATGAAGCAAAAGCGCGCCAGATCGCCGCTCGCCCACAGCGCGCGCCAATCGACCCTGTTTGTGCTGGTTTCGGTCACCCCGCCCTCCGAACTTTCTTATACGCCGATTCAAAATGGTGGAGCGCTCTTCGTCTCCAACGGGCACGCGGCGCTTCGGGGACGGGTTGTAGAACCTCAACCGCAGTTGAGCTCAAGCGGTTTTTGCGGGTGCGCTGAGATGCTGATGAACGCGAGAAGTCAGGGTGATCGAAGGTTGATGCCGGCGGCGATCATGGCGTCAGCGATGATCATCGTTGGCATGGCGGTATTCCAAAAATCATGCGGCGCGGAACAGTCCAATCCTGTTCCGCGCCGCAGAGCCACGCTATGGCGCTTATTTGAAAGAGTGGATCAGCTCCAGTGAGGTGACGGCGACGGCCAGGTTGACGCCGGTCTGCGCCTGCACGTTGAGAGGCTGCAGCGAGAAGGCGCTGTTCAGTCCGCCGACCAGAAGGTTGGCGCCGCCACCGGTCACCAGGCTGGCCTCGGCGTTGACGCCATAATAGCTGCCGGCAAGATCGCCGGAATTACGATCGCGGGTGGCCGCCAGAACTGCCCATATCAATTCGCCCTGGTACGTCCTGCCGACGTCGACGCCGAGCTTGGAAATGACCCCGGTATAGGCTTCGGGGGGACCGCCATGATGAGGGCGAAAGGTGCAGGCCACGCCTTTGTTGGATGTGACGATGTAGCCGGTGCCGCCGTCGATGGTGCAGTCGAGCACGCCAAGCTCCAGCCTGCCCGCGCTGGCAGGGGCAGCAAGCACCGTGGCGGCGAGGGCGGCGGCACAGGCGAGTTTCTTGATCATGGGAGGGGTCCTTTTCGCGAATTGCCTTGAACAACGGCTGAACACCCCGAGCGTTCCGCCGAAAACTTGGCGCGATCAAGGCGAGCGTCAATGCACAGTCATTGAAGGTTTCGAAGGCATGCCAAACGGCAGGCCTGCCATATCAGGCCGAAACGCCGCCGTCGGTCAGCCGGTGCTGGTGCGCGCCAGGCCGTCCCTGGCCGGCTGGTAGGTGGGGTTGAGGCGCACTGCCTCGCGGTAGGATTTTGCCGCCTTGGCCTTGTCGCCGCGCCGCTCGTAGATCAGCGCCTGGTTGGACCAGGCCTCGGCATTCTTGCCGTCGAGCTTGATCGCCATGTTGATGTCGGCGAAGGCATTGTCCTCATCGTTCATGGCGAGGTAGGAGAGGCCGCGGCCATTGTAGGGTTCGGCGGCGTCCGGCGCCAGCGAGATGGCGGTCGAGAAATCCTCGATGGCGAAAGCGTGCTGGCCCTGGCTCTGATAGATCAGGCCGCGATTGTGATAGGCGCGCGCATCTGTGGTGTCGAGCTGGATCGCTTTCTGGAAATCGTTGAACGCTTCCTGGATGCGGCCGGCTTTTCGGTAGAGATTGCCGCGGCCAATATAGGCGGCGTCATAGTCGGGATTGATCTGGATCGAGCGGTTGTAGTCGGCAAGCGCGGCCGCCTGGTCGCCGAGGAAGCGCTGGATGAGAGCGCGGTTCGAATAGGCCTGGTAGAAATTCGGATTGAGCTGGATGGCGGTATTGAAGTCCTTGAGCGCCGCCTGATACTGGCCGCCGCGGCCATAGGCCGAGCCGCGCACATTGTAGCCTTCCGGATCCTGGGGGCTGCGCTGGATAACGGCCGACAGCGAGGAGATGTTTTCGGCCGACCCTTGTGCCTTGTCGATGTTGGTGAATTCGCCGGTCGGGGCTGTCTGGCAGCCGGCGAGCGCTAAGCCGGAAAGCAGGGCTGCCGTCAGGGCGAAGCCGCGTATTGCGGTTCTGCGCTCCACGCTTGTTGCATTCATGTCTGCTCTGTCCTCACTGCCCGCCGCGCCGTCAGGTCTGTTCCCTCTCCGAACCGGCCCTCTCCGAACTGGTCGAATTCAACAAAA
The DNA here is from genome assembly GCF_055811515.1 of Mesorhizobium sp. WSM4841. Classification (NCBI taxonomy): domain Bacteria; kingdom Pseudomonadati; phylum Pseudomonadota; class Alphaproteobacteria; order Hyphomicrobiales; family Phyllobacteriaceae; genus Mesorhizobium; species Mesorhizobium sp. WSM4841. The sequence continues at coordinate 17,183 of NZ_JBVVQC010000045.1, forward strand.
AGGTGGCGGCGATTACGCATCGCGCCACCCTGGGTATCCTTCGAAAAGGACGAAAAATTGGCGTCAGAACCGCGGCGGACGCGGAGCACCGGCACCAGCAGCACCAGCCGCCACCGGGCGCGGCGTCATCGGCAGCAGGCCTTCGCGCTGGGCGCGCTTGCGGGCCAGCTTACGGGCGCGGCGAACGGCTTCCGCCTTTTCGCGGGCGCGCTTCTCGGAAGGCTTCTCATAATGTCCGCGCATCTTCATTTCGCGGAAGATGCCTTCGCGCTGCATCTTTTTCTTGAGCGCGCGAAGCGCCTGATCAACATTGTTGTCGCGGACGAGTACCTGCACGGGCAATCCTGTCTTTCGGGTTTGTTAACAACAGGCAAGTGGCCATAGTCGCTTGCCTCCGCGGCGGTCTACACCACGAATTGTGGCGGCTGATAGCAGAATCATGCCGCTCTGTCCACTGCCGAAACGAAAAACCCGCCTCGGCGGCGGGTCGTCGGCGCAAATCAGCATGATGCGGAAATCAATAGCATAACTGCCGTCACAAAGCAAGGAATTACGACCTCTGGTAGTAGATTTGCCTTCTCGGGGCGGGCTCTCCGCACCGATGAGCGATCGTTGGCGTTTTCTTCGCCACCGATAAATTCTGGCTGCCCCAATCCGGCAGAACGCTCCGCCCGGCTCTATCAACGAAGGAACCAACCTCGTTCCCCAATGGTTGTTGCGGCGAAACAAGCACAGGGGAAGCCCATGTCAGGCACGCGTGAATGGCTTGTCCAATGGCTCAAGGACGCGCATGCGATGGAGGAGCAGGCCGAAACCATGCTGAACGGACTGCTGAGCCGGCTGGAGAGTTATCCCGAGCTCAGTAAGCGCATTAGCCTGCACCTCGATGAGACGAAGGGACACGCCGCGCGCCTCGGAACCTGCCTCGAAAGATTGGGCGAAGATACATCCGCGCTGAAGGACGCCGGCGGCAAGCTGCTGGCGATGGCGCAGTCCCTAAGCGGCGTCTTCGCCGGCGACGAGGTGATGAAAGGCTCACTCGCGAGCTACACCTTCGAGCATATGGAGATCGCCTCCTACACGATCCTAATCGCAACCGCCGAATCCCTCGGCGAAACAGAGATCGCCCGGGCCTGCGAACAAAATCTGCGTGAGGAGCAGGCGATGGCCGAGTGGCTGAAAAACAAGCTGCCCGCGACTACGCAGCAGTTCCTGGCTCGCTCGGCGTCGGACAGCGACAATGCCAAGCGGTAACGACAGCAGGCCGGCGGGCAATGTGAAACGATCTTCGGTGTGGCGCGCCTACAGCTACGCCTGGATCACCCTCGGCTTCTTCATCATTTCGCTTTTCGGCCACTGGGTTTTCGGCTGGTTCGCCTATCTCGACGAGTAGCGAGCGCTTGGCCAACCGCCCGAGTTCGGCGGCTATCTGATCGAGATGAGCCGCGACACGCTCGAGAACTGGCAGTCGGAATTCCTGCAGCTGCTCTGGCAGGTCGGTGGCCTGGCGTTCCTGCTCTTCGTCGGATCGCCGCAATCGAAGGAGAGTACCGACCGTATGGAGGCCAAGATCGACGCGCTTCTCAGGCTTGTCGATCCAGAGAAGGGCAAGGAGGCGATTCGGGAGCTGGACCTGCAGTACGACGGCCGCCACACCGACGAGCCGCATTCTCACCGGAACTAGGGCTGGAAACGTGGCCTGGAGCCGATCGTCGACCCGGGCCGTTTTATGGTCAGCATTCGCAACAGAGCAAGCGGACAGGCGCTTCCTCTATGCCGTGGCCAAATGAAGCCGCTCGAAATCCTCGAAGAACTCGCCATAGTCGCAGGTTATCTCCTCGCCCGCCGCTATGTCGCGGATCGCGGTTGCCCCGCCATGCCGAGAAAAATCCGTGTTCGGCCTTTCGGAATGGTTCATGAAGCGGCCGTTGTCGACTTCATAGACCATGAATCCGGGCCGGTCCGGGCTTGGATAGGCATATCTGTCGAGTAATTCCCTGAGGTGCGGCGGCGCCGTCTTATATTTTTCCGTCGGGATCAGCCGGTCGAAATCCGGATCGAGCCGCCAGATCGACGCTCCCTTCCTGATCGGCTCGGCGGCGAACACGCCGACGCCCTCGATTGCGCTCGCGGCGATGTAGGTCCTGATCAGCAGCATGTTTTAGGCCCGTCTTCGAACAGAAGTGTCCGAAGAAATCGCCAAATCGCGCTGGAAAGCAAGACCGCTTTTGCGACATTGCGACTCGCTCGTCCACGCGGGAAACACCTCACGTCCGGCTGATCGAGACACCACCATCGGCAAACAGCGCCGCGCCGGTGGTGAAGCTCGATGCATCCGACGCCAGATAGAGCGCCGAGCGGGCGATCTCTTCAGGCTCGGCAACGCGCTTCAAGGCATGCAGGTTTTCGACGAAGGCTCGCGATTCAGGTGTCTTGAACGTTGCCGAAGGCGTGTCGGTGCCGCCCGGCAGCAGCGCGTTGATCCGCACGCCTTTCGCGCCATATTCGGCGGCAAGCACCTGCGTCAATCCGATCAGCCCGGCCTTGCTTGCGGCATAGCTGGTCATGCCGGGCATACCGACGGTATGGCCGACGAAGGTAGAGGTGAAGATCAGCGATCCGCCGCCGCGATCGACCATCGCCGGCACCTGGTATTTCGCGCCGAGAAAGGCGCTGGTCAGGTTGGTGTCGAGCGTCTCTCGCCATCCCTCCAGCGACAACTCCGAAATCGGACCCATCTTGCCGACCGAGCCGGCGTTGTTGAAGGCGATATCCAGCCCGCCGAACCGGCCGACCGCCAGGTCGACAAGGGCTTTGGCATAGGCCTCGTCGCGGACGTCGCCGGCAAGAGCAATGGCGGTGCCGTCGGCCTCCTCGATTTCCGCGACGAGCGCGTCCAGCTCTGCCTGGCGACGGGCAGCGACGACCAGCTTGGCGCCAGCCTCGGCAAACACCTTGGCCGTGGCGCGGCCGATGCCAGAGCTGGCGCCGGTGACGATGGCGACCTTGTTGGCGAGTGCGAGCATTTTTGCATCCTTTTCTTTCGCGCCAGCTTTGCCGGCAATCGGGATGTTGATCGCAGGTCGAGGCGGTGCGAGCCACCCGATACCTGCGAAGGCGTCCGGAGGCGTCGTTCGGTTCGTTGCTTCGACAGGTCTTTTTGGCCGTGGCGCAAAACGGCAAGCGCCGTCGCAAACAGCGCAAGGCTGGCAGCGCGGTTTCGCTAGTGGTACACCTCGCGCGCCGGGGCTTGAGTGAATGCCCGGCCGCTATCTGCGAGGCTGGAACGTTGAAGAAATATTCGGTATTCGCCATCGCCCGCGAGGCCATGCGCGGCCACAAGGGCTGGGAGGAACAGTGGTCCTCGCCGGAGCCGAAGAAGGAGTACGACGTCATCATCGTCGGCGCCGGCGGCCATGGCCTGGCCACCGCCTACTACCTGGCAACGGTGCACGGCGTCACCAATGTCGCGGTGCTGGAAAAGGGTTGGCTCGGCGGTGGCAACACCGGCCGCAACACCACAATCATCCGCTCCAACTATCTCTATGACGAGAGCGCTGGAATTTACGACCATGCGCTGAAGCTGTGGGACGGGCTCAGCCAGGAGCTCAACTACAACGTCATGTATTCGCCGCGCGGCGTCATGATGCTGGCGCACAATGTGCACGACATCCAGGTTTTGAAACGCCACGTCCATGCCAACCGGCTGAACGGCATCGACAATGAATGGCTGACGCCGGAAGCCGCCAAGGAGTTCTGCCCGCCGCTCAACATTTCGCGCGATGCCCGCTATCCGGTGATGGGCGCGACCCTGCAGCGTCGCGGCGGCACCGCGCGGCACGATGCGGTAGCCTGGGGCTATGCGCGCGGCGCCTCGGCGCGCGGCGTCCACATCATCCAGAATTGCGAAGTCACCGGCGTCAAGCGGGCGCCGAATGGCGCGGTCACCGGCGTCGAGACGACGCGCGGCTTCATCGGCGCCAAGAAGGTCGGCGTCGTTGCCGCCGGGCATTCGTCCGTCATCATGAACATGGCCGGCGTGCGCATGCCGCTGGAAAGCTATCCGCTGCAGGCGCTGGTGTCGGAGCCGGTCAAGCCGGTCTTCCCCTGCGTGGTGATGTCGAACACGGTGCACGCCTATATCTCGCAGTCCGACAAGGGCGAACTGGTCATCGGCGCCGGCACCGACCAGTATATCTCCTATTCGCAAACCGGCGGCCTGCATATCCTGCAGCACACGCTCGACGCCATCTGCGAGATGTTCCCGATGTTCACCCGCATGAAAATGCTGCGGTCGTGGGGCGGCATCGTCGACGTGACGCCCGACCGCTCGCCGATCCTGGCCAAGACGCCGGTGCCCGGCCTCTATGTCAATTGCGGCTGGGGCACGGGCGGCTTCAAGGCGACGCCCGGCTCGGGCCATGTCTTTGCCCACACCATCGCCAGGGACGATCCCCACCCGATCAACGCGCCCTTCACCATCGAGCGCTTCCGCACCGGCCGGCTGATCGACGAGGCGGCAGCGGCAGCGGTGGCACACTGATGATGGCTCCCTTCGGGATGTTGGGTCAGGGGCTTTGCGATCAACCGGCCGGCGCCCGCGTCGGCCATGGCGAATTGTAGGAACAACCATGCTTCTCATCCGCTGCCCCTATTGCGAGGAAGAGCGTCCGGAACTCGAATTCCGCAACGCCGGCGAGGCGCATATTGCACGTTCGGCAGATATGGCCGCGACAAGCGATGACGACTTCGAAAAGTTCTTCTTCATCCGCTCGAATCCCAAAGGCATCATTTATGAGCGCTGGCGGCACATGCATGGCTGCGCGCGGTTCTTCAATGCCGTGCGCGACACCGTCAGCGACAGGTTCCTGATGACCTACAAGGCCGGCGAACCCAAGCCGGCGAAGCTGCCGGGAGCCGCCAAATGATCGCAGCGTTCCGCATTCCCGGCGCCGGGCGCCTCAAGCAGGCAGAGACGACCCGCTTCAGCTTCGACGGCCAGTCCTATGCCGGTGTCGAGGGCGATACGCTGGCCTCGGCGCTGCTTGCCAACGGCGTGCATCTGGTCGGCCGTTCGTTCAAATACCACCGCCCGCGCGGCTTCCTGTCCGCTGGGGCGGAAGAGCCCAATGCGCTGGTCGAGATCAAGCGCGACTCCGCCAGGAAGGCACCAAATGTCCGCGCCACGGTGCAGGAGCTCTATGACGGGCTGACTGCACAGTCGCAGAACCGCTGGCCGTCGCTTTCCTTCGACGTCAGTGCGGTCGGCGACATCGCCTCGCCGCTGCTTTCGGCCGGCTTCTACTACAAGACCTTCATGTGGCCGAAGTCCGCCTGGAAAAACCTCTACGAGCCCAAGATCCGTGCCGCCGCCGGCCTCGGCGTCGCCCCCGACCAGCCGGATCCCGACCATTATTCGGCGCGCTACGCCCATTGCGACGTGCTGATGCTGGGCGGTGGTGCTGCCGGCATCGCCGCCGCACTTGCCGCGGCCGAAACCGGCGTGCGCGTGATCCTTGCCGACGAGCAGGCGGATTTCGGCGGCAGCCTTCGTTTCGAGAGCGGCGCCAAGGTCGACGGCCAGGACGGTTTTGGCTGGGCGCAGGCGGCAGTCGCGCAGCTCAAGGCCATGAACAATGTCCGCGTGCTGTCCCGCACCACGGCCTTCGGCTATTATGCGCAGAATTTCGTCGGGCTGGTCGAGCGCGTCAGCGATCATCTGCAGAACCCCGGCCGCGACCTGCCGCGCGAGCGGCTGTGGCAGGTTCGCGCCAAACGCGTGGTGCTGGCGACCGGCGCCATCGAGCGGCACATGGTGTTTGCCGACAACGACCGGCCCGGCATCATGCTGGCGTCAGCGGCGCGCACCTATCTCAACCATTACGGCGTCGCGGTCGGCAGGAATGTCGGCGTCTATACGGCCAATGATTCCGCCTATGCGGCGGCGATCGACCTCAAGAAAGCCGGCGTCGGCGTGGCGGCGATAGTCGACCTGCGCGACAACCCGACCGGGTCGGTGATCGACGAGGCGAGGGCGCTCGGCATCGAGGTCAATTTCGGCCGCGCGGTGATCCGCGCGGGCGGCAAATTGCGAGTCTCGTCGATGACCGTGCAGCCGAAGAATGGCGGCGGCGAGCGCACCATCCCGGTCGACGCCATCCTGATGTCGGCCGGCTGGACACCGTCGGTGCATCTGTTCTCGCAGTCGCGCGGCAAGGTTGCCTTCAACGACGAGACCAAGCGCTTCGTGCCCGGCACCTACGCGCAGGACTGTGTCTCCGTCGGCGCCTGCAACGGCACGGACGGGCTGTCGGCGACGATCGAAGAGGCCTATGCGGCGGGCGCCAAGGCGGCAAAAGATGCCAGCGCCAACACCGTCAAGGGAACCAAGCCGAAGGTCGACGCCAGCGAGAGCTGGTCGCGCGGCATGCTGGGTGCGGCGCCCGGCGCCGGGCCGGATACGACAGTCAAGGCCTTCGTCGATTTCCAGAACGACGTCACCGCCAAGGACATCCGCCAGGCGGTGCATGAAGGCATGCGCTCGATTGAGCACGTCAAGCGCTTCACCACCAACGGCATGGCGACCGACCAGGGCAAGACCTCGAACATGCACGGCCTGGCTATCGCCGCCGAGACGCTGGACAAGCCGATCCCGCAGGTCGGTCTGACGACGTTCCGGGCGCCCTACACGCCGGTGACCTTCGGCGCGATCATCGGGCACGCGCGGGGTCCGCTCTTCGACCCGACCCGCAAGACGGCGATCCATCCCTGGGCCGAGGCTCAAGGTGCGATGTTCGAGGATGTCGGCCAATGGAAGCGCGCCTGGTATTTTCCGAAGGCGGGCGAGGACATGCACACCGCCGTCGATCGTGAGTGTGTCACGGTGCGCAAGACAGCCGGCCTGTTCGACGCCTCGACGCTGGGCAAGATCGAGGTGGTCGGGCCGGATGCGGCCAAATTCATGGAACTGCTCTACACCAATCCGTGGGAGAAGCTGGAGCCCGGCCGCTGCCGCTATGGCATCATGCTGCGCGAGGACGGTTTCATCTATGACGACGGCGTGGTGGGAAGACTTGCAGTCGACCGTTTCCATGTGACGACGACGACGGGCGGTGCGCCGCGTGTCATGAACCATATGGAGGATTACCTCCAGACCGAGTTCCCGCATCTCAATGTCTGGCTGACCTCGATCACCGAGCAATGGGCGGTGATCGCGGTGCAGGGACCGAAGTCCCGGGAGATCATCGCGCCGCTGATCGAGGGCATCGACATGTCGGACGGGGCGCTGCCGCATATGTCGGTGCGCGAGGGCAGGATTTGCGGCGTGCCGACAAGGCTGTTCCGCATGTCGTTCACCGGCGAGCGCGGCTTCGAGGTCAACGTGCCGGCCGACTACGGCCAGGCCGTCTGGGAAGCGTTGTGGGCCGAGGGCCAGAAGCATGGCGCCGGCGCCTACGGCACCGAGGCGATGCACGTGCTGCGTGCGGAAAAGGGCTACATCATCGTCGGCCAGGACACCGACGGCACGGTGACGCCAAACGACGCCGGGCTCGACTGGGCCGTCGGCAAGAAGAAGGCCGATTTCGTCGGCGTTCGCGGCATGGCGCGGCCGGATCTTGTCGCCAAGGGCCGCAAGCAGCTGGTCGGCCTGAAGACCAAAGACCCTAAGGTGGTGCTGGAAGAAGGCGCGCAGATCGTCGGCGATCCGAAGCAGGCGATCCCGATGACCATGATCGGCCATGTCACCTCGAGCTACTGGTCGGAAAATTGCGGTCGCTCGATCGCGCTGGCCCTGGTTGCCGGCGGCCGCGACCGGATGGGTGAGACGCTTTACGTGCCGATGCCCAACGGGACGATCGAGGTGGAGGTCACGGGCATGGTGTTCTTCGACGAGAAGGGGGAGCGCCTCAATGGCTAAGGTTGCCGCGAAGAAATCTGCAGCCGCTGCGCCGTCGGTCGAACGCCGGCCGGTCCTCGCGGGCCAGGAGCTTTCCGTAACCGGCGTTACGCTTGCAGTGTTGCAGCCGGCGGAGCGTATTTCGCTGCGCGCGCCGGACGCCTCGGTCGCGGCGCTTTCGAAGGCGCTCGGCGTGACCCTGCCGCGAAAGCCCAAAACTTCGGCGGCGAAGGCCGGGCGCACGGCGTTGTGGCTTGGGCCAGACGAATGGCTGGTCATCGATGAGGTGGGAAGAGACCCGCTCGCCGACTGCGCCGAGGTGACAGTGCTGCATTCTGCGGTCGGCATCTCGCATCGCAACGTCGCCATATCGGTCACCGGCCCGGCAGCGGCGGCGACGATCAATTCAGGCTGCCCGCAGGATCTGTCGCTCGACGCCTTTCCGGTCGGCGCGGCGTCGCGCACCATTCTGGGCAAGGTCGAAATCGTGCTGCTGCGCACCGCGACCGACGCGTTCCGCGTTGAATGCTGGCGTTCCTTTTCCGATTATGTCTTTACTTTCCTGTCGGAGGCGGCAGGCGACGCAGCGGCTTAGGAATACTCGCTGCGGTCGGCTGTTGCCGGAGCAAGTCGAGGGAGAATGTCGATGCCGTCGAAATCGGCGCCGAATCCACCGGTCCAGAAGACGCCGGCCGTGCGCTCGTTCGAACACGAGCAGCACCAAGAACCAAACATTGAAGAGGAACTCGAGGAAGGGCTTGAGGACACGTTTCCGGCCAGTGATCCCGTGTCAATCACCGGGACCTCCATTTCCGGTGCTCCCGCAAGACCCGGCAAGGCCAAGATCGTGGCCGGAATGAAGAAGCGAAGGAAATAGCTTCCATCGGGCTCCAGCGGCGCCGGGCTGAAATGGCCACGAAAACGGGCGGTCAGGATTTCCTGTCGCCCTTTTGTCTTCGAACCTCAGAACGTGCTTGGCACGATCCACGGATCGATGTCGATACCGAGCCGCGGGCCCTTGTTTTCAGTCGAGCCGTTGCGAGTGGCCGAGCCTGACTTTTCGACCGATCCGGTCGCGTCGCAATCGAGCTCGATGTTGATGTCGGCGCAGGCTGCGGCCGGCGCCTGCTTGCCGGGCTGGCTCTGGCCGGCGAAGGCCGCGCCCGAGAATGCCAGGACGGCCGCGAGGGCGAAGATCGGCTTTCTCATCTTCTGTCTCCAGTTCAACCGCTGAATTTTCCGTACATGTACGGTAAAGCGTACATATACACCCGGCAATCAGAGGGTTCAAGCCAGAAGTCGTACATGTACGAAAATTTTATGTGGATGTTGGGAATCGCGTCGCACCAGCGCGCGCCGAGTTGCGCACGCGGCGCCGTTCACCCGTGCCGTACACGATCTTCAGGTACCCGAAACCGAAGGAACCTTTCAGCAGCAGTTGACCCGCGTCTCGGTCAGCGGCGGCACGTCCTGGGTGGCCAGCGCGGCAAGCGTGAAGTCGCACATCCGCTTGACGAAAGCCTGCTGGTCGCCGAACGGATAGAAAGGAAAGGTGATCAGCAGCGAGATCGTGCCGTGACCGACCGCCCATAGCATGGTGGCGATGGCGCGCGGGTCGCCCTTCAGCCTGCCGGCGGCAACGCAGGCCTCGACCCTATTGATCAGCACTTTCATCAACGGGTTGCCCTCTTGCATCTCGGCGAAGTTCCTGCCTTCCGGGGGCTTGACCTTTTCGGTCATGAACACCGTGCGATACTCGTTGGGGTTGCCAAGGCCGAAGGCCGCGTATTCGGTCATCACCACCCGCAGCGCCTCGATCGGATCGTCGGCCGGGTGATCCTCGATACGCTTTGCCAGAGTCTCGAACGCATCCTCGGCCAGCGCGAACAGAATGTCCTGCTTGTCGGCGAAATAGGAATAGACCGACATCGGTGCATAGCCGACGCGCTTGGCCAGCTTGCGTATGGTGAGGCCTTCATAGCCTTCCTCCTGCACGAGCTTGTGCGCCGCATCGACAAGTTCGGAGCGCAGTTCGGCCTTTTGTTTCTCGCGGCGTGTCTGGACGCTGAGCGGCAATTTTCGCCTGCCTTTATTGTTAGTGGCTGGCTAAATTATATACGCTGTACGGAATCGGACAAGATGATCGCCGTAACAGGGTTACCAGCGTTCGCCACTCAAGCCGCTTCTGGCTGGCGTTCGATCAATGTCAGCGTCAGCCAGCGCGCGGTCAGCGCCGGTTTTTTCGACCCCTCGATCTCGATGGTCACATCATGCGCCGTCTGCACCCAGCCCGACGGCCTGACCTTGACGTCGGCCAGCACGAATCGGGTGCGGATGCGCGCGCCGGTCTTCACCGGCGCCAGGAAGCGCAGCGAATCGAAGCCATGATTGACGCCCATCTTGCTGTTTTCGAGCGGCGGCATGGTCTCGAAGGTCATCGCCGACAAAAGCGAAAGCGACAGGAAGCCATGCGCGATGGTGCCGCCGAACGGCGTCTCGCGCTTGGCGCGCTCCGGATCGCAATGGATGAACTGGTGGTCGTCGGTGGCATCGGCGAATTGGTCGATCATGCGCTGCGAGACCACCCGCCAGGGCGACACGCCGACTTCCTTGCCGACGCTGGCCAGAAGCACATCGAGACTGATCGGTTCCACGCTGATGTCCTCCATTTCAACCGTCCGGAACGCGAGCGGCTTCATTCCTTGAACAGTGTCAGCCCATGCTGCACCGACTGCCCGCCATCGATCGGCAGGATGGCGCCGGTGACATAGCTGCCGGCACGGCTGCACAAATAGAGCGTTGCGCCGGCAATGTCATCCGGCGCGCCGATGCGGCCGATCGGAACATGGCCGCCGACATGCTTGGCCTGGTCCTCGGTCGCGGTGGCGAAGGCGGTCATCCGGCTCTGGAAGGGGCCGGGCGCGAACGCGTTGACGGTGACGCGGCGGGCGGCGAACTCGATCGCCAAGGTGCGCGTCAGATGATGAACAGCAGCCTTCGACGCAGCGTAAGAGTAGGCGTCGTCGGCCAATGGCTGCGTGCCCATCACCGAACCCAGATTGATCACCCGGGCCGGATCGGCATCGCTGGCGGCGGCGTCGAGCAGCGGCAGAAGCTCGCGCGTCAGATGGAAGACGGCGGTGACGTTGACGCCGAACACCTTGGCCCAGGCATGGTAGGGGAAGCTTTCCAGCGGCGCGCCCCAGGAAACGCCGGCATTGTTGACCAGGATGTTCAGCCGCTCGGCCCGCGCCTTGACCTCATCGACCAGCGCTGCGATGCCAGCTTCGCTGGAGACATCGCCGGCAAAGCCTTCGGCCCGGCCGGAGCCGCCGAGGCCGTTCAGTTCGCCGGCAACCCTGATGCAATCCTCGCCCTTGCGCGAGGCGATCATCACGGTTGCGCCGGCCCTGACCAAAGCGGTTGCAGCCATGCGGCCGATGCCGGTCGCAGCCCCGGTCACCAGCGCGGTCTTGCCGGCCACCGAAAACAGCTCGTCCAGATAGCTCATTGCAATTTCCTCCGGATAATTCCCTCGCTCCTGCCCCCTTGTCCAGACGAAATGGCTCGCGTTGACAAGGCTTCCCGAAGTACGATCATTCCTTGCCACGGGTAAAGTGCCTAAACCGAGGCGATGGGGCGCGTGTTGGCTGACTGGCCGGGCCCGGCGGCACGGTGTTGATCGGGATATGGCTGCGGAATGATTGCGAAACGCCCGCTGCTGTATACCAACCATGCCGAGACAGTCATTCGTGAACGTTCGCTCGACAACGCTGGATCGAACGAGCTGTGTGGGAACCGGATTGGCAAGCGGCGGATGTGAAAGACACCTCGGTGATACGTCTGTACAAGCGGGTGCCCGAAAATGGCAATCGCATCCTGCGCGTCGTCTGTGTGGTAACGCCTGAGGAAATCCGTATACTGTCTGTCTACTTCGATCGCGGGGCGAGAAGGCCGAAATGACACTCAAACTCGAATATGACCCGGAAGCTAATGCTGCCTACATCCGTTTTTCCTCGGAAGCGATTCAGGAAAGCGAGGAAGTTTCCGCAGGCATAGTCCTCGACTATGATGCTGAGGGTCACATCGTCGGCATGGAGGTGCTGGATGCCCGAGAACACCTTCCCGCCGCGATGTTGAAGGCTGCCTGACGCGAACCTACTCCGCCGGGTCGACATTGGTGTAGGCGGCTTCCTCGAGCTCGCGCTTCAGCCGCGATGCCTCTTCCACCTTGGGCGTGACGAAGCGGCCGAGCAGGAGATAGGCGACCGGCGTCAGGAACAGCGTCGACACGGTGGCCAAACCCAGGCCGCCGACGATCACCCAGCCGAGCGCGATGCGCGCCTCGGCGCCGGCGCCGCTCGCCAGCACCAGCGGCACACCGCCGAGCACGGTGCAGATCATCGTCATCACCACCGGCCGCAGCCGGATGGTGGAGGCCTGCTCGATCGCCTCGCGCACGCCGAGCCCGCGGTCGCGCAACTGATTGGCGAACTCGACGATCAGAATGCCGTTCTTGGCCATCACGCCGACCAGAAGCACCAGGCCGATCTGGCTGTAGGCGTTGAGGCTGGTGCCGCTGAGCAAAAGGGCAAAGATCGCGCAGGCAAGACCGAGCGGCACCGTCGCCATGATGATGACCGCGCTGACGAAGCTCTCGAACTGTGCGGCGAGCACCAAAAGAATGATGACCAGCGAGAAGCCGAAGATGGTGATCATGGCGCTGTTGGTCTCACCCAGCGTCGCCGCCTCGGCCAACGGAACGATGCGGCTGCCCGGCGGCAGAAGCGGTGTGGCGATTGCCTCGGCGCGGGTCAGCGCCTGGCCGAGTGCGAAATCGCCGCTGAGGTTGGAGGTGATCGCCACCGACGGCTGCTGCTGCTCGCGGGTCAGCGAGGGCGGCACGGCGCGCTCGGTCAAAGTGGCGATGGTCGACATCGGCACGAAGCGGCCGTCGGCCGTCTTCAGGAAGATGTTCTCCAAATCGGTCGGATCGTTGATCGGGTTGGTCGTCGAGACTAGCTTCACCCCGTAGCTGCGGTCGGCGATATAGACGTCGACGACATCATTGCCGTCGAGCATGGCCTGGGAGGTATCGGCAAGCCCGGTAATGTCGATGCCGAGGTCGGAAGCGCGCTCGCGGTCGATGGCGACGGAAAGTTGGGGTTGCGTCGGGTCGACGGAGAGCCGCGGCGACTGGAAGCGGGGATCCTTCTGCATCTCGGCGATGATCTTCACCGCAGCGTCGCCGAGCGCCGCACGGTTGTTGCCGACCAGCGCGAACTGCAGGCCGTTGCCGGCGCCGCGAATACCGAGGCTGTTGGGCTGTATCGGAAAGACGCGCACGCTCGGCACCTGCCGGGTGAGCCGGCTGATGTCGGCCATGATCTGCTGCTGGCTGCGGTCGCGCTCGTCCCATGGCGCCAGCGTCATCACCATGAAGCCGGCGTTGTAGGCGCCGTTCCGGCCGGCGCTCTCGAAGGTGTTGCGGATTTCGCCGGAATCGCGCAGCGGCTGGATCAGTTTTTCGATCTTCTGCATCTGCTGCGTCGTGTAGTCGAGGCTGACGCCTTGCGGCGCGTCGACGCGCATGAGCACGACGGCACGATCCTCGGTCGGCGTCAGTTCCTGGCGAATCGTGCCGAACAGCGTGAAGGCGGTGGCTCCAAACAGCAGCGCGACCAGGAGCACGATCCACGGCGCATCGAGGCAGGTGCGCAGGCAGCGCCGGTAGAGCCTGTTCAGCGCGCCGCCGATGCGGGCGCCGATGCCGCTGCCGCCTTCGTGATGAAGCGGCGCGACCGACAGCATGCGCGAGGCAAGCATCGGACAAAAGGTCAGCGCCACGACGGCGGACAGAAGCACCGATATTGCGAGAACGAAGCCGAATTCGCGAAACAGGCCGCCGGTCTGGCCGGGCAGGAAGGAGATCGGCACGAACACGGCGACCAGCGTCAGCGTCGTGGCGATGACGGCGAAGAACACTTCCTGGGCGCCAAGCACGGCCGCGGCGCGTGGCCCCATGCCTTCGTTGCGTCGTCGCACGATATTTTCGAGAACGACGATGGCGTCATCGACGACCAGGCCCGTCGCCAGCACCAGGGCGAGCAGCGTCAATATGTTGACCGAGAAGCCGGCGAGATAGATGGCGGCGATCGTCCCGATCATGGCGACCGGCATCGCAAGCCCCGGAATCAGCGTCGCGCGCCAGTCGAGGAGAAACACGTAGATGACGATCAGCACGATGGAGACGGACAGGCCGAGTGCGATTTCGACTTCATGCACCGCGCCGTTGACGAAGACCGCATCGTCGCTGGTGACCTTGATCGACATGCCCTGGGGCAGATCCGCCTGCAGCGTGGCGACCGCGGCCCTGACGCCGGTCGAAATATCCAGCGTGTTCGATTCCGCCTGGCGGATGATGCCGAGACCGATGCCGGTCTTGCCGTTCGAGCGCAATGTGGTCTGGCCGATGTCGGGGCCGAGCGTGACGGTGGCGACGTCGCGGATGCGGGTCGTGCCGCCGATGATGATGTTTTCGAACTCCTCCGGCGTGGTCACGTCCGCCGTCGGACGCACGATCAGGTCCTGGTTGGTCGTGGTGATCGAACCGGCCGGCGAATCGAAAGCGACCGAAGCCAGCGCTGTCCTCAGGTCGGCGACGGTGAAGCCCAGGCTGGCAAGTTTGTTCTGGTTGACATCGATGCGGAAGATCTTGTCGCGGTCGCCATAGACCTGGACGTCGGCAACGCCGGGCACGGCGGCAAGCTCGTCCTCGATCTGGTCCTGGACCAGCACCGTCATGTCCTGCACCGACATTGTGTCGGAGGTGACAGCCAGCCGCATCACCGGCTCGGAATTGGCGTCGGCCTTGACGATGCGCGGCGCATCCGCCGTGTCAGGCATCTGGTCGACGACGCGGCCAACGCCATCGCGCACATCGGAGGCGGCGACGTCGAGGTCGACGCCGTCGTTGAATTCGATGGTGACGCGGCTCGTGCCGAAGGACGAGGTGGACGAGATCGACTTCACACCGGAGACGCGGGCGACCGCGCCCTCAATCACGTCGGTCAATTCGCGGTCGACGGTCTCGGCCGCAGCGCCTTCAAAGGTCGTGTTAACGGTGACGACGGCGCGATCGACATCAGGCAGTTCGCGGACCTCGACACCGTAGAAGGCAGCAAGGCCGGCGACCGCGATCAGCGTGTTCAAGACCAAGGCCATCACCGGCCTGCGGATGAACAGCGCGGTGAAGCCTGTGTCGCCGGCGGCGTTGTTGGTTGCGGTCATCAGCCGTCGGCGTCCGCGGCGCGCTGTTCTTCGCCGGCGATGCGGACCTCGCCGCCTTCGCTGACGCTCTGGGTGCCTTCGGTCACCACCAAGTCGCCGCTGACGATCGGGGCGTCGATCAGCACGGTCTCGGTGTTGCGCTGGATGATGCGCACGGCCACCCGCTTGGCCTTGCCGTCCACGATGGCCCAGATATAGGCGCCGTCCGAACCCCACTGGATCGCCAGCGGACTGACCGCCGGATAGCTGTCGCCGGGGAATTTCATGGAGATCTGGAAGGACATGCCGGCACGCAGCGAATCGGCCGGGTTGGCGATCTTTGCCTTGACCAGGAGGGTACGGCTGGCTTCATCGATGTGGTTGTCGATAGCGGAAACCGTACCGGTATAGGCTTTGTTGGGATTGGCAATCGGCGTCGCCGACAATTGCACGCCGATCTTGACGGCGGCGGCGAAGCGCTCCGGCACCCAGAATTCGACCAGTATGCTGGAGCGGTCGTCGAGGGTGGCGACCGCCGACTGGCTGGTCACATAGTTGCCGGCGGCAATCGGCAGGATGCCGACGACACCGGCGATCGGTGCGACGATCGAGCGGCGCTGCAAGGCCAGTTCCACATCCCGAAGCGCCAGCTTGGCATTGGCCAGCACCACTTCGGCATCGGCAACGGCGACCGCTGTCGCAGCGTTGGAAGCCCGCAGCGATTTGACCCGGACGAGCTTGGCCTGCGCGTCCTGCAAAGCAACTTTGGCGCGGTCCTGTGCGATCACCTCGGTGTCGGAATCGAGGGTGGCGATCACCTGCCCCTTTTCGACATGCGCGCCGGACTCGACCAGGAATTCTACGAGGCGGCCGGAACTGTAGGGATTGACCGTCACCGAGGCGTTGGCGCGGCCGGTGCCGATCGCCTGCAGGCGATCGTTGATGATGGCGGCGGACGCCGGCAATGCAACGATAGTCACCCGCTGGCCGGCGGCGTTGCTGCTGCCTGCTTGCCCGGCGTTATCGACGGCGCCCGTTGGTGGCGTTGCGGCATAAGCCCAGTCGATGCCCCAGCGCGCCAGCACATCCGGCGCGCCTGGAAAAAAGCGAACCCAGGCGGCCGCAGCCGCGACGAGGATCACAAGTGCAAATACGATCTGTTTCCAGGTGGCCATCGGCGCTCCGGTTGGCAAATATACCGCCTACGGTTCCCAAGGTGAAGTAGACGCGACGGCACACTCCGACACGCAGGATGACTCGTCGATATCAAAGCTTTATGGCAATTCTCCTGCTCGCTTGCACATTAAATCGGCGTAACGTTGGTAGGGCTACGCCTGAGTCAAACTGCATCAGCCGGCTACTGCAAAAGGGGGTAGTGGGTCAGTTTAACGTCCGGCGATGCGGCGGAAGAAGCGCTTGGTGCGCAGGATCGGCTTCAGATGTGCCTCCCTTTGCTATCAATCCTCTTCAAGTCGAGCCGCGGAATGAGGAAGTCCAAGAATGCTTTAACCTTGGGCGGCTGAACGCCGCCTCCTGGCCGGATCGCATAGAGGGTCGGTTCGGGCCCTGCCCACTCGGGCAGGACACGAACCAGTCTTCCAGCCGCAACGTCCGACTTGACGCGCACATGGTTGGTCATGAACAGGCCAACTCCCTCCAGCAGGAACCCGTGAAGAGCCTCTGGATCGCTGGCGACGGCCACTGCTCGTACTTTGAACTGGGACTGCTCGCCGCCGCTCGACAGGGGCCATTCTACAGCCGGACGATTGAAATAGAATTCTGTCAACAGACAGGCATGTTCTGCCAGCTCCGAAGGATGCTGTGGCATTCCCGCACGTTCCAGGTAGGTCGGGGCTCCATAGATGCCCATCGGTAATGCGCCGAGCCGCCGAGCCGTGAGCGTGGAATCGGGCAGGGTGCCTTCCTGGAGCCGGAAAGCGACGTGGATGTCCTTGGTGACAAGATCGACGACCTCGTGCCCAAGAAGCAATTGCGGGAACACCTCTGGATAGAAGCGGCGAAACTCGGTGAGCAGCGGAGCGAGGACGCGAGTTGCCAGCCAGTACGGGGCTGTAATCCGAAGCCACCCGCGCGGATGTTGCTGCAACTCCGCCACTGCGTTCTCCGCATCCTCCAGATTCTTCACGACTCGCTCGCAGTGCTGGAAATATACCGCGCCCGCTTCAGTCAGCTTCAGGCTGCGCGTTGTCCGATTCAGCAGTTGTGTGTGCAGTCTGGATTCCAGCTCCTGCACCTTTCGGCTGACCCGTGTCTTCGGCACCTTGAGCATGCGCGCCGCCGCTGTGAAGCTCCCTTCCTGCACCACCTTTACGAAAGCGACCGTATCGCTGAAGTCGCGCAGCATATGAGTCCTCCAGCAAATTCGGATTGTCTCTCATTTTGAGACATTGATGTCCGAATCCACTCGATAATGAAGCCACATCCTTGGGGGTAGATCATGATTGTCCTATCAACAGCAAAGTCCAACTGGAGAAACTGCCATGATCAAATCCCTAGCGATCGCCGTCGGTGCGCTGACGCTTTCGGCAACTGCTGCCGACGCACAGAGCGCGCCGCTCCGCAATATCATTCTCGTCCACGGCGCCTTTGCCGACGGAACTGGATGGCGAGGCGTCTACGACCAGCCGGCGACGCTGCCAATGTTGCGGGCCTCGTCTATGTCGCTGCCTTCGCTCCAGATGTCGGTCAATCCACGCTGGACCAATATGCCGAGGTTCCTCCGCCGCCGAACTTTCAGCCTGACGTGCAGCCCGATGGCTTCGCGTGCCTGAAGACTGAGACGTTTAAGGCCGGCTTTGCCGGGGATGCCAACAATGCCGACGCCGCATTCCCTGCGCGACTCCCAGGTGCCGATCGCTATGAAGGCGCTTGAGGCCAAGGTGACGACGGCGGCGTGGAAGACCAAGCCAAGCTGGTACGTTGTCGCGACTGAGGACGGCGCTATTGCGCCCGAACTGCTTCGGAGCACCGCCGATCGCATTGGGGCGGTCACGACCGAGGTCAAAGGCAGCCATGTGGTGTTCCTTACCCAGCCGCAGGCCGTAGCCGAGGTCATCGAACAGGCTGCCAAGGGTGTGGTGCTGGGCGATACCGCGGTGGCACCGAACTGACATCGCCCAATCGTAGCTCTGAGCCACGGCCAAGAGCGCAAGCGGAAACGTGCAAGATACTGGTGCAGCCGGGAGCATCATCGACGCTCCCGGGCAATATGACAGGAAGGCCGGATTTAGGGCCGGTCGAGCCGTCGCTTTGAGACGCGACAGCGCTAATGCGGGCCGCTGAACTCAGTCCGATCTCGCCTGCCGGGCAACACGCTTACGTCGCGTGTGCGCCGCCGGGTACGACCACGCCGGACATCGCGATGCCGACGGTTGCCGGATCTTCCTTCAGCGCCGCGTCCGCGAGCGAGACCACGCCCACCAGGCGCTTGTCGCGATTGAGGACAGGCAACCGCCTGACCTGGATATCGCCCATGTTCTGGACGACGTGCTCGATATCTTCGTCCTCGAAGCAGTATTTGACATCCTCAGTCATCACGTCGCGGACCGTCGCGTTGCCGTTTTTGCCTTCGGCGACCGCACGCACGACGATGTCACGGTCGGTGATCGTTCCGACGAGTCGGTCGTTTTCTCCGACGGGGAGGAATCCGACATCGTCAACCGCCATTCGTTTCGCGATTTTCTGCAGCGACTCGTCAGGACTGGCGAGATGGACGTTGGGGGTCATTATCTCAGCGACTTTCATGGTGAATCTCCCTGTTTGCGCCCAGAACGGCACCAGCGCCCTGCGGTCGTCGACCGATATTGGTCTGAAGGACTTATTGAGGGCCTCAGGCCTGTCGCGCTGCGACGCTCGCTCGGCGGTCCCGTTCTTCGCTGATGGAACTAACAGCCGGGCCGAATGGTTCCAGCCATGATCCTTGAATTTTCCTGTTTTGTTCCCACATAAGCTCACAGGACCGGAGACGGCTCCGCCGCATGGGGGCAGGTGAGTTCCTGGTCCCGTGCGGTTCAAATTTTCATGGTGGGAACCTTCGGATCGTGGCAATCCAGCCGGTCTACCGGAAGTTGTCCAGCCCGGAGACAGAGGTAACAAATCGTACCTAAGACATGGTGTGGTGCACCCTGAACTGGGACGCAGAAAGGGTAACAGTTCTCCGTAAAAAAGACGGAAATGGTTGTTGACACTTTGGACGGCTGCCGACTATATACGCCTCACCAACGAGGGCGGCGCGCCG
>NZ_JBVVQC010000046.1:0-34915 GCF_055811515.1 Mesorhizobium sp. WSM4841
ACGACCACCGCATGGGGCGCAACTTCCTGGCCTTCTCCGAAGGCGACGCCAACAACGCCGTGCTCGCCGCCGTCGGCCTGGAGACGGTAGAGAAGGTTACCGGCAAACCTGCAGCCTAGGTCCAATGACACAATACAGGGCCGGTGAATTAACATCGCGCCGGACTCCGCGCGTGGCTTTGGGGTTGGTCTTCGACAGCGTGGCCATACTCTTCGGCACAACCACCAATTTCGTAATAGAACGCACCGAAGGCCTTCAGAGCATCGAACTGGGTGGAGCCGCTGCTAGGTCCGATACAGGCCACGCTCATAGACGGCGTCGCCGTTGAAATCGAAGGCGGCGCATTCGCTACAATGGCATCAATACGCCCGGAAGATCGTGTCGCAGCATGGACCGCCCCGAAGAGCCCGCGTGCCACCGGCCCTATCTTGGTCTCCCAAGCCAAGGAAACCTTCCGTGCAACGTCACTATCGCTACGACCATTTGGGTCTTTCGAGCGATGGTCTAGAATACGAAGTGTTCCGCGCAGGAGGGACGAAGATGAAAGTCGGCATTGTCGGAGCTGGGATGGTGGGCAGTGCGGCTGCATATGCACTTGGCCTGCGCGGGGTGGCTAGCGAGGTTGTGCTGGTTGATTTGGATTCGGCTTTGGCCGAGGCACACGCTCTGGATATCGCCCATGCTCTCCCGTTTGCCTCCGGCACGTCGATTGCGAGCGGGGACTACGACCGGCTTCGAAATGCAGGAATAGTCATCATTGCAGCGGGGTCCGCGCAGCGCCCCGGTGAGACAAGGACTGACCTTCTCGGACGGAACGCCGCAATCTTTCGAGATATCATCGGCGAAATCATGCGCGTTTGTCCCGATGTGATCCTTTTGGTCGCATCGAACCCGGTCGACATAATGACCCAGATCACACAGGTGATTTCAGGCCTGCCGGCAGGCCGCGTGATTGGATCAGGCACTATCCTTGATACAGCGCGGTTTCGCAGTTTGCTGGGAGCGCATCTCCACGTCTCGCCTCGCTCCATCCACGCATATGTGCTCGGAGAACATGGCGACAGCCAAGTACTGGCTTGGTCCAGCGCCCGCGCAGGAGCGGTTCCGATTGCGACCTTCGCTACACAGGTCGGAGCCCCGATCACAGACTCAGTCCGAGCAGAGATCGACGACAGGACCAGAAATGCTGCCTATACAATTATCCGGGGAAAGGGATCCACCTACTACGGCATCGCAGCCGGCCTCGCTCGGCTCATCGGCGCGATAAGGCAAGATGAGCAGGCGGTCTTCTCTGTTTCGATCGTTACCGAGAACACGGAGGGGGTTCAGGATGTTGCGCTGTCAATTCCTCGGATCGTGGGGCGCGAAGGGGTGACCGCCGATCTCTATCCTGAACTCGATGCACAGGAGCGCGCGGCGCTCCACCGAAGCGCTTCGGTTTTGCGGGGACTGTTCGAGTCGGTGCCCCTCTAGAAATTGGAGGCCGGCCTGATTTGCCATCGGTGCCGATCGGATTTGACGCTAATGCCGGAAGCGCTCGGCGCTGAGTTGTAGGCAGGACCGATCTTTCCCGGCTGGTCGGTCCTCAACGATATCGGCTGGCGTTTCTCTGCCCTCGGGGCTCGCTAAACCCCTGCGGAAGGTAACGTCGGTGGACCTGGGCCGCCAACTCAACGATCAATCGTGGCCACTAACCGATTAACACGCGAACCTCGTGTGTCAGGTCTTCGTCTGTGAGGGGAACATTTCCGTTTGGCAAAAGGACCCCATCCATCATCACCGAGCGTACTCCTCGGCCAGCCCCGGACGAATTGTCAAAGCGAATCTCATAAGTCGCACGACCGTGCCGATAGGTGATTTCATAGTCCGACCAGCTTGCGGGAACACATGGCTGGAACAGGAGGAACTGACCTTCACGTCGAAGGCCAAGAATAGCCTCCAGCCCTGCTCGATATAACCAGCTGGCTGAACCCGTGTACCATGTCCAACCACCACGTCCCGTATGCGGCGGCGCGCCATACACGTCGGCGCTGACCACATATGGCTCTACCATGTAGCGTTCGACCTGATCTCTCGTCGCTCCGTGGCAAATCGGATTGATCAAGTTCCACAGATGCATGGCGCGATCACCATCGCCCTGCAAGGCTGTGGCCCAAACAACCCACGCGGCTGCATGGGTGTACTGGCCGCCATTCTCGCGGATACCGGGAACATAACCCTTGATGTAGCCAGGTTGCAGTGGGCCATTGTCAAATGGGGGCTCGAATAGCGCAATCAGCTTGTCCTCCTGTCGCACAAGCCTTTCGTGAACCGCGTGCATTGCCGTTGAAGCACGTTCCACATCGGCCTCGCCGGAAATGACAGCCCAAGCCTGTGGAATGGCATCGATCTGACATTCATCGTTGAGCGACGACCCGAGCGGAGTGCCATCGTCGAAATAGGCTCGGCGATACCAAGTACCGTCCCAGGCGTTGGCTTCCAAGGCCACGCGCAAGGTTTCGGCTCTTTCGCGGCACCACGCGGCGCAGCTCTCATCCCCACGAGCGGCCGAAATCGTGGCAAACGACTTCAGGACTGTAAGAAAGAACCACCCGTTCCAGACGCTTTCACCCCTGCCCTCCGCGCCGACCTTGTTCATGCCGTCGTTCCAGTCGCCCGTTCCCATGAGCGGCAAGCCGTGGCGGCCTAGACGGAACCCGTGTTCCAGGGCTCGAATGCAGTGCTCATAGATTGCAGCGATTTGTTCGCTGGTGTCCGGCCGGTTGAAGTCCTCGTCCTGGTCCTTCTTCAGGAGGGGGGACCTAATGAACGGAATCTGCTCATCGAGCAAACCGATGTCGCCGGTTGTCGAAACATAGTGGTGAACGACAAAGGGAAGGAAATATAGATCGTCGGTCATGCGTGTGCGCACGCCAATGCCGGACGGAGGATGCCACCAGTGCTGAACGTCACCTTCCTCAAACTGCCGTGCCGCCGCTCGCAGGATGTGTGAGCGGGTTTCGTTCGGCGCGCAGTGGACCAACGCCATGACGTCCTGAAGTTGGTCGCGAAAGCCGTACGCGCCCCCCGACTGGTAAAAGCCAGAGCGCGCCCAAACGCGACAAGACAGGACCTGATAAAGCAGCCACCGGTTCATCATCAGATTGAAGCCAATGTCCGGCGTTGAGACCTGCGTTGCATTTAGGATGTCGTCCCACTGACGAGATAAAGCGGCGAAACTTTCGCGAGCGCGGTCGACGTCTGCATGTTCGCGAACAAGTCGGCGGACCTGCTCGAGGCCGGCAGCTTGTCCAAGAACAAAAATAACGTCCTTGGTGTCGCCAGGCTCTAACAAAATGTCCACCATCAGCGCGGCGCAGGGATCTTCCAGGGTTCCGAATCTTTCTGCCAGACTGGTCCGCTGCAATGCAGCGGGCCGAGACACCGAGCCGTATTTGCCAAGAAACTCCGCGCGATCGGAAGTGGCTGAACTCGCAACCTGACTGGCGGCCACGAACGCCAGTTTCCCGGCAAAATCACCGCCCCATGCGTTGTGCGCCACGATGGCTCCCGATTCGACATCGCGTTCGCAGACGACTTGCATCGCAGCGTCTTCACGATGTGTCCCCAGAACCCACTCGGCGAAATATGTTGCCGATATTTGGCGAGGTCGAGAGTCATCGTTCGTCAATTCGAGATGCACGATCTTGATCTCACCGTTAGGCGGGACATACACCGTCAACTTGTGATCCAAAGCTCGGCTGATACTTTCATACCGGCTGTAGCCTTGGCCATGGTGAACGGTCACGACGGCTCGATGTCCCAGTGGCAAGGGCGTTGGCGTCCAGATCTCTCCGGTTTCTTCGTCCCGCAAGTAGACGACCTCACCAGGTGTATCTGAAACCGGGTCATTCGACCAAGGCGTCAGCCGGTTCATCTGGCTGTTGCCCGACCAAGTGTACCCAAGCCCGGCTTCAGTCGTCAGGCAGCCAAGACTCGGGTTTGCGATGACGTTGCTCCAAGGCGCCGGCGGCAGGGACGGCGCTTGCGAATTGACGCCGTCGACCACAATGACGTACTCGCGCCCGTCAGGGGCGAAGCCCCCGAAACCGTTCCAATACAACAAATCCTTGGGCGGGATCGCAGCAGGGCGCGTGAGTGTCTCGCCCGCTCGAGCCGCGGATATTCGACCCGGAGGCGTTTCAACTTCAACTGCGTATGGTCGATCAAGCTGATTGGCCAGTGAACCAGAGTTGCTTGAAAGGATGACGCGCGCAGCGGCGGCGATCGCTGTGATTTGATCGTCTGAGGCCGTGCCCGCCGACAAGACGAAGATTCCTCCTGGTTTGCCTAGCGTTTCGGCTGCCTTTCCGGCTTGCAGTCTCTTGACCAATTGCTTTGCGCTACTGGCGCCGCGTGTATCAAGCAACACAAGGTCAAATTGCAAACCTCTGCGGCGGATAAACCCGTGCCCCTTTGTCACTTCGCGAACGAGCGTCTTATCCCCGTTGCCTTCGATGCGAACCAGCACGATCGGAAGGTCACCGGATATCCCGTGCGACCAAAGAGCTGCGCGATCGAAGAAGTAATTTTTCTTGAACGCCGTCGCCTGCCGCAAAGCCGGATTTGCAAATGCGATACTTCCAACCAGGCGATTAAACAAAGAGACCTTATCGAGAGTCAGCTTTAGGTCGTGAAGCTCAGCTTGATAAGTTTCCGATGCCTCGCGGAACGTCTTATCGACGGCATCGATACTTGAGAATCGCTCTGCGATCGCGCGGACCGCCTGATGGTTGTCGCCGGCGCCCGTCACAAAGGCTACGCGCGCCGTATCACCCGCTTCCAGATGGACCGTCCTTCGCAGGCAGAAGACGGGATCGAGAACCGGGCCGGTCGTGCCGGATAGAGCTGCCCCCGCGTCAAATATGGTGGGATTTTCTGCCGTGCGGCCGCGTCCAAGGAATTTGCGTCGATCAGTCTCATACTCGACCACTTGGCCGACCTGTTGACTCGACGACGAAACATGAACCGCCCAGATCGGTTTTTCTTTCGCATCGCGCGGCCTGCGACGCGCAAACAAGGCGCCGGTCGCCTCGTCGTACTGCGTTTCCACGAAGAGCTTGGCAAACGTCGGATGTGCTCTGTCCGCGCGGCGATTGTTCAGACAGACCTCGGAATAGCTGGTTAGTTCGAGGGTTCGTGCCTTCCTGCCATGGTTGACAATCGTAAGTGCCCGCACTTCTGCGTCGACATCTGGTGCGACGCATACTTTCCAGTAAATTTCGATGTCTTCGGCTCGACAGCGAAACTCGGCCCTGTCTCCATGAAACGTATGCGTGTAGATATTATGAGGTCGGAAAAGAGGTTGCTTGCCGATGGACCATGGAGTGTTGTCCGTCTGGTCTCGGACGTAGCAAAACTGGCCCCAACAATCGCGGGTGACATCCTCTCGCCACCGGGTAACGTCAAGGTCCTTCCATGTGCCCCAACCGGCTCCTGTAGCAGTGAGCATGACACTGTAGCGACCGTTAGAGAGCAAAGCGACGGTGGGGGCCGGATCCATCGATTCAGGAGCGCTACTGTGTCTCGTCGGCTCGGGCGCGCTATCGCCGTGAATTGATTTTGCCATCAACGTTTTCCCACTCAAACGACGACACCGGCTTCGAAGGCAATCGTCACTGCAACCACCGCCGACAACTTTCCCGCGGCCTAGTCGGCGACATGTCCATTCCAGATCCTTACTGCGGGTATCTCCCGATAGTAAGTGAGAACGCTCCACGTACCGGTATTCAGAAGAAAATGTTGTCCGGCTCGCGGTGGAAGCCCGATCCAACGCGCCGCAAGCACGCGCAGTACGTGCCCATGCGCGAACAGAGCAACGTCGCCGTTCGCAGCCCGCGCCCGCGTCACGACTTGATCCACACGCGCGCCAACTTGCCTCGGCGTCTCGCCCCCCGGGCATCCATCCCGGAAAATCAACCAGCCCGGTCTTTTCGCCTGGATTTGCTGGGGCGTCAGCCCCTCGTATTCGCCGTAGTCCCACTCGATCAAGCTTGGGTCGACGATGGCGCCGGCGCCGAGACCCACCAACTCACAAGTCTCCCGTGCGCGCTGTAGTGGGCTTACGAGAACGAGCGCGAACGTCTGCCGCGCCAACACCGGACGCGTCCGTTCTGCCTGTCGTCGTCCGTTGTCGGTCAAGGGGAGATCTGTTGTACCTGTGTGTTGCCCGCTCAGGCTCCACTCGGTCTCCCCATGCCTGATCACGAATACGTTCACGTCCAGCTCTCCTGGCTTAGACGCTGTCAGCCGCCGTCGATCGCAGCGCTCCCAAGGCCGTTGCTTGTCCCGACACTCCGCCCGCGATTTCGGTCAGGTCGCCGCCGTGTAATGCGATGTACCCCCTGTGCTCGATCAGATCGTGACGGATGGTCTGCTTGAAGTAAGCGGCTCAAGCTGCCAGCCGCGGCAACCGGTCGATGACGTCGCCTGGCCCATGGAAGCGGGTCAGGTCGTTCACGACGGACATATCTAAAGGCATGGGGGCATCTCGTTCAGCTTCGCTCCCTCGAGGTAGTGCGGCTTGTGCCCATACTCCACCGCCCGGCTGGTCGTGATGCGGCGGACTACCAAAGCCCACCTATGCCGCCTCCATCTCATCGGTGTACGTCCCAAGACTAGCCGCGCCGTTACAGCGAGCCCGGTGGTAAAGGGCCTGTTGGCCCATCTTCAGCTCCTCGTCGCGTCCATGCCACGCCTCCAGCGCCGGATCCTGGAGTGCGCGCCCGTAGGAGAAACTGATCTTCCAAGGCTTTGGCCCGGGCAGTTGGTTGATCGCGTTGAGGTGGGCGGTGGCCGCCCGGTCGTTCTGACCACCCGACAGGAACACGATGCCGGGAACCGCCGCGGGCACGTGCCGGCGCAAGCAGCGGAGCGTGGCGCCTGCGACGTCCCGCAAGGGAACCGGACGAGAGTAGTCCTCACCCGCGATCACGATGTTGGGCTTGAGCAGCATGAACTCCAGCACGACACGCTGTTCGAACAGGGCACGGAACACGGCGTGAAGGACCACGCCAGTGACATCCTCGCAGCGCTCGATCGTGTGCGATCCCTCCATCAACACCTCCGGTTCAACGATTGGCACGAGTTGCTGCTCCTGGCAAAGCGCGGCGTACCGCCCTAAGGCGTGTGCGTTGGCACTCACGCACGCGGCGCTCGGCAGCGTCTCCGCAATGCGTATGACTGCCCGCCACTTCGCGAAGCGGGCGCCCATGCCGCGGTATTCGGAGAGGCGATCCCGCAGCCCGTCGAGCCCTTCGGTGACTGTCTCCTCGGGAGAGCCGGCAAGCGGCTTCGCGCCTGTGTCAACCTTGATCCCGGGCAGGATCCCCTGGCTGGAGAGGACCTGAGTGAACGGCGTCCCGCCGGAACTCTTCTGGCGGATGGTCTCGTCGTGCATGATGACGCCGCTGATGAACTCGGACGCGCCCGCGGAGGTGAAGAGCATTTCACGGTAGGTGCGCCGGCTTTGCTCGGTGGAATGGATTCCGAGCGCATCGAACCGCTTGGTCAATGTGGGCACGGTCTCGTCCGCCGCCAGAATACCCTTCCCCTCGGCGACTAGCGCCGCTGCGATGCTCCCCAGATCGTGGTTCATCGTGGGCCCTCCCGTTTGCTCTCCGTAGTACTCGTGCACCCTTTATCCGAACAGGAAATTATAGGCGCAAGATCAGATGAGATCAAGATTACGAGAAAGAATGTCGCAACAAGTCAGCGCGTTTCCCAAACAGGATTGCCTGCCTCAACCGTGTTGGCGGCAGTCCGGTCGCTGCTGAAGTGTGCCTCGCTCCCTGCACCCGACAGCTCAGTGTGCTCGCATGCCCTGATATGGCCTACAGCGCTACAGCCATCCTCCCGCGAAACCTGCTCGACGCAATCCCTCTACCACCGGCGAACAGCGGCGCATGAGGTTCCAGAGCAAGCCAGTCCGGTAGTTTTCGATCATAAGCACGACCGGTCCCTGGTCGATCCCAAAGTGGTACGGGGACACCCACCATCCCGTGGGACTTTCTTCTATCGTGAATGACGGATTGAAGGACGGTTTGAATCCGTAAAGCCGTGTCATGCCGAGATTCATCCGGGCAAAATTGCGGGCAGTGGGGATAACGATCTCTGGCGCGAATGGCAGCGAGGCTATGACAACCCAAGGTGCGACCGTCCCGTCGTCGGGCCCGAACGGAGCGCCGCGGGCAATGTAATCGAAGAACTGCCGCTCAAGGCCATTGACCGTTCGCGTGATCCAGCCCGGCCCGTCGCAGGCCGTGAACCCCCAGCAATGTTGGCCATAGCCGGCGAACTCCATCGGGTTTCGAATTGCATACTCCTGCTGCACGAAAGTTGCTTGCCGGCTGTTCTCGAAATAGTCGCTGTCGTGGTGACGCATGAACGCATCGCGGATGCCGCGAAAGTCCACCCACATGTGCGACAGCTGATGAGTAAAGAGCGGGCCTGAATAAAGCAGCTCGCGGCCGTAGATTTTCTTCCATTCGTAGGTTGCGGTGTAGGCGGCATAGCTCTGCGGGTGCAACGGGTGGGTCGGCGAGCCAAGGCCGAGGATGTAGAGTAGCAAGCCCTCATCGTAACCCCGCCACCGATGCGGGATGAATCCGCTTTCCGGGCGCCAGCCATGCGTCAGCGAAAGACCGCCATTGCAGGCCCAGTTCCAGTCGGCACGCTCATACAGCGTAGTAGCGAGGTGGCGGATTTCCGCTTCATCCGGAGTGTCGCGATCGAAATAGGTAGCAACGGTTAGGGCGCCTGCAAACAGGAACGCGGAATCGATCGTGGACAACTCGCACTGCCAAACGCGGCGACCCGTCTCGATATCCAGAAAATGATAGAAGAAGCCTTTGTAACCAGATGTGTTTGGCTCCGGTCCCTGCGGACAATCCGTCAAGTATCGCAATCGTTTGCGGGCGATCTTTGCGGCGAATTCGCGGATAAGAATTCCTCGTTCTACAATGACGGGAATTGTCGCGAGCGCCATGCCGATTGCGGCGATGCTTGCCGGAGCATTCGGTTCCGTCTTGTCGCGTACCAGCCCGTTGTCGGGGTTCGTCTCATGCAGATAGTACAGCAATGTCGAGAACTGCAATCGCGCCAGGTCTTGATCGGTCGGCAACCGATCAAGCTCGGCATCCGTCGACAGCGTGTCGGGCATAGCGCGTAAGTGCTCCGTTAACCGAGGTTTACCGGGGCATCGGGCATGTTCGCCTCAAAGACTGATTTGGATTGCAGCTCAACTCAAATATTGTCGCTTTCCGTTGACGTCCGTCGAGACTCGCCGCCCTTGTCCATCAAGCCCCATTTCCAACCGCTGATGTCCGGCAGATCATCACCATACTTCTCGATGTACTGTCTGTGTTCGATCAGCTTCTCGTGAATAGCCTGCTTGAAGTAAGCGGCGCGGGCGCCCAGTTGCGGCAGGCGATCGATTACGTCCTCCACCAGATGGAAACGGTCGAGGTCGTTCAACACCACCATATCGAAGGGAGTAGAGGTCGTGCCTTCTTCCTTGTAGCCGCGGACGTGCAGGTTGTCGTGGTTGGTTCGGCGATAGGTCAGCCGGTGGATTAGCCAGGGATAGCCGTGGAAGGCAAAGATGATGGGCTTATTCTTGGTAAACAGCGCATCGAAATCGCGACCCGGCAAGCCATGCGGATGTTCTTCCGGCGGCTGCAGCTTCATCAGATTCACCACGTTGACCACCCGCACCTTTAATTCCGGTAAGTGCTCGCGGATCAACGCCACTGCAGCCAGCGTCTCCAGGGTCGGGACATCGCCGCAACACGCCATCACCACGTCGGGCTCGCTGCCCTTGTCGTTGCTGGCCCACTCCCAAATGCCAAGACCTTGAGTGCAGTGCTTGACGGCTTGGTCTATCGTCAGCCATTGCGGCGCGGGTTGCTTGCCGGCGACCACGACATTGACATAATTGCGACTGCGCAGGCAGTGATCGGTCACCGCCAGGAGGGTGTTGGCATCGGGCGGCAAATAGATCCGGATCACTTCCGCTTTCTTATTGGCGACATGATCGAGGAATCCCGGGTCCTGATGGCTGAAGCCATTGTGGTCCTGGCGCCAGACGTGCGAGCTGAGGAAGTAGTTAAGCGATGCGATTGATCGGCGCCAGGGAATCTCGTGGCAGACCTTCAGCCACTTGGCGTGCTGGTTGAACATCGAGTCGATGATGTGGATGAAGGCTTCATAGCAGGAGAAGAAGCCATGCCGGCCGGTTAATAGATAGCCCTCCAGCCAGCCTTGGCACTGATGTTCGCTGAGCACCTCCATCACGCGGCCATCTGGCGCCAAATGGTCGTCCTCCGGGTAGATTTCGGCCATGTAACATCGGTTGGTAACCTCCAACACGTCCTGCCAACGATTGGAGTTGTTTTCATCCGGGCTGAACAGGCGGAAATTGTTGCTTTCCAAATTCAATTTCATCACATCCCGGAGAAACTTGCCCATCAGCCGTGCCGACTCGACCGTGGTTGCGCCTGGGCTGGGCACCGCCACTGCATAGTCCCGGAAGTCTGGCATCTTAAGGTCGCGCAACTTCAAACCGCCATTGGCGTGCGGATTGTCGCTCATTCGGCGATGCCCCATCGGAGCCAGCGATGCCAGTTTGGAATTGAACCGGCCATCTGCATCGAACAGGTCGTCAGGCCGGTAGCTCTTCATCCACTTTTCAAGAATCCGGATGTGCGCCGGCTTGTCCATGTCGCCCATGGGAACCTGGTGGGCGCGCCAATAGTCTTCACACTTCTTGCCGTCGATTTCCGGCGGGCAAGTCCAACCCTTCGGCGTGCGGAAGACGATCATCGGCCAAGCCGGGCGTTTCAGGTTGCCGTTGTTTCGGGCATCAGCCCAGATTTGTTTGATTTCCGCCACTGCGGTGTCCAGCGCGTCAGCCAACTGCTGGTGGACGTCCTCCGGGTCGTGTCCCTCGACGAAGTAAGGCGTATAGCCCATGCCCTCGAAAAACTTTTGCAATTCGTCCTTCGGAATGCGCGCTAAGAAGCACGGGTTGGCGATCTTGTACCCGTTGAGGTGAAGAATGGGCAGCACGCAGCCATCGCGGGCCGGATTCAGGAATTTGTTTCCATGCCAGCCGGTCGCGAGAGGCCCGGTCTCGGCTTCGCCGTCGCCAACGACACAGGCGACGATCAGGTCCGGGTTGTCGAAGGCCGCACCAAAGGCGTGGCTCAAGGCGTAACCGAGTTCCCCGCCCTCATGAATGCTGCCGGGCGTCTCCGGGGCAACGTGACTGGGAATGCCACCGGGAAAGCTGAACTGCTTGAATAGTCTCTTCATACCCTCCGCGTCTTGGCTGATATTTGGGTATACCTCGCTGTAGGTACCTTCCAGATAGGCGTGAGCAACCAGGGCAGGGCCGCCGTGTCCCGGTCCGATGATGTAGATCATGTTGAGGTCGTCGCGTTTGATGACCCGGTTTAGGTGGACATAGAGCATGTTCAGACCGGGCGTCGTGCCCCAGTGGCCGAGCAGGCGAGGCTTGATGTGCTCGCGTTTCAGCGGCTCCTTCAACAATGGGTTGTCGAGAAGATAGATCTGGCCAACCGACAGATAGTTGGATGCCCGCCAGCAGGCGTCCATCGCCTGTAATTCGTCAGTCGAGAGGGCGCTAACGGCCGCCGCCGAAATATCGCCAGAACGACCTTTCTTTTTCGTTGCGGTCTTAATCGATGCCATCGTTCGCTCCTCTTCCAGAATGGGATCGGTCGCGTTGACACGGTCTTGGCAAGCCGCAGTTACTGCGCAGTTGGCATAAATATGAGCACGATGAACCGATACGGCTTATCCAAGGCCGACTTGGACGCTAGTATAGACCAAAATGGGCAAGGATGCTCGCGATTTCGCCTGGCGTTCTGACCTTGGCGGGACCGCGGGTGTCGTCACAAATCTGCCATCACCGGCACCGCATAGTTCTCATTGACCCGCCGCGGTGGCCTCGCCGCGCTCCACGAGGTGCTCAGTGCACGCGGTGACATGTCCGGGGAGGCGGCGGAGCGGTGGCAGCGAATTATCGGCCTGTTCGGCATCGACGCGGAGGCGGCCGTTTCCGAACTGTCGGGCAAAGCGATCAAGCCAGCCCGACTGGTCAAGGTATCCTAGCGACGGGGGAAGCCCTCAAAGGACTGTCTCGGAGGACACGCTTTTGGTCCAGATTGACTCAGACAAAGCCGAAACTGCTCACGAAAAATACGAGCGCTTGATTGCGCGCGCGAAGCTTGTGCCGGCAACGAAGACCATCGTCGTGCACCCTTGCGACGAGACTTCATTGCGTGGCGCTGTTGAGGCTGCCGACGAAAGCCTGATCGTACCGATCCTGGTGGGACCATGCCGCAAAATCCGCGCGGTGGCGGAGGAACACAGTCTCGACATCGGTCGTTTCGAGCTTGTCGACATGGCGCACAGCGATGCCGCGGCCGCAAAGGGTGTTGAACTGATCCAGGAGGCGAAGGGAGAGCTACTGATGAAGGGCAGCCTCCACACCGATGAGTTGATGCGGGCCGTCACCGCGTCCGCAACGGGGTTGCGCACGGCGCGGCGGATCAGCCATGTGTTTGTGATGGATGTGCCAGCCTATGCCGAGACATTGTTCATCACCGATGCGGCGATCAATATCTTTCCCGATCTCGACGCCAAGCGCGACATCATCCAGAACGCCATCGATCTCTTCACTCAGGTCGGTCTCGGCGAGCCGCGTGTCGCTATACTTTCCGCCGTGGAAACCGTCACCTCGAAAATACCGTCAACCATCGAGGCCGCGGCGCTGTGCAAGATGGCCGATCGCGGCCAGATCACGGGCGGCGTGCTGGATGGTCCGCTCGCCTTCGACAACGCCATTGACCCGGAGGCGGCTAGAATCAAGGGCATCCGGTCCGTCGTGGCGGGGCGCGCGCAGATCCTGGTGGTCCCCGATCTCGAAGCCGGCAACATGCTTGCCAAGAATCTAACCTTCCTTGCCAAGGCGGACGCCGCCGGCATCGTGCTCGGCGCGCGCGTCCCGATCATCCTCACATCGCGGGCTGATTCCATTCGCACGCGGCTGGCTTCCTGCGCAGTCGCAGTGCTCCTTGCCGACGCGCGCCGTCGCTCGGCAGCCTTGCCGGCAACGTAGCCATGGATGCGATCCTGGTCCTCAATGCCGGCTCCTCGAGTCTGAAGTTCCAGGTATTCGGATTTGACGGGTCGGGCGGTCTGCAAAGGCAAGTCAAGGGTCAGATCGATGGCGTCGGCACATCACCGCGACTGCTTGCCATCGGGCCTGACAAGAAGCCGTTGGTAGATCAAGCCTATTCCCCAGGCGATGTCCCGGATCTTCCCGCCGCCACAAACGTCGCGGGAAGCTGGCTGCGGAAGACGCAGGGATTCAAACTCACCGCTGTCGGCCACCGCGTCGTTCATGGCGGGCCGGACTATGCTGAGCCCATACAGGTGGACGAGGACGTCCTACGAAATCTTGAACGTTACGTCCCGCTTGCTCCGCTGCACCAGCCGAATAACCTGGCGCCTATCCGCGCCCTGTTCGAGCGACGTCCGGAACTGCCGCAAGTTGCCTGCTTCGACACGGCATTCCATCGAGGCCACAGCGCGTTAGCCGACCACTATGCGATTCCTGAGCGCTTTTATGCGGAGGGGGTGCGGCGGTACGGGTTTCACGGACTGTCCTACGAGTATGTCTCCGGACGTCTGCGCGAGATTGCACCCAATATCGCGAGCGGACGTGTGATCATCGCGCACCTCGGAAGCGGCGCCTCCATGTGCGCGCTATCAGAAGGCCGCAGCGTTGAAAGCACGCTTGGATTTACGGCGCTCGACGGATTACCGATGGGAACGCGCTGCGGACAGATCGATCCGGGCGTGATCCTCTACCTCATTACTGAAAAGGGCATGACGGCGGCGCAGGTGCAGGATTTGCTGTACCGTGAATGCGGGCTGAAGGGGCTGTCTGGAATCAGCAATGACGTTCGCGACCTGCTGAAGAGCGATGATGCCAACGCCGCCTTCGCATTGGACTATTTCGTTTACCGTATCGGCCTGTACGCAGGGACGTTGGCGGCAGCGCTGGGTGGTCTCGACGCCTTCGTATTCACGGCAGGGATCGGCGAGAACTCGGCCGAGATCCGGGCGCGCATAGTCGAGAAACTTGGCTGGCTTGGCGCCGAGCTGGATCAAGCCGCCAATACAGCCGGAGAGTTAGTGATCTCGAGCGAGGCAAGCCGTATTGCGCTGTTCGCGGTCCCGACAGACGAAGAACTGATGATCGCGCGTCTCACACTGGAACTTATCGGGGCGGACAAAAAGGACGGTCTGGGCGAAAGCACGCGTATCAGTGCGGAGCGTTCGCCCTAGAACCACTACTGTCGATCGCAAAGTAAGGCTTGCCCGCCGGCAAGCCCACGGAGGAAAGGCCCGTCGCAAAAGCGCAATTGCTTGAAGGCAAGAAGGGGCTCATCGTTGGCATCGCGAATGACCAA
Source organism: Mesorhizobium sp. WSM4841 (assembly GCF_055811515.1). NCBI lineage: Bacteria > Pseudomonadati > Pseudomonadota > Alphaproteobacteria > Hyphomicrobiales > Phyllobacteriaceae > Mesorhizobium > Mesorhizobium sp. WSM4841. The sequence continues at coordinate 14,544 of NZ_JBVVQC010000046.1, forward strand.
TCAATCGCGTGGGGCTGCGCCAAGGCGTTCCGCGCACTGGGTGCGGAGCTCGCTGTCACTTATCTGAATGACAAGGCGAGAAAGTACGTCGAACCGCTTGCTCAGGAGTTGGAAGCGCCGATCATGATGCCGTTGGACGTCGGTGTGCCGGGTCAGATAGAGGCGGTCTTCGAGCGCATTGAGAAAGCCTGGGGCGAACTCGATTTTCTCGTCCACTCGATCGCCTTCTCACCGAAGGATACACTCCAGGGCCGCGTGGTCGATGCGCCGCGGGAAGGTTTTCTCACGACCATGGACGTGTCTTGCTGGTCGTTCATCCGTATGGCGCATTTGGCGGAGCCGCTGATGAGACAAGGCGGCACGCTGTTCACGATGACGTACTACGGCAGCCAAATGGTAGTGGAAAACTACAACATCATGGGCGTGGCGAAAGCAGCACTTGAAAGCGCAGTGCGCTATCTGGCGGCCGAGCTCGGTCCCAAGGGTATTCGCGTGCATGCCATTTCCCCTGGGCCGCTGGCGACGCGAGCCGCTTCCGGGATCCCTGAGTTCGATGAATTGCTCGACAAAGCTAAAGCAAAGGCGCCAGCGCGCAGCCTTGTCAGCATTGACGACGTCGGCATGGCGACAGCGTTCCTTGCCCACGACGCCGCGCGCCTCATTACTGGCGAGACGCTCTACGTCGATGGTGGCTACCACATCATCGACTAGAGGCGTGGGCGTCCTCGTGCACAGGGCAAGGTGTCTCACGCATTTCTTCCTGACAGCGGACGCTGACGATCCCGACGTCAAGTCCGACGTGGCTACGGAATTGCCTTCACGCGACGCGACCCTGTAAAACGCGTCTACGCACGTTGCGCACAGCACCTACTGGTTGGATGGCGGAGTTCGTCGCATCGCGCTTGGGGCCGCATCACAGATCGCGCTTTTCGTTGCCCCGATGATGGTGCTCCTCAGCTATGGGATGTGTTGCAACGTTTTGATTACTGGCGTTATGGCAAGGCGTCCTTCGATATTTTCGGAGGATTGAATGTTCAAGGGCCGCCAGTTCGACCAGTCAGTGATCCTGCTTTGCGTGCGCTGGTACTTGGCCTACACTCTCAGCCTGCGTGATCTTGAGGAGATGATGGCCGAGCGGGGCATTGCCGTCGACCACACGACCATTCACCGCTGGACCGTTCGTTTTGGACCGCTACTGCTGGAGCGTTTCAACAGGCGCAAGCGCACGGTAGGCGGGAAATGGCATTTCGACGAAACCTACATCAAGGTCCGCGGGCAGTGGATGTATCTCTACCGCGCCATCGACAGTGTCGGCGACACAGTCGAATTCTGGTTCAGCGAGCAGCGCGACCTGCCGTCGGCCAGCGCTTCTTCAAAAAGGCGCTGGCACGTCATGGCCGGCCCGACCGCGTCGTCATCGATGGCAGCCAAACCAACTTGGAGGCGATCATTTCTTGCGACACCACAAATCGCCTGCAGGTTTCCCCCCCGCGCCGGCTGAAGCCGATCCGGATCCGCAAGAGTCAATACTTGAACAACCGGATCGAACAGGACCATCGGCGCATCAAGCGCCGCATCCGGCCAATGCTCGGCTTCAAATCACCAACATCAGCCGCGATCATCCTGTCCGGCATCGAGATGGTCCACATGATGCGCAAACGACAGGCGAGGTACGCCTTCCCCTGGCAGCGCAGTTCGAAATCCTTGCCGCGTGATTGGCCTCGTATCAGGCCCCTCTGCGCTCCCATTCAGTCGTTGCAACAAAACCCACGAAACACGATGAGGACCAGAAGGTGGTATGCAAACGATCACGACAGTTATCCATCTGATTTTCTTTTGGTGTTGAACAGCGAACACGGTAGCGGTTCACACATCGCTTGTCGCAGCACCAGTGGGCGGCATTCGAACAAGCGCCTCAGCCAAGCCCGCGTCCGGGCCAATGGCGCGGCTGCGGCTCATACCAAAGCGATGGCCGCGCGCCCGATGGCGTCGTTGCCATCAATCCGCAGCGCGAATGGATACCGAAGGTAAGAATTTCAACGGCGCCCCCAGCGGGCCGTCGCCCCTGACAATGAGGGTGTACGATGGTTTCAACGGCGCGTAGAGCATGGAGCTTCTGTCTGTCGCGCTAAAAATCGACTTACATGTCCCACACGGGCGCTCAGGGACAACGCGAGGCCATACCCATGAAGGGCGATTCTGTCTCGCAAGAAGTCCGCGGCCCACGCGTGGACGCTTTGGCAGAAGGGGGTGCGGATTCGAAGTTGCTGCGGTGCGTCGGCGCTTGGATTTTGTATGAGTTGCGCGGAGCATTGCGGCCGACAATATTTTTCTTTGTAGGCTTCAACTTCATCGTTCTGACGACGAACCTCCTAGTCGCCGACTATGCCGTGGCCGTTAGTAATTTCATGCTCGGCACCGTGGCGGCGCTTGTCGTCGGCAAGGCCGTGATCACCGCGAACGCGATGCCCTTCCTCAAGCCCTTCGACCGGGCCCCGCTTATCCAACCGATCTTGTTCAAGACGGCGATCTATTGGATTGCGACATTCATTGCTGGCGGAGCGCTTCGTGCATTTCTGGATCGTTGAAGGGAACCGGCCGGGCGATTTCGCGACCTATCTGATCTCCGACTTCTTGTGGCAGCGCTTCAGCGCCATCTCCCTCTGGATACTCATCAGAGAGTCCGCGTCGACGTCTCCGGGATTGATCTCGCGGGATGATTTTCGACTGGTCGGCTGTTGCGCTGTTCGAGCATGCCAGGGACCTTGTCCAAGCCTGCCAGTCGACATCTGCGTCCCTCACGCAGCAAGGAATCTTACACCGCGCCAGGAAACGGCCCGATACGGCAGGGGCGGTATGCAGCTAGTAAGATATTACTGTCGAGATCGGTGATCCACCGCTTACCTTTTGCTGACGCCGGACAATTGGCCTACGCGCGGGTTGACTGCGCGGCGATCCATTTGGCGGTGACCTGCTGGACAGCGGAGATGAAGAGGGCCGTGGTGATCCCGAACATCATCAGACCATTGGCAGCCTGAAGTGGCCCAAGCAGCCGCATCCGACCATCTAGCACGATGTCACCATAACCGAGCGAGGTGAAGGTCACGCCCGAAAAATACATCGCCGTTTCAAAGTCCTCAAATGCACCGAGCAGTTTGTAGAGCAATGCCCAAAACGCAACCTGGACGATGTTGCCGATCATGAGCACCACCATCAGAATCGAGAATTGCAGGAAAATCCCGCGCAACGGCTTTGGGCCGAGCGGTTGCTTCGAGGCCTGGGCGAAGTAACGCGCGGCGAACACCGATGCCAGCACCTGAAGTGCAAGGCATGCCAACATCGCCAGCAGGCCGAGTGCAATAACCGCGATCATGGCGACGGATCGTCAGTCTGCGGCCCGCCCGGGCCATGCCGCAGCCACTCCATGAGCAGGACGTAGCCAACGGCGAGGAGAACAGGGCCTACAAACAGGCCGAGAAGGCCGTCTGCGACCATGCCGCCAATCACACCAATGAGAATGACCGGCATTGGAACTTCAAGTCCGCGTCCGAGCATCAATGGTTTGAGGAGGTTGTCGCTGAGCCCGGCAATGACGGTCCAGATCGAAAAGATGATCGCCGGCGTGGTCGCTTCGGTCGCAAGAACATAGGCTATGACAGGCAGTGTTACCAGCACTGCCGGCACCTGCACGATGGCAAACAATAGCACCACGAGCGTCAAAACACCGGCCGATGAAAGACCTATGGCAAAAAAGCCTGCCCCAATCAGCAGCGACTGGATGACCGCTACGCCCACGACGCCGACCGCCACACCGCGGATCGTAGCGGCGGTCATCTCAACCAGCCGCGGGCCTTGTGCCTTGCTGCCAGTGATACGTTCCAACAGGCGACTGGCGAATTCGGTAGCGCCGTCGCTATAGGCGATGAGCACGGCAGCGACTGCGAACGAAAGTACGAAAGACAATTGACCGGCGGCTAAACCGCCCGCGAACGACGCCAGCCATGCTGCAATCCCGCTTAGCTGCTGGCCGTACTTGGCAAGCGCCGCAGGCATGTTTGTTGCCACGAGTGACCATGTCTCTGTTAGCTTTTGGCCGACCAGCGGCAGGTCTGCGAGCCGCGGAGGCGGTGGCGGCACGGTCAGACTGCCGTCTTGCAAGCCCGAGACGAACGCAAGAATGGACGATCCAAGCGACGTCACCACCATTACCAACGGCACCAGCATCAGCGCAACGCTGACCAACCCGATCAACATCGCTGACCAGCGATTGCCGACCCGGAGGACCAAGCGTTGGTGCAGCGGATAAAGCATCACCGCGAGGATCACCGACCAGAGCAGGATGCCAGTAAAGGGCAATATGATGCGGCTACAGGCAAAAATCAGTAAGGCTACAAGTGCGATCTGAAGCACCGCGTCGAGCACTCTCAAGAGCGACGGTGGGCGCTCAGGGATTGTCACGTTCGGGTCCATGTAGCTGCCCCCCTTCCCAGCCATCTGGATTTCCCAGGTAGCTCCGTGCTCCGCCTGACTATTTACCTGTTTCGGCCTTCCTGCAAGACAGCCGCAAAAATGCTCGCTGGCGCCTTGGACAGGCCATTGAGAAGCCCGATGAGCCTCAGCCTGGCGCGGTTATGTGGACGGATTCCTTGAATTAGGCATCGCATCGGTGCCCGTTGCGATGGCGACAGCTGAGGACTAAATTGCCATTCCAACACAGGTGCCAGCGCAAGCAAAGCCGCGGCGCGATGGCCGTGATCTTAGAGGGGAAACGTCATGGCGTCGGATGCAACTGGAGCCTCTCATAATCATTCTCCAAATGCAGTGGGCGCGCCTCTGAAAGAGAGGAACCCGCAGCGCACGGTCGCAATTACCGTATTGCTTGTGGCTTTCCTTTTGTTCGTCGTGACGGTTTTCATGGAGCGGCGCACTCCTTCATCCTCGCAGGCGACCGTCAGTGCATATGTCGTCGGCGTAGCGCCGGAGGTTACCGGGCGGGTCATTGAAGTGGGCGTGACTGACAACAGCGCCGTGACGCCCGGCCAGATGCTGTTTCGCCTGGACCCGGAACAGTACCGGCTTGCCGTTGCGGAGGCGGAAGCACGCCTTGCAGGGGTAGGTCAGTCGATCGGCGCTTCGACTGCGGCCGTCGATGTCGCCCAGGCTCGGGTGGTGGAGGCGAAGGCAGTCCGCGTCAACGTCCAGGATCAAGCCACCCGCGCGATGGAACTTGTCAGGCGCGGTGTCTATGCCCAGGCGAAGTATGATGAGGCCGCGGCCGCGCTGGTTCAGGCAGATGCAGGTGTGGATGCAGCCGAAGCCGACCTCGCGCGGGCTCAGGAGGAGCTTGGACCCGCAGGAAAGGACAATCCGCAGTTGAAGGAGGCGCTCGCGGCGCTTGAAAGCGCTCAGCTTGATCTGCTGCGCACGACGGTTTCAGCGCCGGCGGAAGGCGTGGTCACCAATCTTCAGCTTTCCGTCGGAGGCATGGTCAGCGCTGGCGAGAGTGCAATGACCTTCATCGATACCGGCACGATTTGGATCACGGCCGCGTTCAAGGAAAACAGCCTCGAGATGGTTGCCGCAGGCGACCGTGCGGAGGTGTTTTTCGATATCCTCCCCGGTCAGATTTTTGCCGCCACCGTTGAGGGCATCGGGATGGGGGTGGCTCAGGGAAGCGTCGACCCAGCGACGGGCCTGCCGAAGATTTCCACAGACACTGGATGGGTGAGAACACCGCAGAGCTTTCCCATCCGCCTGGTTCTCGACGAAGGGCGGCCCAAGGGGGTGCGGTACGGTTCGCAGGCGAATGTGGTGATCTATACCGGGGACCACCCGGTCACCAATGCGCTCGGCAGCATCTGGATCCGAGTTCTGTCGATCCTTACCTATGTCAGTTGACACGCATCTTTTGTACGAGGCGGACCGCGTTAATGTAAGGCGCAAGGGTCTGCGCATAGCGCTTGCCGTTGCGGTCGGCTTTTCCTGGTTGGTCTATTCGGGGGCTATCATCCCCTTCCTTGGGCCGTTGTTTGCGGCACAGTTTCTAATCTCCAGTTCCCGCCCTATGCCGTTGCAAAAGGCGTTGGCAGTCACGGTGCTCATTCTTGTTGTCGGAGCACTTTTGCAATTCGTAACGGTGCTGACTGGCGACCGGCCGCCGGTTCTGCTGCTGCTGCTCGGGCTGATTTACTTTGGATGTTTCTACCAGCAGGCGAACGGCAAGGGCGGCCCCACAATCTTTCTTGTCCTGGTCATAGCGGTTATGGTGCCGCTCCTCACAATTCTGAACGAGGATCTCGGCGACACCATTCTCATGATCCTGGTTCAGAGTGTGGTGACCGGAATGCTTTTGATGTGGCTGGCCCATGTACTAATCCCGGACAGAGGTAGCCCCGCCCTTAAGGCCGCGACGGCAACGACATATCCGCATGCGGCACGCTACGCTGCCGCCAACACCGCCATACTCCTGATCGCGGTGGTTGCCTGTCTGACACGCGAAGGGCTGGCAACGGCGATTGTCATTCCGATAACAGTCGTGTCACTGCTGTCCCAATTCGACGTCTCAGCCAGCACGCGCGCGGCCTTGGGGATCGTGATAACCAATATTACTGGAGGCTTGGCCGGGTCCGTCGCATTCGGATTGCTTCAGGTATGGCCGTCCCACATTTTCCTCTTTCTATTGGTACTGCTGGCCGGGTTGGTATTTGGCGGTCGTGCTGCCATGCGTGCGCCGGCCGCCAAACTTTACGCTGGCGCCTTGACGATCTTCCTCCTCGTATTCGGAACAGGCGTGTCACCGCTTCCGGGGTCTGCCGCCGAGTCCTTTTCCACCCGGGTCACTTACATACTGGTGGCCATCGCCTATGCGATCTTCATGACAACGTTGCTTTGGCCTCGGCAGGAAGACAGTCGCGATCGAACGCTTGTCGGCGACTGACGTGCGCCGATTGATCGGCCTCCCGCGAGCAGCCGCCGTGGACGAAACGGCGGGCCTGCTGGAGTTGTCAGTCGAGCGATCGACAATGCGGACAATAACGAAATCGCCCACTCCTGTAGGCGAACGGCCCATGGCCCGAAGTTCGATTTTGCGGGCAAACCCGGTAGAGTCCGCAATTGGCGGATATCGTTGAAAAAGTCGCCAGCTATGCCACCGGCGACGCTCGCTTAGAATATCGGTTCATGAGGACTGGAATCACGAATCTTGATTCCAGGAGGAGCCTCATCAAGAAATGGGATTCTGCCACCAGCGCTTGTTTCGCCACGGATCGGACTTTTTCAACATTGGGTAATGGGCGGCGGCTCTTCGCGGAGACCGATAAGATCGGCTCCGATTTGAAGAGGAGACCGACCATGGAGTATTTTGCAGGTTTGGATATCTCAATGGAAGAGACGCATGTCTGCGTGAGGGTGCAGTCGTTCACGAAGCGAGGACGATTTCGACGGCTGAGGCGATCTTTGCTTCGCTGGCGAAGGCGCCCAGTTGCCGACGGGTCGTGTTCGAGACCGGTCGCATGGCCCCGATGCTCTACCACGGCCTGCGAGAACGCGACGTCCCTGTCGTCTGCATCGAGAGCCGCCAGGCCTAGCAGGCGCTGAAGTCGCTGGCGACCCACAAGACCGACCGCAACGATGCCCGTGGCCATCTCGCCCGCACCGGGTTCTTCAAACGGCCCCATGTGAAGTCTCTTCCGGCGCATGCCATCCGCTCATTGGTCATCGCGCGCAAGAAGCTGGTCGGCCAGCACGTCATGCTGGAGAACCAGATCCGCAGCCTCGCCGTGGTGTTCGGCGTCCGGCTACCACGGGCACTCAGCCCGGCCTTCATCGATCAGGCGCTCTGGGCCAGCGAAGGGATCGACGGACTGTCCGCCACCATGCGAGGCCTCATCGCGGCGCGAGCTGCCGTGCTTTCGGCTGTCTCGGCAATCGATACCGACATGAAGAGATGGCCAAGGCTTCCAGCGTATGCGGCTGATGGCCGTTCCCGGCGTCGGCAAGCTCACTGCGCTCGCCTTCGCGGCCGCCGTCGATGATCCTGAGCGCTTTCGCCGGTCTCGCGACATCGGCGCCTATCTCGGCCTGGTGCCGCGTCACTACCAGTCGGGCGAAGTGGACTACACCGGCAGCATCTCAAAGTGCGGCGACCGGCGAACGCGATCGCTGCTCTATGAAGCGGCGAACGTCATGCTGACGCGCTACAAGGGACCGCTCAAGCTGAAGGACTGGGCGCTGGCCATCGCGGCGCGGTGCACGATGCGAGAGGCGCGCATTGCTCTGGCCCGGCGGCTTGCAATTAGCCTGCCGGTTCACTTCGTCGGCACAGCAATCCTGGCAAGAACCGCTGGCCGAATCGTCACTCGCTGGCGCGCTCCTGCGTTACGGGAACGGCAGCGCTCTGGCTGAATTGCATCACCTCCTCGGCGATTTCTCCGTTCAGTATCTCTTCGAACCTGTGGAGCGCGCGGGCGACGTTGGCGCCGTCCATCACCCGGTGGTCGTAAAGGATGCGGACGGTCACCGATCCGTCCTCGCCGATCGGCCCGTAATTGAGCAGCGTGGTCAGCGGCGTAAGCGGGTTGAGGGATTCGGCCCCGAGGCCCGAATAGACAGAGAACTGGAACGTGCCGAAATAGTTCGGCCTCTGCCGGGCGATGTTCAGCCCGAGCCACATCAGCGCCCTGCGGATCGGCGTCGGCACGCGGGCCATCGTCAAGGCGCGCCGGAACTCCTTGATCTCCATGACGGGGCGTGACCGCGCCGCGTGGATCGATGCATGCAGTTCGGCGATCGAGCAGCGCTCTGGTCCCTTGATGCGGCTCAAAAGTACAGCCCGCTCGCCCTCATATTCGCGCTCATGCGCGATCGAGGCGACGCTCACCGGGTATTCGTAGAATTGCGGCCAGGGAAACTTGACGTAGGCACGCCGGAACTCGGGCGTTTCCCGGGCGAGAAGCGCGTATCCCTTCACGAAGATCGCGCTCCAGGACGGTTTGGGCTGCTGCGCCATTCTGGCTGCCACGAGCGGCGCGAGATTCATGTGACGCTGCACGGTTACCCGCGGTACTCCGATCGAAAATCGCATCAGGTCGCCGACCAGGCGTCGGGGCGCCGAAATCTTTAGTGCTCGGCCTCGCATGACAGGACCTCTAGTAAATATAAGGGATTATTCTTTTGGTCCCTCCATATAGACCCGATATTGCGGGCCGAAATTCTCCAGCATCATACGCTCTTCCTTGTCCACTCGCAGGAAAAAAGGATTGCGAAGCCGACAAGCCCTGCCAGGCCCGCGACCCAGTTCGACAGCAGAAATGCCTGGCCGAGGCCCATCAGCATGAAAGAGGTGTACATGGGGTGACGGATGACGCCGTATGGCCCGGCGCAGACCAGCGCGTGCCTCTCGCGGATCTCAAGCGTGATCGACCAGTTCCGACCGAGTTCCTTGTGCGACCCTGCGAAACACCCACAGCGCCAGGGCGAAGATGATAGCCCCGAGCGCGACCGCCCACCATCTCGCCGTAAAGTCGGCTGACTCGGAGATTCCGGTCGCGACATAGAAGCCGGGCAGAATCGCCAGGCCGAAGAGAGCCGAGACAAGTCCGACGATTTCGGAAGGCGAGCGGCGATTGGTTACGACTCGCACGCGCTTGGCCCGGTGCTCGAAAGGATATCGAATCACATACCAGCCGACGATCCCGAGCAGCCATACGATCTCGCCGACTGAACTCGCTTCCATGCTCAATTTAGCTCACCGGCGCCCTTTCGGCGGTATGGACGTCTTGAGGAGGCGCGGCCGCCTCGACATTCTCGATCTGCTAACGGGGGGCCGTTGCGGCGGGGCATTTCCGGATTCAACCCCCGGCGGGCCGGTATAGCCGATCGCATTCGGCCCGCCATTCATCTGTCGAAGCTTTGTGATGAAATCACGCGGCATAAGCCAGATACCTGGCGTCTTGTAGCCCATGAAGCTTGCGATGTCGGCCACGAAGGCGTTGCAATTGTAGAGCGACGCGTGCCACAGCGGCGACTTGGCCTGCAGCTTGCGTATATATGCCACGACCCTCCTGTATTCAGGTTCGGTAAGCGGAACTGTCCAGCTCGCCGACCGGTAGGCGATTTCCAGATCGCCGTCGGTCCATCCGGTCGAGGCCGGCACCGGCGCGAGATGGCCGAGCATATAGATATTGGGATCGTTGGATTTCGGCGCGAGCCCGGCGACTTCGGCATTGATCATCTTTCCCGATTTGTCCATGCGCCCGAAAATCACGAAGGAGTGCCCGTATGTATAGGCGTAGCGGGAGCGGAACTCGATGAAGTACCGGCCTTCTGCTGAATTCACTGTGCTCGTCGGCGCCCCGGCAGCCGCTAAGGTCCGTTCATCGGACGTGAAATTCAGTTGAGGTTTATCCTGCGATTGCGATTGGCATGATGCCGCCGCGAGCGCGAGCAAGGCCACGGACAGTGAACGGCCACTTACAAGCGTCATTTCATTCCCGAACTCCGAGGAGCGCAGATCAAAAAGCGGGTCCTGCCCACCACTGCTGACCTCACGACCGAGCCGAAGAGTCGCCCGATCCGGATTGCTGGCTGATGGGGAAAGGCCAGCGGCCCTTTCCCCGTCCCGACCTAGGCCGGTTTACTTGTACACGGGCGCCGGTGCAGGCTCTTCGACGACGACAGGCGGCGGAGCCTTCCCCTTCCCTTTGCCGATGTCCATATTTGCGCAGCCGCTTACGCTGGCGACGGCGAGCGCCGCGACCACTGCGATTAGAATTCTGCTCATCACATATTCCCCTCGGGCGAATCGGTTCAAGGTACAACACGCAAACTAACGGGGGACTACACCGCAGCTAGTGCAGGAAAGACACACCTAGCCAGTTTAACTGTCGGTTGATGGTTGGGAGAGGCATTCTGTCGGGTTCCGTTGCAAAATTGGGCTGTGTTGCAAAGTTTTCGGTAACCAGGCGCATGGCATGGCCTCTGGTGTTTCGCCGGAGAGTTCAGATGTTCAAGGGCCGCCATTTCGACCAGTCCGTCATTCTGCTTTGCGTTCGCTGGTATCTGGCCTACGGCTTGAGCCTTCGCGATTTGAAGGAAATGATGGCCGAGCGCGGCATCAGTATCGATCATTCGACGATCCACCGCTGGGTCGTTCACTTCTCGCCCTTGCTGCTGAAACGCTTCAATCGGCGCAAGCGTGCCGTCAGCGGAAGGTGGCATATCGACGAAACCTATATTCAAGGTTCGCGGCCGCTGGATGTATCTCTATCGCGCCGTCGACAGCGTCGGCGACACCGTCGAGTTCAACCGCATCGAGCAGGATCACCAGCGCATCAAGTGTCGTGTGCGGCCTATGCTAAGTTTCAAATCATTCGCAAGCGCTATCGCCACGCTGGGCGGGATCGAGATGATCCACATGATGCGAAAACGACAGGCGAGGTACGCCTTCAATCCAAATCCGCCCATCGCCGAGCAATTCGAAATCATCGCCGCCGCGTGAGGCTGGGGTCGTTCCCAGAGTTTCTATTGCCAGACGACAACTTTGCAACGGAACCGTTCAGATCATTGCTGCACCCTCACCACGGGCGCCATTGCCGCGCGAGCGGCTTAGTCCAAGGGTCAATTCTTCCGGTCTGCGAACAGCAAGGACGCGCCATTTCTTGACATTCCCGGCGCTTCTCCGAAGCTGACCTTCGCGCAAGGGCTCGAGTCGACCCGCTCCAGTCGTTCGAACTCGAGCGCCCAACGGCGCAAGTCGATCAAAACGTGCAATCCACGGGCCTCTAAATCGCGTTAGCCAATAATTGCGAAGGCTAGTAGAAATGGACCCTGGAGGCACCAGCACAGCCATGGGCGAGGAGTATGTTGAGCGTCGGCTGGCAGCCATACTGGCTGCCGACGTCGTTGGCTACAGCCGGCTGATGGAGGCAAATAAAGAGCGCACTTTGGAAGCGCTCCGCCAGCATCGCCGTGAGTTCTTCGATCCTACCGTCGCCAAGCACGGTGGGCGCATCTTCAAGGTGATGGGCGACGGCTTTCTGGTCGAGTTCGGCAGCGTCCTCAACGCAGCGCGCTGTGCTGTTGAAATCCAGCGCGGCATGCTCGAGCGCAACGCCGGCGTCCCCGAGGACCGGCACATCAAATTCCGCATCGGCATCCATCCGGACGACATTATCGTCGACGGCGAGGACTTTTATGGCGATGGCGTCAACTTGGCGGCACGGCTCGAAGGTCTTGCCCGCCCGGGCGGGATTGCCTGCTCGGCGGTGGTGCGCAACCAGGTCGGCCACAAGCTCGAATTGGAATTCGTCGACCAGGGTCAGAAGACCGTCAAGAACATCGTCCAGCCCGTGCATGTCTATTTTGTCAATCTTGCGAGCCCACCTGCGGATGGCTCGCCCCGGGCCGCGACGGACAGTCAGTCACGGATGTGCTCCGACAAGCCGTCGGTGGCGATCCTCCCCTTTACCAACATGAGCAACGACCCTGAGCAGGAATTCTTCAGCGACGGCATCACTGAGGACATCATCACCGACCTCTCGAAGGTTTCGGGCCTGTTCGTGCTCGGCCGCAACACGGTATTCACCTACAAGGGCAAGGCCGTCGACCTGGAAGGCATCGCCAAGCAACTGGGCGTTGCGTATCTGGTCGAGGGTAGCGTCCGCAAGGCCGGAAACCGTGTCAGGATCAACGCCCAGTTGATCGACGGCTCGACCGGCGGCCACCTGTGGGCGGACCGCTTCGACCGCGACCTCTCTGACATCTTCGCGGTTCAGGACGAGATCACCCACGCCATCGTCGACCAACTCAAGGTCAAGCTTCTGCCGCAGGAGAAGAAAACAATCGAGCAGTCGCCGACCGACAACGTGGAGGCCTACACTCATTATCTGAGAGGCCGCCAAATCTTTCACGTAGGGACAAGATCGTCGCTGACGCTTGCCCGACGAATGTTCGCAAGAGCGGTCGAATTGGACCCGCGCTATGCCCGTGCTTATGCCGGCATCGCCGATTGCGATTCGCGTCTCTATTCTAAGCACGGCGTTAGGATGCCCGTCGATGAAATCCTGGCGACCATTGACAAAGCCTTGGCAATAGACCCGAATCTAGCTGAGGCCCATGCCGCGCGCGGCTATGCCCTGATGGTAGCCGACCGCCGCGCCGAGGCGCCCTCCGCTTTCCAGCGGGCGCTTGCCCTCGACCCCAATTGCCATGAAGCGCATTATCATTATGCGGACTTCTGTGTGACCGCAGGTGACTTCCAGAGGGCTGCGGAGCACTACATTCGCGCTCTGGAATTAAAGCCCGACGACTATCTTTCCCCGTGTCTCCTCTTGAATATCCTGCGATCGCTCGGGCGCACTCAGGAAATGGAAACTTATGCGCGCCTCGGCTTTAAGCGAGCCAAAGAGGCTCTCAACCTGCATCCGGAAGAATCCAAGGCTGCACAGTTGGCCGCAGCTGCGCTCGTGACATTGGGTGAAGGCGACCAGGCGAAAGAATGGCTCGCGCGAGCGCTAGCGATCGATCCCGATGACAGTGGTGCTCGCTACAACGCTGCTTGTGTCTATTCGTTGCTGGGGGAGCCCGACCGAGCGATCGACCTTCTGGAGACGTACTTGCAGCAGGTGGGGCCTGACCTAAGGCTGCGGTTCAAGAACGATTCCGATCTTGACCCTATCCGTAGCCATCCCCGCTATCAGAAGCTGCTTGCACTGGCGGGATAGCGAAAGGCGAACTGAAATGCCTCCTTATTTCTGCCAGGAAAATGGAAAGGCGAGGTTCACGATTTCGCGTCGAGCAATGACGCGATCGCGCCTCATTGCCGCCGTTGCCTGATCTCTTCCGAGAACGTGCCTATCTTAGGCTAGTGCCCGTTATGCCGGGCGGTCAGAGGTACAGTTCGGCATCAAGCTGCGATTGCTGCTCATTGTGGCCTTGCCGGTGTTCGGAAAGTTACCACATAGCAGCATCCGGCAACAAACCAGCCCGTCACTTCCAGAAGGCGCGGGTCTCTTCGAGGTTTCGCCACAAGGCCTTTGCGCCGACCCAGCCAAATTCGGCGCGCGCCTGGCTCGCCCCGATCACCCATCCGACGGCACGCTGCGTGTTCGGATCACCAGCGCCGGGCGCTTCCGCTCCCGACAGCATGGTTCTGACGGTCGCCGCATCGTTCAGATCGCCGAAGACCGTCTGAAGTTTCTTCAAGCGTTTCAGGAATGGATCGACACGCTTGGCCGGGTACAAGGGAGAGAAGAACTCGACCGCATAGCGCAATTTTTTTAGCTCCTTCCGCAACTCGTGGCGCTGCTCCGCTGTCAGTGTCTCAAGTCCGCGTGCACGCTTGCCAACCTTCTTCCAGCGCTTGCCGAGCGCTTGGCTGGCCAACTCCGCGACCGGCGCCGCCAGCCGTCCGGTCTGGTCGAAATCCTGCGGAACGAGCCAGCCTCGGGTCTCCACGAACCGCGCCAGATCGATCAGGAACGCCTGCACGCGCGCGTCGGGGAGAACCTTGCGAAGGTGATCGCGCAGTCCCCCCGCCTGCCTCGAGAGAGCATCGGCAAGGGGCGGCAGACCCGGTTCATCCGCGTGGGCCTCGGCCTCCCGCCGTACGATATTGTTCGCCACCACATCGATATCCCTGAGACGCCCGACCTCCTGGCCAAGCCAGCGGGCTTCCATGCTGAGCCGCGTCATTTCCGGGCTCTTCAGAACGGAAGCGCAGACAGAGAACGCGCTTCGCAATCGGCGCAGGCCGATCCGCAACTGGTGCGGCCCTTCGGGATCGTCCAGCTCCCGGATCACCACGACATTCGTGGCGACCTGATCGAGGCACTCGCGAAGGACGTCGCGTGCCGCCTGCTCGGCGATCTGAGCCCGATCGAGTGCAACGTCCTCGGCATTGCGGGGCGCGAGCGGCAGATCGATCCGTCCCTGTTCGGCGAGCAGATAGCCGCGCGCCGCCTTGGAAAGCCGGGAGAACCTCAAGCCCCCGTCGGGAAACAGCGCGTGTGCGATGTCGAACAATCCGCCGGGGCTGCCCTCGATGAGTTCGATCTCCACTTCATGCAACTTGGCCGAGCGCTCGCCGGCGCGGATTTCGCCGACGTCGATTGCCAACCCAGCGCGTGTGCCGTCGTCAAGCGAAAGTTCGCTGGCGGAGCGCCTGATCACGGTCTCGCAGACCGGCTGAAGCGGCGCGCCACTCACGCGATGGACGACCTCCTCTCGAACTGCTGCGTCCGGAAT
Source organism: Mesorhizobium sp. WSM4841 (assembly GCF_055811515.1). Classification (NCBI taxonomy): domain Bacteria; kingdom Pseudomonadati; phylum Pseudomonadota; class Alphaproteobacteria; order Hyphomicrobiales; family Phyllobacteriaceae; genus Mesorhizobium; species Mesorhizobium sp. WSM4841. Next base: position 29,787 of record NZ_JBVVQC010000046.1, read on the forward strand.
CGCTTCGAGACACAGCCGCCCACCCGGAGCCGGGTTCTCCACCTCACCAACCTGCGAGAGGCCGCCATGCAGCTCGGCCCTGGTCTTGACAGTCTGTATCCATCGCCGCCCGTCGCGCCGGAGTCTGAGCGCGATCCCCGCCTTCTTCAGCGCGTGTTCGGGAGTGTCCAAATAGATGCTTCTGAGCGTTCTCGTTTTTGGGCTGCCGCTGGCCAGCTTCAGCGCCTTCGCGCGCCCCCAAAGCTCGCTCGAGGTCAGTTCGTCGAGGAGAAATTTCAACTCAATTTCGCGCATGTGACAGATTTGCGACAGCTTTGTTACAGCCCTAACGCATCCGCCACGCACCCGCAAGCGACGGCAGGGTGTAACACGGGAAGCTGTCGCGGGCTGCACGACTGGCAGTTGTGGAGGCCCATCTTGTATGGCGCGCCGGAGAGGATTAAACTGAGCACTGGAGCGTCTTTTCTTCTCCGATGAGATCGTCCGTAGAGGTCCGCTCATGATGCAGTGGACGGCCCTTCGACAAGGGTTCAGCCTCTTTTGGCTGAAGGAAAGGTTGCTGATACATGCCGGCTAGTAAGGACGCCACTCGGCGGGCCTTGCGCTTCCCAGTGCTCGCTAGCCTTTCAGGCTATCAGCCGGGCTGGATCCGAAGCGATGTCTCTGCCGGGCTTGCAGTTGCCGCGGTTGGGCTTCCCAGTGCTATCGCCTATCCTGCGATAGCGGGCCTGCCGCCTGAGACCGGCATCTACGCGAGCATCGCGCCGCTGGTTGCCTACGCGATCTTTGGCCCCTCGCGTCAGCTCATAGTCGGTCCGGACGCGGCTACGATGACGGTGCTTGCGGCGGTTTTGGTCGCGGTTACCGCGAGCGTGCCAGTCGGGCTCGAAGTGGACCGAACTGCGATCGCAGCAATCCTCGCGCTTGGCGTCGGTTTGTTTTGCCTGGCGGCGTGGGTGCTTCGGCTCGGCGTTCTTGCAACCTTCCTGTCGCGTCCCATCCTGACGGGGTTCTTCATCGGCATCTCGCTTTCGATCCTGATCGGCCAAATCGGTCGCTTCACCGGAGTCAAGATCGAGGCGGAAGGCCTGCTCGCACCGGTCCTCGAACTTCTGCGCAAGGCCGGATCGATACATTGGCCGTCTCTTCTGCTGGCCTTGGGGATGTTCGGTTTGTTGCAGATCGCGCGGGCCATGCGTTTTCCGGTTCCCGGGCCAGTGCTGGTCGTGGTCCTCTCCGTAGTGCTTTCGGCCGTTTTCGACTTTGAAGGACGCGGCATCGCCGTAGTCGGCGATATTCCGACAGGGTTGCCCTCGTTGTCGTTGCCAGCGATCGCTGACCTTCCGATCCAGACATTGGCCCTCGGCGCCGCGGCGATCTTCCTCGTGAGCTACGGCGCCGGCATCATTACGGCCCGCAGCTTTGGGGCAATAGGCGGCTACCCGGTCGATCCAAACCGCGAACTCATCGGATTTGGCGCTGCGAACATAGGGGCGGGCCTTTTCGGCGCCTTCCCGGTGACGGCCTCCGACTCGCGCACGGCAGTCAACCTTACCGTTGGCGGACGCTCGCAGGTGACGAGCATCGTGGCTGCCGCGACCCTGATCGCGACACTGCTGTTTCTCGGTCCGACCCTAAGGATTATCCCGATCCCTGCGCTCGGGGCGATTCTTGCGGCTACTGCAATCAACCTGATAGATCTCGCTGCCCTTAGGCAGATTTGGCGCATCAGCCGCATGGAGTTCGTCTTCGCCCTCATTGCGATGTGGGGTCCGATCGGTCTGGGCGTCCTTAACGGGGTTGTCATCGCGATCGGCACGACGCTGGTCTATGTTTTGCGCAAGCTGATGTTTCCCCGCGACGCTATGCTCGGCCGTGTTCCAGGCCATGACGGTTTCTACAAACTGCATCGAACGCCCGAGGCCCGTCAGGTACCCGGCCTCGCCGTATGCCTCATTCAAGGCAGCCTGCTGTTCTTCAACACCGACTACGTCGCATCGCGGCTGCGGTCCATTGCCGAGGAATTGCCGGCCGACACACGCTGGCTGCTGATTGATGCAAGTGCAATTTCCCAGATCGACAGCTCGGCAGCGGCAATGCTGGAGGAGCTATGTGACGAATTGCGCAATCGCGGGATCAGGCTTGGCGTAGCGGAGCTTCACGCCGAAGCGCGCGATATCCTTGTTCGCGCCGGCGTGATCGAGCGCATTGGCTCCGACATGGTCTTCGACATTCTCGAAGAGGCGTATCATGCGTTCGAGGCCCAAGCGTGACAGTTCAGGGACTCTCCTGCTGTCACCCAACTGTCATTTTAATGGCTGCGTGCCAGTGGAGTGGAGGAAGACATGAGTAAGAAGAATAGAGACAGGGCGGCGGCTACGATATCCGAACCGGCGGAGGAAGCGAAATCGGGAGGAAAAAAATATGCGAAGGAACTCGCCCGGTTGCAGGTCGAGCTTTCCCACCTTCAGGCCTGGGTAAAGAAGTCTGGTGCCCGCATCTTGATCATTTTCGAGGGCCGTGACGCCGCCGGGAAAGGCGGCGTGATCAAGCGCATCACCGAGCGCGTCAGCCCACGAGTGTTCCGCGTCGTCGCCCTGCCGGCTCCGACCGATCGGGAGAAGACCCAGATCTACATTCAGCGCTACGTCCAGCACCTGCCCGCCGGAGGCGAGATAGTGATATTCGACCGCTCCTGGTACAACCGTCCTGGCGTTGAACGCGTCATGGGCTTCTGTAGCGAGAAGCAGGTGCGGCGCTTTCTCGAACAGGCGCCAGGTTTTGAAGCCACCCTTGTCGAAAGCGGCATAACGTTGCTCAAATACTTCCTCGATGTGAGTGAGGAAGAACAGGAGCGGCGTTTCCGACAGCGGGCCGACGACCCCGTTCGACAGTGGAAACTGAGCCCGATGGATGTCGAATCGTACAACCGCTGGTGGGATTACACCCGCGCTTACGACGAGATGATCCGTGCAACAGACACAAGGCATGCGCCCTGGTGGATTGTGCCGTCAAACGACAAGAAGCGCGCGCGCATCAACTGCATTTCGCACATTCTGAGCTCCATCCCCTATGAGCGCGTCGAGTTCGAAAAACCTAACTTCAGCAAACGCCAGAAGCGGCCCGACAACTTCGTGGACGATGCAACTCCGCGCAACGTGGTGCCGGACGTGCTTTGACCCAGCTATACACGCAGTTCAGAACCATTACCGGTTCCTATTTGGTTTCGGGCTCCCAATTTAAGAAGAAGCCGACGTCGCCAGGGATTCCGCCGGGGAAGTTAATAATCATGGCCTTGAGTTTGTAACCTTGCGGCTTCGCATTCTTAACATAACGTTCGTACAACTGCTTGGCCTTACCCTGTAGCGTTTCAGTCCATTGCGGATCAGCACTGTTGATAGCCCGGCCGCTGTCGGTGCAAAGGTCCGACGGAAAGCTGTATACTAGTGCTTCGTACTTGCCATTCTTGACGGCATTCATCACGAGGCGGCGAACCATTGCAAGTTCATCATCACTCACTTGGTCCTTTAGGAAGCTGTTTGTGAACTTCGTGAGTTCCTCATTCTGCCGCGCTCGCAGCTTTTCTTCCTTGTCTGCCTCCGCCATCTGCTCCTCTAGGAGAGCCATTCGCAGTTGCTCAGCGCTCGGCGGCGCCGCATTTATGTCTAAAGCTGTGTCTTTGATGTTGGCCATTTTCTCCTCCACTCGAAACCGTTCGAGAATAGAACACAGAGGCAGATCGACGTCTTGCCAATCTCGTTCGTTGGGCTCAATTCATGCCCACCCAACCGCAAGACGTAAATCAGCAGGGTAGTCGACTGAGGCAGGCTGCCAGCCGCACGTTGAAGGGATCGGCCGCCGCGGCAAGAAGTCTTGTCTTCGCAGTCCAGCTACCATTCCATGATGCCATGTGGGCACATCAAGGTCAAATTCGCGATAGGCGGTAGAATGTGTCGCGACAGGCCGCGCTAGTAGCAATTACCGGAATCGGCTTCCCGGGGCGAGCATGGGCGATAGGACCTGTTTGAGTGATACCCGTTGCCATAATACCGGTCGCCATAATACCGGTTGCGGTAATACCGGTCGCGGTAATACGGTTCGCCATAATAGGATCCGCCATAATAGGATCCGCCATAATAAGGTCTGCCATAATAAGGTCTGCCGTAATACGGATCGCCGTAGAAGCCGCTTCGGTAATACCCGCCGTAGTAGCCGTTGTTGTTGGCGATCATGCTGCCGAGCAGCGCTCCAGCGACAAATGCGCCGGCGGGGAACCAAAAGTCGTTGTGCCTATGGTATCCCGGACGATAGTGGCGGTAGCCGCGATAACCCCTGTACCAGCCATCTCGAATTTGGATGACATCGGACTGCGCGCTTTGTGCCCTGGGCACGAAGATCGGTGCGGCATCAACTGGAACAGTGCTCGTAAGTGCAAAAGTGGCGACCAGGGAGGTCGCTATGCCTGACAGGAACCTCATGATCGCGTCCTCGCTGGTGGCAATGTTTGCCGTATGCGAAACGTCGTCATTAACTGGAAGAAACGTCGTCGATCCAAATTTTGTTCCCGAGACCGGCAAATTGTCTCAAGCCGCTCCGAACCTTTGACGGTCAGACAGGCCGCCGTCCCCAGAGCTACGGGCGCCGGCAACATCGATTCGCCTGCGTCCGGATGGGGATCCCCGCCGCCGAAAAACTCCCGATGCGTTTTAAGCGAGAATACCAGACCCAGTGAGTAGATGATCAGTTCGGTGAGGTTGCCCAGCGTCGCATTGAGAAGGCCGCCCACCCGTATCGCCCGTCTTGGTCGCCACCGACTCGGTGGCGTAGCTCAGCAGCGCGGCCAGCGGCACGATCGCCAGCACGGAAAGCACAAAAAGCAGCGTGTGTGCTTCGGGCTCGAGTGCTTGGGCGACGAACACCGCAGGCACAAAGGCCAACAACCAGAGAACGGGATTGTCACGGATTTCTTTGAGCAAGGGGGGCCATGGATACGATCAGCGAAATACTGCTTGTCTTAGAACGAGCGCTGGCTGGTCCATGGCTTCAACCCCGCTAGTACCTTTTCACAGTGATGTTGACTGGTTGATTTCCAGCCATTCGAGAATGGGCAGGCGTTGCGGAGGAACAAG
>NZ_JBVVQC010000047.1:0-32313 GCF_055811515.1 Mesorhizobium sp. WSM4841
TCCCCACAAGGGGGAGGGAGACTTCCGTTGGCGCTGACCTCGGCAAATTGCCTGCCTTTCGGCGCCAAAGGGGAAGTAAAGGCGCGCGGCAGCGTTCCCTCCCCCTTGTGGGGAGGGCCAGGGTGGGGGTCCATCTTCGTAAGAATCCAAATGCGATTGCCCTGCCCAGCAAGGGGAGAAGGCAAGATGAGGCGGAGCCGGTTTTCGACACTAGTCTCCAACACAAGTTGAAAACTGGCCCTTCCTCATGCCTTGACTGGTATCCAGATTTCCAGCCCGCCATTGCCGCTGCGCGGATCGAATTCGGGGCCGTAGCGCTCGAATTCGGGCGCATCGGCGACCTCGTGCCCGGAGGCCGGCAGCCATTTGTTCCAGATTGTGTTGACCGTGCGGCGGATGGTCGAGATGTGGTCACGATGGGCGAACACGGCGTATTTCTGCGCCGGCACGCGCACGCGCGAAAACTCCCTCGGTAAGTCCGAAAAATCGGACACCTCGACGCCGGCGATATAATCGAAATTGCCTGCATCGTCGCCGTTGACGCAGACGCCATAGGCGACGTCGCCGACCTCGCCCGGAATGTTGCCGATATAGGGGCCGAACCGCTGCCACTGCATCGGGATGCCGGCGCTGGTTTGGCAGCTGTAGCGTTCGCCGAGACCGGCGATGAGAAACGGCCGGCTGGTCTCAAAACGCGGCGGCTCGAGATTGGTGAGGAAGGACTGGTCCATCAGGATCGGCTCCACGAGATCGAGATTGTCGAGCGAGCCTTGCGCGCGCACCAGTTCCGGCGTGGTGCCGAACTGGTCGCGGAAGGCGCGGGTGAAGGCCTCATGCGAGGCGTAGCCGGCGTCGAGCGCGACCGAGAGGATGTCGGGTGCGCCGGCGGCGAGCCTGCGCGCCGCCTCGGTAAGCCGGCGAGAACGCACGTAGCCCATCACCGAACGGCCGGTCGCCGCACCGAAAGCCCGCGTCACGTGAAAGCGCGACACGCCGCTGCTCTTGGCGACATCGTCGAGCGAGACTGCTTCCGGCAAATGGCTTTCGACGAACCACAGCGCTTTCTCGGTCGGGTTCATGTCTCTCCGCGTCTCGCGATTGGCGCAGCCATGGTGCCGCTTCCTTGCAGGACCAGTTTGATCGAAATTGCGCCCGGCGCAAAATTGAAACGATGATGATCGTCAGCGCTGCCGGCGTTGAATTGAAGTTGTAGTTGATGAAGTCGGGCGTGTTGCCAAAGCGTGTCGCCTTGTCGATCGGGTTACCAATCGACGTGCTAAGTCCGCTTTCGGACCCGAAGCCGCGGCGGAAATCGCTCAGATCGTCGGCCTGATGTTCTGATTCAAACGGAAGAAATTGGTAGGATCATACTTGTTTTTTAAAGCAACCAATCTCGGGTAGTTCTCGCCATAAGCTGCCAGAACCCGGTCCGTGCCCTCTTCGCCGAGATTGTTGGCATAGACGCCGCCGGTCGAGAACGGTCTCATTGCATCCCATAGGTCACGCGCCCATCGGATGTGCATTTTATCATCAGCCGGATTATCCCAGATCGATATCGGGAAGCAATCGTAAAGCGCATCTCTGTTGGCGTAGGGAGTTTCGCCTATTGGCACACGCGAGATTGCGCCGCCAACCTGCTGCAGGACAAGAAGCGACTCGCTGGGTGCGGTCGCGTAAGCTGAGAGCATTGTGTCGATTGCCTGGTCTGAAATTTCGCGCATGAACTGCGCCTTCCAGTAGTAGCGCCGCCCGCGCGGAAAGATGCTGTCTCCGGCCGACTGGATTTGAAGATACGGGACGGGAGCAATCCGGTCTTCAACCGGCGTGCCGTATTCTCTCAACGGTTGGACGATTTGCTCGCCCTCGCCGAGCGGGCCGATGTAACACGCCGAGATGCTGAAGAAACGTTCACCTGAGGGCGCAGTCACAAGCGCCGCGTCCAGGCTCAGCTCATCGGGAGCCTTGCTCGAAAACGTGCGGTAGAACCGCATTGCTTCGCGCGCATGTTCGTAGCGGTGCAGAACTGACCCCGCGATGAGAAGGGGACCCACGGGATGAAGCCTGTATTCGAAGGCTGTAACGATTCCAAAATTGCCGCCGCCGCCCCGAATGCCCCAGAAAAGATCCGCGTTTTCAGCCGCGTTTGCCTTGAGCAGCCGGCCGTCCGCCGTCACGATTTCGACTGCTATGAGATTGTCGCAGCTCAGTCCATGTTTGCGGCCAAGCTTGCCGAACCCACCACCGAGTGTCAGTCCGGCAATGCCGGTATCGGCGTTGACGCCCATCGTCGTCGCGAGACCATGAGCCTGCGTGGCGGTGTCGAACTCTCCCAGGTTCAAGCCAGCCTCGGCGCGCGCAACCCGGCGGACCGGGTCGACCTCGATCCGCTTCATGCGCGACACATCAATGACCACGCCGCCATCGCAAACCGAACTGCCGGCGACGTTGTGACCACCGCCGCGAACGGCGACCAGAAGGTTTTGCGATTTGGCAAAGCTGACAGCTGTGACGACGTCGCGGGATTCGGCGCAATAGATCACCGCTGCTGGTCGCTTGTCGACCATTCCGTTCCAGACTCTGCGTGCCTGGGCATAGCCAGGATCGTTCGGGAGGACCAAATCCCCGCGAATTGCCTGCCTGAGCCGCGCAATATCCGACGCCTTCAGGGCTGACCCGGTTCCGGGATCTTCCGCAAGCTTGAGCGTGCTCATCGAGGGGGGTTCCCTTCGTGATCCGAGGACAGGCTGTATGCAATAATCTCATGGGCCTTCATTCGCCGCAAAGTCGAATATCTCAGTCGCTAGATGAGTTGGATTCATCTAAACTGCATGAATGAGAAGACTTCCGCCGCTCGGATCCCTTCGCGCCTTCGAGGCTGCTGCCAGGCGCATGAGTTTCAGGGAGGCCGCGATCGAACTCGGCGTGACGCCCACGGCCATCAGCCACCAGATTCGGTTGCTCGAGGGCATCTGCGGACAACCCCTGTTTCGGCGGCGCCCACGGCCGCTTGTGCTTACGGACGTGGGCGAACGGCTGTTCCCGGTCATTCGCAACGGCTTCGACGCCTTTGCCACCGCAATTGCGTCAGCTTCGGCCGGCGTCGGCCAACGCCCGCTACGGGTGACAAGCCCGAATGCATTTGCCAGCCGGTGGCTGGTACCGCGTCTGCCAAAATGGCGGGAAGAGTACCCGAAGATCCCTCTGGAGATTATCGGAACCGACTCGGTGTTGGACCTGCGCGCCGGCAATGCCGATGTCGCGATCCGCTACGCGCGCAGGATGCCTCAGGACCTTGCCGCCCAGGAAATTTTTCGGGACACGTTCTTTCCGGTGTGCAGCCCTGATTTGCTCGCCAAGGGCACCCGACAGATCGAGCGGGCCGCCGATGTGCTGCAATATCCGCTCATCCATTTTGATTGGATGAACCGTGATCGCGAAGCGCCTACCTGGTCGCGATGGCTGGCGGCGGCACGCTCTGTCGATCCTGGCATCCCGGATACCAACAAAGCGTGGGACCTAAGCTTTCGCGAAGAATTGCATGCGATCGACGCGGTCGTGGCAGGCCAGGGTATCGCTATCTGCAGCGACGTGGTCGTCAGCCGCGAACTCAAAAGTGGAGCGCTGGTCAAGGCACACGATCTCTCTCTGCCAGGCTACGGCTTCTATCTCGTCTACGTCCCTAACCACCCCTTGCAGCCGCACATCGAGGCCTTTTCTGCCTGGATGGGATCGTTGGTGTAGAATTAGCTCAAGCATGATTATCAGGTTCGATGGGTGGTCCGGTGTCGGTGCAAGGCAGAAGCCGATGGGAACGCGGCTTCCTTCATTGCCATTCAGCAATCGCTGACCATGACCGCATTGCATAACTGTCATCCCAGTTTGCCGGCTTCTGGCACAATGCGGCTCCTTGAATGGTGAGCACGCTTATAATATATGCCGCTCATGGCTTCCGACGGCATCGACAGATTGGGCTTTTTGATCCACGACGTGCAGCGCCTGATGCGCAAGCGCTTCGAGGCGAGGGCCAGCGGGCTCGGCCTTTCCTCGGCGCAATGGCGGCTTATGGTCCGCGTCGCCAAGGAAGAAGGCATCACGCAAGCGCGGCTCGCCGAACTTCTCGAGATCGAGCCGATCAGCGTGTCGCGCCTGGTCGACCGCATGGAGGAGAGCGGCTGGATCGAGCGCCGTTCCGACGCCGCCGACCGCCGCGTTCGCATGATCTTCCCGACCGCCAAGGCGAGCGAGGCCTACGCCGAGATCAAGAGCCTTGCTGGCGAAGTCTATGAAGAATCGCTGACCGGCGTGTCGCCGCAAGATCGCCGTGTCCTGATCAAGGCACTCGAGGCGATGGCCAAGAACCTGGCGGATGGCGAGACGGCGCCTGGCGAAAAAGTCGAGAGTGGCGAAAAAGTCGAGAGTGCAGAAGGCGCAGCAGCATGAACGCGGTAGCCAAGGTAGATGAGAATGCGACCAAGCTGGAGATGGAAGCTCCTGTGCAGCCGGCGGCAGCCCCGGTTACGGTCGCTCCGCAGGTAGAACCGGCGCCGGTGGCGCCGAAGAAGAAGCGCCGTGCCGGCCGCTTCCTTTTGATGTTTGCGCTCCCCGTGGCACTGATCGCTGGCGGCAGCTACGTCTGGGTGACCGGCGGCCGTTACCAGGAGACCGAGAACGCCAATCTGCAGCAGGCCAAGGTTTCGATCGCCGCCGATACGGCGGGCCGCATCGTTCAGGTCGACATTTTCGACGATCAGTCCGTCAAGCAGGGCGACGTGCTGTTCGCCATCGATCCCGAGCCCTACCGGATCGCATTGGCGCAAGCCGACGCGGCGGTGGCCGGCGCGCGCCTCAATGTCGAGCAGCTGCGCGCGGCCTACAGCCAGGCGGTAGCGCAGGAGAAGTCCGACGCCAGCCAGGTCGGCTACGCGCAGTCGCAATACGACCGGGCCGCCGACCTTGCCCGCAAGGGCATCAACGCCGAGTCGTCGCTGGACGAGGCCAGGAACGATCTCGACAAGGCCAAGCAGCAAATGGCGGTGGCTCAGCAGGGCATCCTCAGCGCCGAGGCGGGCCTTGGCGGCAATCCCGATATCGAGACCGACAAGCATCCGACCGTGATGGCGGCGCTCGCCGCGCGCGACAAGGCTGCCTACGATTTGGCGCAGACTACGGTCAGGGCGCCGGCCGACGGCATCATCAGCCAGGCTGCCTCGTTCAAGGTCGGCCAGTATGTCGGCTCGGGTACGCCGCTGTTTTCGCTGGTCGAGACCGGCGATACCTGGATCGATGCCAATTTCAAGGAAACCCAGCTCACCCATATGAAGCCGGGCCAGAAGGCTGAAATCGTCGTCGATACCTATCCGGGCAAGACGTTCGAAGCCACGGTCGAGGCGATTGGCGCCGGCACCGGGGCCGAGTTCTCGCTGTTGCCCGCTCAGAACGCCACCGGCAACTGGGTCAAGGTCACCCAGCGCATTCCGGTGCGCCTGGAACTGGCCGATGCCGGCGCCAAGATGGTGCTGCGCACCGGCATGAGCGCGACGGTTACGGTGGACACCGGCGTTTCCCGCGGCTTTCCGAGCATCTTCGGCCACGCCACGGCGGGTGAGGCGCGAGAATTCGGGCATCGACCTTGTGCATGATGCGGCCGACGACGAGCATGGCAATCATCGTGCCGACGCCGCGTGGCCCCAAGACGATGCCGATGGTGAGGGTCGGATAGCCGAAGATGGTCGACAGCATTGGCGGCAGCAGCGCCATGCTCGCCAGAATGAGCACGCCCATGACAAAGATGAATGCCAGTCCGGTCACAAAATTGCGGTCGAGGAATATCTTCGGGTCGATGAAGGGCTGCTCCGCCGTCAAGGTGTGAATGATGAACACCCAGAAGCCGGTGATGGAAAGACCGAGTTCGATCCATATCTCGACCGAGGAAAACCAGTCGACCTCGCCGCCGCGATCAAGCATCAGCTGAAGCGCGCCGACACCAAGCGAGAGCATGGCGAAGCCGAAGAAATCGAAGCTGCGTATCCGCCTTGCAACGGCCGGCAAGTAGGCGGCCATGCCGAGAAAGGCGATGATGCCGACCGGCAGGTTGATGAAGAACACCCAGCGCCAGTTGAAATTCTCGGTCAACCAGCCACCCAGAGTCGGGCCAAGGATCGGTCCCAGCATGATGCCGGCGCCCCAGATAGCCATCGCCTGGCCGTGGCGTTCCCTCGGATTGATGTCGAGCAGGAAGGTCTGCGACAGCGGCACGATCGCCGCGCCGAATACACCTTGCATGAGACGGAACAGCACCATGGTTTCAAGGCTCCATGCCAGACCGCACAGCATGGAGAAGATGGTGAAACCGACCACCGCCGTCAGGAACAGCTCCTTGCGGCCAAAGCGGTCGGCCAGCCAGCCGGTCACCGGCGTCATGATCGCCGCGGCAACGATGTAGGAGGTCAGCACCCAGTTGATGTTGTCGGGGGAGGCGCCGAGGTCGCCGGTCATGGTCGGCAGCGCGACGTTGGCGATCGTGGTGTCGAGCGCCTGCATGATCGTCGCCAGCATCAGTGCCACGGTGATCAGGCCGCGATGCGGCACTTCGCGAAAGGGTTCTGGCGTGCTCATGATGTGGAACTTATGGAACGAGGTGGTCTATTGCGTCGTCATCGGCTTCCTGCTGACCGCGCAATCGCTCCACACCATGTCTAGCTTTTCACCGTAGATGGACAACTGGCTCATCCTCAGCTCCGGCGTCATCCAGGGCCTTGGAATGGGAATGGTGTTCGTGCCGCTGTCGACCGTGGCCTTCGCCACGCTGGACGCACGCTTCCGCACCGATGCCACGGCGTTATTCAGCCTGGTGCGCAATCTTGGCTCGTCGATCGGCGTATCGGTGGTGACGGTTCTGCTGGTACGCAACACGCAGGTCAACCATGCCGAGCTCTCGGCCTACATCAATCCGTTCAATCCCAACCTCTGGGCGGCGTCACCGGCAGCGGCGGGCGGCGATCCGACGGCGCTTTCCCAGGTGGACGGCATGGTCAATATCCAAGCGATGATGATCTCTTACATCAATGACTTCAAGCTGCTGATGATGATGACGCTGATTGCCATCCCGTTCGTTTTTCTGCTGCGCAAGCCAAAGGCTGGTCCGACCACCGGCGGGGCGCCCGCCGCGCATATGGATTGATGAGTAGGGATTGGTCGACGTTCCGGTCACCCCTTCTATTTGCCCAGAACAAGGCTCCAGTAGCGCAGCGAGCTGTCGCGGCCGTCCCGCACATAGGCCAGACCAAAGCGGGTGAAGCGCGGGTCGAGCATGTTGCGGCGGTGGCCGGCCGAGTGCATCCAGATGTCGAACAGCTTCCGCTGATCGAAACGGCCCTCGGCGATGTTTTCGGCGGCAGCACCGGCAATACCGTTGCCCTTGACGCGCGAGGCGAATCCCTTGCTCCAGCCGGTGGAGTGGGTCATGCGGCCGCCGCGCGCCATATAGCCGGACTGCTGCAGGGCTGCCTGTTCGAGCTGAGGGTCGGGGACAAGCGGTTCGAGACCGGCTGAGGCGCGGATGCCCGCCAGTGTGCCGACGGCGGAGGCGGAGACCCCGGCGCCTTCGCCGGTGGGCAGCACAGTGGCGCAAGCGGCAAGCCCGGCCAGCGCGGCAAGGCCGGCAGCTCTAAGCAGCATTCGCCTGTTTAAGCTTGATCGGACTTCGGAATTTTCGATTTTGGCAGCGGTCATGCCCGCCTGACATAGCGGTGATCATGGCTTTTGCCGGGCAGGTGCTCAAGAATCTCGCTCGCCGCGGTTCGTCGCCCGGTGGTGAAATCTGACGCGTGGTGCCGCGACGGAATATCGGTTTGGCCCATCGGTGACATCCACCGGTGCGCGCTGCGAATGACTGCTTCGCTTCACCATGTCGGCCGTTCAGGCAAACGTTACCTTCGCCTCGAAGCGGACATTCCGGCTGGCATGGTCAAAGGTGACGCCGTTTGACATTCCTGCGACGCAGCCTAGTTGGCGGTCCCTTTCTCGCATTCCGGCAACCGCTGAGGCTTGGCGAACTTCGCCAGCGCCTCGGGGCTCGCACAGGCCGGGAAGCCGGCCTTGCGCATTGTCTCGAGGAAGCGCTGGTGCTCGGCGTCGCTGTAGCCCGGCTCGTTGGCCATGGCTTCGATGGTCAGGTCCGGTAAGCGTTTGAGCGCCTCTGCGACACAGGCTTTTGTGTCTTCCGTTCGACCAAGCGCGGCGAAGGAACCGCACCGCATCGACCACTTGGAGAGGTTGTAGGTTTCTGGTGTCATGCGCGCCTGCATCTTCAGCGCATCTTCATAGCGGCCGGCCATGAAGTATGCATAGGAGAAGCTGCCTGTGGCCCACAATGGGTAGTTCGGATCGAGTCGGATCACCTGGTCGACCAGTTCCACGCCGCGTTCGGGTTCCCCGAAGGTTGACGCCCAGCCGACATAGAAGGTCAGGATTTCAGCTGAACCCGGAGCCATACGCAAGGCGGTGTCCAACTCGACCTTGGCCCGCGCCAGGTCGCCCCTTTCGCCAAAACTCATGCCGAGCACGGCGTGCGCCTCGGCGTCGCTCGGATCAAGCCTGACGGCGCGCTCGGCCGCTTCGACAGCCGCCTTCCGCTCGCTCTCAGGGCTGACCCCGAAGCTCGCCAAAAGACTGTGCGAATGATAAAGCTCGACCCAGGCGCGGGCGAGGCCGGGGTCCAGATCGACGGCGCGGGTAAGCAAATGAATGGCCTCTTCGAGATCGGCTTTGGTGATTTGCTCGAGCTTCTCGGTGCCGAGTAGATAATACTCATACGCGTTCAGGTTTTCCGGCCGCTTGCGTTTGGCCGCTGTCCGCCCGGTCTCCTGGATCAGGCCAGCGCCGCCGCCGAGCCGGTTGGTGACCTGTTCGGCGATCTCGGTTTGGACAGCGAACACGTCTTCATCCGGCCGATCCCAACGCTCCGACCACAGATGCTTGCCGGATGCCGCCTCGATCAGCTGCGCATTGATCCGCACGCGGCTGCCCTGGCGCTGGATGGAACCTTCGAGCACATATCCGACGTATAGCGATGCTGCGACCTGGCGGACGTCCACCGGCTTACCCTTGTAGGCTTCGGTGGAATTGCGGGCGACGACCTCGAATTCGGGGAAACGCGCGAGGTCGGTGATGATGTCCTCGGTGAGGCCGTCGGCGAGGCGCCCGGTGGCCTCGTCGCCGCCATAATTGCTGAAAGGCAGAACCGCAATGGACGGCTTGCCGATGGCAGTATCAACCGGCCGCAGCCACCACCACGCTCCAGTAGCCGCAAACGCAAGCAAAACAAGGGATGCAGCCGCCATCGGCAGAAAGCGCCGGATGTGGCGAGTGCGCAGGCTCCAGCCGCGCTTTGCCCCTTGCATTCTGACGCTGTAGGTGCGAACCGGCTCGGCGATATTCTTGACCTTTTGAGCGCCGGCAAAGTCAATTGGCAGGCTGAGCTTGCCTTTCATGTGGTCGTAGGCGGTTCCTGAGATGAGCACGCCGCCCGGCGGGCAAAGCTGCTCAAGGCGCGCCGCCACGTTCACCCCGTCGCCGAAGAGATCATCACCTTCGACCACCACGTCGCCGAGATTAATGCCGATACGAAATACTATGCGGCGCTCGGCAGGAGCCTCGCTCTGATGCGCGGCGACTCTGGTCTGAATGGCCACAGCGCAAGCAACGGCATCGACGACGGAGTGGAACTCAGCCAAGGCGCCATCGCCCATGAGCTTAACGACACGTCCGTTATGCTCGTTGAGCAGTGGATCGATCACCTCCGCCCGGAGCGCCTTGATCGCTGCGAGCGTCGCCGCCTCGTCGGTTTCCATGAGGCGCGAGTAGCCGACGATGTCGGCGGCCATGATGGCCGCCAGCCGCCGCTCCGTTCGAGTGGTCACCACGCTGGCGTGCTCCCACAGCCAGAGCTGTGCTCTCGCATCTGGCTCGCTTCAATCCTTTTAGGTCTCGACTCAAATCGCAAGGCGAATGGGCTACGCGTTTGCCAGCTTCTGCGATGGCACGCTGCTCACGGCTCTCGTCCGCGCCTTCCGTCGGAAGAACATGATGGACAAACGGCCGCGTTGGCTCGATCAGCGAACTGGCCAGGGCAGAGAAGCTCAAGACCTCCTACGTCGCGTAGTTCCTACGCCCTGCGCTGCTCGAGCCCGACGTTGTTGAGGCGATTCTCGATGGTCGGCAGCCACCTACTGCAGCTTCAGCGGCTCATGCGCGGGTTTCCGATCGAGTGGACGGAGGCAGGTAAGCCGTCTCACGTTGAACCCCGATTTGACCCGTAGCTGAGTTGCGCGCTCCGCAAGATGGAGGGCAACTTTGCGCCGATTCTGGTCATTTCGCCGACCCCTCCCGTCCTCCAGAAGCGGACATCGCTGGTTCAACGCCCCGGGCATCGATCCGGCGGTGCAAAACCGGCTTTCCAGCCCTTCATGACAACCAAGAAGCACGGCATGGGAGTGGGCCTGTCGATCTGCAGGACGATTGTCGAATCCCACGGCGGCAAGATCTGGGCCGAGTCTGCCCCAGGACAGGGAACCACGTTCGGCTTCACCTCCGGTCCGTGGAGCGAGAGGAGCTTTCCGATGCAGGCTGAAGCCGTGGTGCATGTGGTCGATGACGATCTGGCTGTCCGTCAGTCGCTGGCATTCCTGCTCGCGTCGGACGGCCTTGCGGTCAGGCTGCACGAATCCGCCTCCGCCTTCCTGGAAGACGTGGAGGGCTCGGCGTCCGGCTGCGTCGTTACCGACGTGCGGATGCCGGGCATCGATGGCATCGAATTCCTGCGTCGCCTGAAGGCTCGTGGCTCGCTTCTCCCTGTGATCGTGATGACGGGCCACGCCGACGTGCCCATGGCGGTCGAGGCAATGAAGGAGGGCGCGATCGATTTCATCGAGAAGCCGTTCGATGACGACCTGCTCATCGCGACGATCCGCTCCGCGCTTGGCCGCCGGACGAAGACCATCCAGGACGGCGCACACGTCAGGGAGGCGGCGAGCCGGGTAGGATCGCTCACAGAACGCGAACGCCAGGTCCTGGACCTGCTCGTCGACGGCAAGGCGAACAAGGCGATCGCGCACGAACTCGGCATCAGCCCGCGAACGGTCGAAATCTACAGGGCCAATGTCATGTCGAAGATGCAGGCGAAGAGCCTGTCCGAGCTCGTCCGGCTGGCGTTGTTGGCCGACCGCTCCGCTCAGTAGGGCCAGGTTCTGTGCGTCTTCGCCTGCGCAAGGATGCTGAGGCGCTGATGCCCGCCAGCGTGCCGGCGGCGGAGGCCGAGACACCGGCGCCTTCGGCGGGCAGTACGGTGGCGCAAGCCCGGCCGCAGACCGCCTATCTGGCAGACACTTGGCTGATCCCGGCATCGATCCAGGCATGCGTCTGTTCCAGAACTTCATCCGAAAGCGCGGGATCGTCGATAGCCCGGGCGAGGATCACTGCCCCCACCATCGCTGCCCAGCATCCGATCGCTGCGCGGCGTCTGCCTGCCGGATCCAACTCCGGCAGCGCCTTGCCGATACGGTCGATCTGCGATCGAAGGCCTTCCGTCATGGCCGAGCGTGCAGCCGGGGTCTGATGGCGAATGGCCGCGGCAAGGCCTGCCGTCGGGCAACCACCAGCGGCGTTGTCGCGATGACGGGGCGAAAGATAGGCGTCTACATAAGCGCGAAGATCGGCCCCTGCGCTTGAGTCCGCGGCGAGGACATGGGCAAGGGTCTGCGCGATCAGGTCGTCCTTTGAGCTGAAATGGCCATAGAAGCCGCCATGGGTGAGTCCGGCGGCTTTCATCACCTCCGCCACGCTGACCGCGTCGAAGCCCTTGTCGCGAAACAGCCGGCCGGCAACATCCAGAATTCGGCGACGGTTCTCCGCCATCTGTTCTCGACTGACCTTCATTTCAAAATTCTCCGCCGGCCCCGTTGACATTTACATGATGGCTATCATATTAAACAGCAATCATGATGATCGTCATGAATATAGAGTCCATCAGAGAAAAGAGCAATGCCATGACCACCATTCCGTCAGTCCTCATAACCGGTGCCTCCACCGGCATCGGAGCCGCATATGCCGAGCGCTTCGCGCGCCGCGGGCACGACCTCGTGCTGGTTGCCCGTGATATGGCACGAATGGAGGCTCTGGCGGCCCGTCTGCGTCAGGAAAATGGCGTGGCGCTCGACATCATCCAGGCTGATCTTACGCAGCCTGCCGAGCTTGCAACGGTAGAGACGAGGCTGCGCGATGACGCCCGCATCGGGATCCTCGTCAACAATGCCGGAACGGCCATCGGCGGAAGCTTTATCGAGCAGAGCACCGATGACGTCGCGCGGCTGGTTGCGCTCAACACGACCGCGCTTCTGCGGCTAGCCAGCGCCATCGCCCCGCGTCTTGCGGCGGCCGGCGAAGGGGCGATCGTCAACATCGGCTCGGTGGTCGGCCTGGCGCCGGAGTTCGGCATGACGGTCTACGGCGCAACCAAAGCCTTCGTGCTGTTTCTGTCGCAGGGACTCAGCCTCGAGCTCGCGCCGAAGGGTGTCTACGTCCAGGCCGTGCTTCCCGCCACGACGCGAACGGAGATCTGGGAACATGTCGGCGCCGACGTCAACACGCTTTCCAACGTGATGGAGGTGGACGATCTGGTGGATGCGGCGCTGGTCGGCTTCGACCGCCGCGAACTGGTGACCATCCCGCCGCTACCCGATGCCGGGCAGTGGGACGCGCTTCAGGCCGCGCGCCAGGCCATGCTTCCGAACTATCGGAACGAACATCCCGCCAAGCGGTACCGCACGGTCGCCTGAGCATGAACGAAGCCATTTCGATAAGCGACCCCGCCGCGGCGGGGACAAACAAAGGTGACCTATGACGAGCACAACGCTGTTTGAGCCCTATACTCTCGGCTCGCTCACTCTCTCCAATCGTATCGTCATGGCGCCGCTGACGCGCAATCGCGCTGGCCCGGGCTTCGTTCCAGGCGATCTCGCCGCGCAGTATTACGGCCAGCGCGCGTCGGCCGGCCTGCTGATTTCCGAGGCCACGCAGATCTCGCAGCAGGGACAGGGCTATCAGGACACGCCCGGCATCTACTCCCAGGCGCAGATCGACGGCTGGCGCAAGGTCACCCACGCCGTGCACACCAAGGGTGGCCGGATCTTCCTGCAGCTCTGGCATGTCGGCCGCGTCTCACATGTCGACCTGCAGGAGCATGGCGCCGCGCCCGTCGCGCCCTCGGCGATCCGGGCCGCGACCAAGACATTCGTCAGCAACGGCTTTGTCGACGTTTCGGAGCCCCGCGCGCTCGAGCTCGACGAGCTTCCGGGGATCGTCAACGATTTCAGGCAAGCAGCCGCGAACGCCATCGAGGCCGGCTTCGATGGCGTCGAGATTCACGGCGCCAACGGCTATCTGCTGGACCAGTTCGCCAAGGACAGCGCTAATGTCCGCACCGATGCTTATGGCGGATCGGTCGAGAACCGCGCCCGGCTGATGCTGGAGGTTGCGACTGCGGTGGTCGAGGAGATCGGCGCTGAGCGCACCGGCATCCGGATTTCGCCCATTTCGCCCGCCAACGGTGTCTCGAGCGGCGCCCCCCAGGCGCAGTTCGACTACATCGTCGATCAACTCGACGCCTTGGGCATCGTCTACATCCATGTCGTCGAGGGCGCCACGGGCGGACCGCGCGATGTCGCGCCATTCGACTTCGGATCGCTCCGCCGGCGCTTCAACAACACCTATATCGCCAACAACGGCTATGACCTCGAACTCGCGGCGTCGCAGCTCGCCGACGGCAAGGCGGACCTGTTCGCCTTCGGACGCCCATTCATCGCCAATCCCGACCTTGTGGAACGGCTGAAGACGCGCGCGCCGCTGGCGGAGTTCAACCCGGCGACGCTCTATGGCGGCGGCTCCGCCGGCTATACCGACTATCCCGCGATCACCGCCTCAAGCCACCCATGAGCCATCGGAGGGCCGCGCCTGCGAGGCAGCCATCCCAACTCGACGGCAGCACCGGCGCTTTCGCCGGTGGGCAGGACGGTGGCGGCAAGGCCGCCTGCCTGACATAAGCGCGATCCTGACTGCCAAATAGACCGGGCGTCGATTGTTTCCACGCCCGATCAAATCAGCGTTTGGGCAGTTCAGGCCTTCGGTATCCCAGCCAGGGGGGCGACCAGCTCGTCGTCCTCCACGTCTGCCTCCTCGAACAGATCGGCCCCGTCAGCATCCGTTTCCCGCCGCCGCGTCGAGACCAGATCCTTTAGAGAGCCACCGGCGCCGGCGATGCCAGCTTCCTTCAGGAGCGCGTCAATCAGAGACTTGTTGCCGGTGAACTTCAGCAGCTGGTCGGCCAGATCGCCCGGACCCGAACGCCCGCCTTCGCCGCCCGAGCGACCGCCCGAAAATCCCGCCGTGTCGAACACGCGGATGCTATCGATACGGCTCGCCGGCTCCATCAGCGCCTTTAGTGCTTCCGGTAGCATGGTGATCCGGGCCTGCGTCAGTTCAAGCTGGATCAGCCGGTCGGAGAGCAGGTTGCGCGCTTCGTTCGTGGCGCGGATGGTCGCGGCCTCCGCCTCGCCTTCCGCGATCACGCCCTCGGCGCGGACCTTCATCGCTTCCGCTGCCGCGCGGGCTTCCACCAGCGCCGCCTCGGCGCGGTCTTCCGCCGCTGCTTTTTCGGCGCTCGCGCCAACTGTCACCGACACAGCCTCAGATTCCGCCGCTTCCTGCGCTTGCAGAACGGCGATCTGCCTGGCGCGGTCGGCGATTTCGCGTTCGCGCGCCGTCTGCACCTTTTCTTGAGCAGCAACCGTCAGCGCCTCGGCCTCGCGGGCCTTGGCTTCAGCCTGGCTGGTTTCCTGGCTCTTCTTGGCGATGGCCACCGCCATATTCTGGCGCGACAATTCAACCTCGCGCTCAGAGTTAATGCGCGCCTCTTCCTTGGCGCGCTGCGCTTCCGCCGCATGCTCGGCGATCTCGCGTTCGCGCGCGATCTGCGCCGCCTGTTCGGCGAGCTTCGCCGCTTCCTCGGCCTTGGCCATTTCGGAGCGCGTGGAGGCCTGCTTGGAGACTACGTCGCGCTCCTGCTCCAGCCGCGCCTCTTCCTCTTGCCGCTTCAACGCGTACTTTTCGCGCGAGGCGTTCAGGTCCTGCTCGGCAATCGCTACTTCGGTCTTCCGGGTCACCTCGTTGCGCTCCTTGCGGCGCTGTTCGGTGATGGTTGTCAGCTTGGCCAAACCGACGGCGTCGAAGGCGTTGGTTTCGTTGAAGAACTCACGCGGCGTCTGGTCGAGGCCCGTCAACGACACCGATTCCAGCTCAAGCCCGTTCGAGCGCAGATCGGTCTCGACTGCGTCCTGCACCGCCTTCACGAAGTCTGAGCGATTCTCATGCAGTTGATCGAGCGTGTTGCGCGCGGCCACAGAGCGCAGCGCGTCGACCAGCTTGGCTTCCACCAGATCCTGGATTGCCTTCGGGTCGTTGACACGGTCGCCCAGCGTCTGCGCAGCGAGGCCGATGCCGTCATCCGTGCCGTCGACGCGTACGTAAAACTCGGCACGGATGTCGACGCGCATGCGGTCAGAGGTGATGAAGGCGTCCTCGCGGCGGCGGTCGACCACCAGCTTGACGGTGTTGAGCTTGACCTTCGCCAGCGCATGCAAGATGGGCAGGATCAGCGCGCCGCCGTCTTTGACCACTCTGCGGCCGCCGACGCCGGTACGCACAAAGGCCTCGTCACGTTCGGCGCGCTGGTAGAGCCGCCCGAGCACAAAGCCGATCACCGCGATCACGAAGAGAACGATGCCGACCCAGATCAGAAATTGAACTATGTTGTCCATACTTTGCCCCCAGATTTGAAAGTGTTTGATGCTCGGCTTTGCTCAGAGCGCGCTCTGGCTAGATATGCTCCTCGAACGGGACTACGAGCCAGACACGACCGGGTCCCTCGGCGGCTTTCACCACCACGACTACGGCGCCTTTCTCGATTTTCATTCCCGCGTCTGCGGGCCGCGCCCGCAGCGTATGCAATTCGCCATGCTCATCGCGCACTCGGATCGAGCCGGGCCGACCGTCATCCAGCGGCCCGAGCGTGACCGTGCCGCGACGCCCAGGTGATTGAGGAATTTCAAGCCACAATCACCAAAAACGTGATTTGGTGCTGCGAAGGGTTAACGCACATGTGTTGTTTGGCGAAATTCCGCAGGTAGCGAGTGTTGGCCAGAAGGCAACTTCTGGCGCTGCGCGCGCATCCGGTATTCCGGCCCGGACGGCAGATCCGACCCAAAGCGGTTGCACAGCCTATGGTTGCAAGCGTCAGGTTCTCAGCGCTGGCTAGGCCGCTGTGTCCAGCTTCGTTTCCGCCGTCGATGAGACCCCGCCGGCCCGATCGTCCTCGGTATCTTGCCACCAGTCGCCCAGGGCGTCGATGAGCGGCACAAGCTTGAGACCCGCTGCCGTGAGATCATAGTCCACGCGTAACGGATAGCCGGCATACGCCGTTCGACGCACGATCCCGGCTTCCTCCAGCTTGCGCAGTTCCAGCGCCAGAATGCGGTGCGACACGGTCGGGTTGTCACGCATCAGGTCGCTGAAGCGCTTGGTCCCGTCCTTGAGGTAGTAGAGCAGCAAGGTCGGCCAGCGACCGCTGAGCACACGCATGGTCTCTTCGATCGGGCAGCTTGAGACGACATCTTTCATGGCGGGTCCCTGGTTACAGAATAGTGCGTAATTTACATGGGACGACCAGCGTTTAGGGTCAAGCTTCGCTGCGCAGCGTGATCCCTAAACATGGAAGAGACAAAGAAATGGAACCTATCCTCCTTTACGGCGTCCCGGCGGGAAGTTCGATGGGGCTTGTCGCTGCTTTTGAACGCGTCGGACAGCCCTACCGCCTGTGTCGCGTCGACATGCTCACCGAAATGAAGAACGACGCCTATGCCCGCATCAACGGCCGTCAGGAAACGCCGGTGTTGATCACGGACGAAGGCAGAGTGCTCACCGAGACCATGGCGATTGCCGCCTGGCTCGAAGCCCGCGACACGCAACGTCGCATCAGCTTCGATCCTCGCTCGCCGGAAGCTGACCGGATGCATCAGCTGATGGCTTTCGTGAACACCGGTTTCACCGCCGCTTTCACCCCGCTCTGGGCTGCATATGAAATGGAATCGGCCGAGCCGGTCCTGCTGGCGACGTTGCGCGACTTCGGCCGCAAGGCCGTTACTGAGCGCCATGACCGGCTTGAGGCGATGATCGTCGACACCGCCTTTCTGGTCGGCGATCGACTGACGCTTGCCGACACCACGTTGATTGGCGTGGCGCGCTGGGCGGAATTTCACCAGGCGGTCGACGGGGCGGCTTACCCCAAACTGGCCGCCTTGCGCCGCCGGATCGAAAGCGATCCGGACGTGCGATATGCGCAGGCCATCGAGGACGGCGAAAAGCCGGCGGGTTCGGGCGCCTGCCTTGGCCATATTCCGCTGGCCGGGGTCCTTGAACGATTTGGCGCCTAGCCTCTTTTCAGCCGCGCGGCACGAACACGCCCTATGCCGCGCGGCGTTCGCTCCAACACCACCCGATTCGCGACAAGCACATCAAATTCGGCTATCATGCCATCGCTCTTGAAGTGGCAGCTACGGGCGGCCATCCTGGCGGTGGCCGCCCCCGGATACGGGAGAATGGTTATGGCCAGCTTTCATGTCATGTCGGACGCGCGTGGGATGCACGTGCAGCCCAGGGTGCGGCGCATCACCACGGCGGATCTGATGGATGTGCTGCGGCTCGGCGTCGAGGATTTCTGGGCAAAGCCATCGCATTACGTGTTCCTATGCCTGATCTATCCGGTGGTCGGATTGATCTTGGCGCAATGGACATCCGGCGCCAACGCCATCCAGCTCATCTATCCCTTGATGTCCGGCTTCGCCCTGCTTGGACCGTTCGCCGCGATTGGTCTCTACGAGATCAGCCGCCGCCGCGAACTCGGCATGGACACGTCCTGGTGGCACGCGCTCGACGTGCGCCACTCGCCGGCGCTGCCGGCGATCGCGGTCATCGGCGCTATGCTGGTGGCACTGTTCCTGCTCTGGCTGTACACCGCGCAATCGATTTACACCGGCCTGTTCGGCAATCAGCCGCCGGCCTCGATCGGCGGCTTTGTGCGCGAGGTGCTGACAACGCCCAAAGGCTGGACGCTGATCCTGCTCGGCAATGCGGCCGGTTTCGTCTTCGCCGCGATCGTGCTGGCGACCACAGTCGTCGCTTTCCCACTGCTGCTCGACCGCGATGTCGGCGCGGTCTCGGCAATCGAGACATCGGCAAGGGCGGTGATGACAAACCCGCTGCAGATGGCGCTGTGGGGCCTGATCGTCGCGGTGCTGCTGGTCATCGGCTCGATCCCGGTGTTTGCCGGGCTCGCCGTCGTCATGCCGGTGCTTGGCCATGCCACGTGGCATCTCTATCGCAGGGTCGTCGAACCGGAGCGGGCGCAGCAGGACCGGCGGCCGATGTAGGCGCGTTAACAGCCGAAGAATGCAGTGGCCCAGAACAAAGCTGTTCGGTCGCGATCCTTCGCGCCCCCCTCTGTCCTGCCGGACATCTCCCCCACGAGGGGGGAGATCGGATGTCGGCACGGCTTTCGCCAATCTCCAACGCCGCAGAAGAGGCGAGGCGCAGAAGCTGCCATCTCCCCCGTGTGGGGGAGATGGCCGGCAGGCCAGAGGGGGGCGCTGTCCCGCCAGCCTGTTATTTCTGTGCGATGGCGCGCCTTCAGCCGAAGATGCGCAGGTTCGACAATTCGTTGGCGATTTCCTTGAAATTGTCCGACAGCGTCGCCCCGGTCGCGTTCCAGAACAGCTTGGCCGGTTTGGTCGGATCGGTGGGATCCATGCGGAAGCGCGAGTCCGACGAGCATGCCTTCAGCGCGTCGAGTGCTTTCTTGTCGCCAGCATCGGTGGTCGACAGGTCGAGCGCGACGGTCATGACGAGAATGTTCGAATTCTTCGCGTTGCCGCAAAGGGTCTGCATCTGCTCGTCCAGCGCGGCGGTGTAGTTGGCGCCGGTATAGGTGGTCTTGCCGATGTCGGTGCTGGTGTTCATGAACAGGCGCGTCACGCTTCCAGACCCCGGATATGTCAGGCCGGTGTAACCGTAAGCGGCGTAGGTCGACCTGTTACTGGCATAGAGGCTGTCGCTGACGGCGCTGTAGGTATTGGCGCCGTCGGTCAGCACGATGACCACTTTGTCGTTGCCCCTTTCGGTGTTCGGCCGGCCCTCGGTGAAAGGTTCGTTGCTCGATACCGTCCGCCAGCCCCAGGCAAGGCCTTCCGGCACGTTGGTGTTGCCGTTCGGCGCCATGGCGTCGATGGCGTCCTTGATCTCCTCCTTCTGGGCAATCTGGCTGACGTCTTTGAGTGGCGTGATCGGGTTGGTCGTGCAGGACGAATTCGGGCCGTCGCCCGAGGCAGCCGACTTCGAACCGTAAGGCTTGACCAGGAAATACTTGCGCATGTCCGACTGCCGCTGCGAAGCGGTTGGGAGGTCGGTGAAATAGGGCCAGTCGGCCCACCAGTTGTTGCCGTAATTATACGACGTGATGTCGACGTCGTTGACACCGTCGCGGTTGAAATCGAGCCAGAGGGTGCCAGCCTCGTCCGGTGCGAACATCGGCACGAACAGCGTGGCAGGCGTGGCGGTGTTCGGCGTCGTGTCGTCGTTATTATACGGGTATGGCCTCGCCTCGACGCAACCCTGCCAACTCGCATAGCGGCTGGTGGTGTAGATATATTCCGGGGTGGTCCAGTGGCCGCTGCTGCAGTTGCCTTTTTTGTTATAGGTGTCGCAGATATACTGTTTCGTGTTAGGCACTTCTTCGCGGCCAGACTCGACCGTGATGTCGGCGTAAAGGCTGAAGCGGGTCAGTGGTTGATCCTCGCTGTCACCCCAGCCGGCGCCGCGCTTGTACCAGACGCCGTTGAGCTTCTCAGCGTATTTGTCTGGATCGTTGGCGGGGGTCATCGTCGTCCAGTCGAAGTCCTCGTGCTGGATCGGGGAGATGCCGTCCTGGTCCATCCAGCCATCCTGGTCACGGGTGGGACCGACATTGACCGAAGCCGCGAACGGCACGAGGGAGAACTGCACCGGTTTGCTGACCTGCTTCATCTGCTGTGCCTGCAGCGCCAACGTATCGACAAGCTGCTTGGCGGCAGTCTTCAGCAGATCAATCCGCATCTGGCCGGTGCCGGAACCCAGATTATTCATCGAGCCGGAATTATCGAGCACAAGGGCTACTTCCAGCGTGTTCTTGAGGCGGATTTCCGAGCACGCGGTGAAGGTTGTATCGCTGGTGGTCCCGCCGCCCATCAGCATGGCGGCGGCCGGCAGAAAATAGGGGTGGTACGTCAGGGCGCTGCAGAGCTTCAACGTGCCGCCACCCGCATTGTTGTTGGGGAGGGTGACGGTAAGCAACGTATTGGCCGGATCGACGGGGCCGAGATTGGCTTCGAAGAAAGTCTTGGCATAGGCCTTGGCGGCGTCGTCGCTTGCGCCGGAGACGATCTGGTGAGCGGTGGCGAGACCGGCGGCGTCCAGCGCGTTCAACGCAGCGTGCTTCTGGCGGAGCAGTTCCGAGTAGTCGACGCTGAGCGCCACGCCGCCCATGAGCGGCACCATGGTGATGACCGTCATCAGCGTATAGTTGCCACGCCGGTCCCTACCGAATTTTCGGATCATTGCCTTCAGCACCCCGCCAGAACCCCTTTGTCGGCGAAGCGATGCCACCAATCCTTAAATTTCAGATTGCTAAAATTCGTCCAAGATCGGCACACTTTTTCAAAGCTCGTTAACCACGCCGCCGATGGCGGCAACATGGCCTGCGATTTGGACCGGCGCGGAGCCTCCGTAAAGCTCTGGAAAACGAGAATTTTTGTGCCGTGCGATCATGCCTTCATTTCGGGGCGGCGATGCTGAACGCGGCGAAAGCTGGTGACAGGGTCAAGAGCTTCGGTTAATGCGGTCCGGTCGCTGCGGATCGTCGGCGGCGGCGCTCGCAACCATCATGACCTGGGAAACGATATGGCGGATTCGCCCGATATCATCGGCTCGCTCGCGGATTTGTCGGCAGCCTATTCTGCCATTCTTTGCGATGTCTGGGGCGTGGTCCACAATGGCGAACGGCATTTCCCGGCCGCGGCTCTGGCGCTGGCGACCGCACGCGAGGCGAAGATACCTGTGGTGCTGATTACCAATTCGCCACGCCGCAGCGCCGATGTGGTGGCGCAGATGAATGCGATCGGCGTTCCCTCGGAGGCCTACGACCGCGTCGTCACCTCCGGCGATGTGACCCGCGACCTGATCATCGAGGGCCCGCGAAGGATCTTCCATATCGGCGCCGATCGCGATTTCACGCTCTATGACGGGCTTGATGTCGAACTGGTCGAGGAGTTCGAGGCATCCGGCGTGGTCTGCACCGGGCTGTTCGACGACGAGGTCGAGAAGCCGGAAGACTACGCCGATCTTCTGCGGCGGCTACGTGCCAGGAACCTGCCCTTCATCTGCGCCAATCCCGACATCGTGGTCGAGCGCGGCGAGCGGATGATCTGGTGCGCCGGGGCCTTGGCTCGCGACTATGCCCAACTCGGCGGGCGGACGCTGATCGCCGGAAAACCATATGCCCCGGTCTATGACGTCGCGATGAAGGAGATCGCCGACTTGCTCGGCCACCCGGTGGAGCGCGCGGACGTGCTGGCCATCGGCGACGGCATGATGACCGACATCAAGGGTGCTGCCGACAACGGCTTCGACGTGCTCTACGTGTCGGGCGGCATCCATGCCCGCGACTACGGTGATACGCTACAACCGGATCCGGCCAGGCTAATTGCCTTTCTGGAAAGGCACGGCTACTGGCCGGTCGCGGTCATTCCGAGACTGCAGTAGGGTCGCTCGATGACGGAAGCCTTCGAACGCGTTTCTGCAATCTCGCCGCTGCCGGCCCATTTGCGTGGTGGCGTGGTGGCGATCGGCAATTTCGACGGTGTGCACCGCGGCCACCAGGCGGTGCTCGAGCGCGCGCTTGCCGAGGCCTGCCGGCGCGGCGTGCCGGCTCTGGTGCTGACCTTCGAGCCGCATCCGAGAAAGGTGTTCCGGCCTGAGATACCGCTGTTCGTGCTGACGCCGCCGCCGATGAAGGCACGGTTGTTGTCGTATCTAGGCTTTGCCGCACTCGTCGAACAGCCGTTCACGCGCGACTTCGCCGCACTGTCGGCGGAAGCGTTCGTGACCGACGTGCTGGACAGGAATCTCGGCATCATTCACGCCGTGACCGGCTTCGACTTCCACTTCGGCAAGGACAGGCAAGGCGGCCCGGCCTATCTGATGGCGGCCGGCGAACGCCACGGCTTCGGCGTCACCCTGGTTGACGCGTTTCGCGACGAGGGCGCCGAGGTGGTGTCGTCGAGCCGGATCCGCGCGCTGCTATGCGAAGGCACGGTGGGCGAGGCGGCCGGCCTGCTCGGCTACCGCTTCACGGTCGAAAGCGAGGTGATCGGCGGCCAGCAGCTTGGCCGGACGCTCGGCTTTCCAACCGCCAATATGAGGCTTTCGCCGGAAGCCACTCTGAAGGAAGGGATTTATGCCGTCCGCTTCCGTCGCGCCGACGGTACGCTTCATGATGGTGTTGCCAGCTTCGGTCGCCGCCCGACCGTCGATGACAACGGCGCGCCGCTTCTGGAAACTTTCGTTTTCGATTTTTCCGGCGATCTCTACGGCGAGATATGCGCGGTGTCCTTCTTTGGTTTCCTGCGCGCCGAGGTGAAGTTTGACGGGCTCGACGCGCTGGTCGGGCAGATGAAGCGCGACGAAGTCGAGGCGAGGGCGCTGCTTGCCGGCGTCAGCCCGCTTTCCGAGCTCGACGCGGCCATTGCTTTTTAAACCTACTTCTTCAGCGCCAGGCCGACGGCAATGAAGGCCCAGCCCTGGAAGATCAGGTCGACGGCGAGAAACAGCCCCAGCACCCATACGCTGTTGACTGGCCAGCCCATGGCGATGACCAGGCCTGCCAGCGCGCTGATGACGCCGGCCGCCACCAGCCAGCCCCAGCCTTTTTCCGGTCTGTGCTTGTACCCGACCCAGGCCCTAAGCACGCCTGAAGCGAGAAGGGCGACCGCCAGCAGGAAGGTCAGCACCGCCGAGGCCAGCAGCGGATTGTAGAAGGCGAAGAACCCGGCGACGGCATAGAGGAGACCGCTAAGCAGCCAGTAGAAGAACCGGCTCCAAGTCTTCACACCGAAGGCATGCATGATCTCGATGACACCGGCCATCAGCATCAGCCAGCCGACGACGTAGACCGAGGCGACCGTGGCGATGAACAGATTGCCGAAGGCGATGCCGCCGAGGATCAGCAGCAGCACGCCGAGCCCGACGAACCATCCCCATTTCGCCCGCGTCTGACCGATTGCATCTTTCAAGGCATCGCCGTGCAGTGCCATCGCCCTTCTCCCTCAAGGTTACCTTTGCCGGCTTTGAGGGTAACGCCGATCGGCTTGCCCGTAAAGCGAGCAGGCTGCGAGCGCCACAGCCCGAGCGATCCGCTTGCCAGACGTTCGCTTTTGATCCGAAGCGGCGAAATATCTGATGGAATATTCGACTATGTGCTGGGGGCAGTGCTAAAACATGACGAGCGGGTTACGGGCCACCCCGTCCTCCCGTGTATTCGCCATGGCGCAATTGTAACGAAAAATTCCCAGTGCTGGCATTGGCGCTTTATGGATGACGTGTGGCTGCTGCTGTCCGCCGTTTTCTACGTTTGATGAGACTAGGGAAGCAAAATGAGCGATGCGGACGAACACCTCGATCTGACGGAGATCAACGCCGTCCGCAGCTTGTTGGAGTCAAAGCCACGACCGGTGGGCTGGGACGAACGCCGGGCGCGGCTCGACGAGGTTGGTTCGGTGTGGCCGATTGCGGACGACATCCAATGCGAGGATGCGGTTTTCGACGGCCTAGAGGGAGAGTGGTCGCTAGCGCCTGGGAGTGACAGGGATAAGGTTCTGCTCTTTTTCCACGGTGGTGGCTACTGCTCGGGCTCGCTCAAAAGTCATCGTCGAATGGTGACTGAGGCAGGTCGAGCAATGGGAATGCGCACCCTCGCGATCGACTATCGACGAGCACCGGAACATCCTTTTCCTGCGCAGCATGCAGACGCGCTCACGGCATGGCGCTTTCTGAGCCGGCAAGGGGTCGCGCCGGATCGCATCGTGGTTGGCGGAGACAGTGCGGGCGGCAACCTCACCCTGTGCTTGGTCGGTATATTGCGCGCGGCAGGCGAGCGGTTACCGCGATCTCTTTGGCTGGTCTCGCCCTGGACGGACCTTTCGATGTCCGGCGCGACACTATCAACTAAGGACGCGATCGACCCTATCATCCACCGGGCGTATTTGGAGGAACTGGTTACCGCCTATGTTCCCCATGGCGTTGGCCGGCGCGATCCCCTGATCTCGCCGTTGTTCGCCGATCTGAGCGGATTTCCCCCAATGCTGATACAAGTCGGTTCTGCCGAGACGCTGTTGTCGGACGCAACTCGGCTCGCGGAAGCCGCTGGTGCGGCTGATGTCAAAGTACGACTCGAAATTTGGCCGCATATGATTCACGCCTGGCCGGTTTGGAATGCAGGATTGAGTGCCGGTCGCCGCACTCTTCACAGCGCGGGCATGTTTGTGAATATTTGTAACCCTTGGGTGGGCGGCCAAGGTTAAATACGGCTATCGCCAAATTCCAACAGCAGCCGAGACATTCAGGCTGGAAAGCGAGATGGCAGCTGCTGTGAATTCCAGACGTCTTGATCTGGAATCTTGGCGGGCCATACAATCGACTGCAATGCGGAACAGTACGACCAACACCGCCGATGTTACGGATATTAAGTTAAATTTTACCGAACTGGCGCCATGGCTTGTGAAGGCTGGTTGTGTCGGCCAATGCGTTCTGTCCGAGCGATCCCGGTGGTTCTGGCCGCCTTCATACTTGGGGCCTCCGGTGCCGCCGAAGCCGGTGAGGGCGCCTTGGGCTGGCTGTCCGGCGACTGGTATTTGACGGTCGGCGCCACCGGCATGGTCGCGCCGAATTTCGAGGGCGGCAAGAAATACCTGCTCAGCGCCTCGCCGATCATCTCGCTCGGCAAGGCCGGTCCTGCGGCCCGCTTCACCTCGCGCAACGACAACATCTCGCTGGGGTTGATCGACGACGGCGGCCTCCGCGCCGGACTGGCCGGAAAATTGCTGTTTTCGCGCGATGGCGACGACGCCGACGAGCTGAAAGGCCTTGACCCGGTGCGCTGGGGTGGCGAGGCCGGCGGCGCCCATAGCGGCTTTGTCGCCGACATCGCCGCCGACGCCTTCTATGATGTGACGCCGGACGTCAGAATTTCGGGCGGGCCGCGCGTTTCGTTCGCCTCGTCGGACTATTTCGACGCCTACTACGGCGTTAACGCCGAGGAAGCCGTGGCTTCGGGCCTCAGCCAATACCGTCCGGGCGGCGGCGTGAAGTCGGCGGCCTCGGCGGCGCGGTGACCTGGAAAGTGACCGAGCCGATGACGGCCAGCCTGTTCGGCGAATATTCGCGCCTGATGGGCCCGGCGGCCGATTCCAGCCTGGTCAAGGAGCGCGGCTCAAGAGACCAGTTCATGATCGGCGTCTCGACGACGTATCGCTTCGACTTTTCGATGTGAGCACTATCCCAGCAATCGCGTATCGACCGGATGGTTCGTGACGCCAACAATACGGATGCAGTCGCGGGCCAGCAAATCCGGGTTGAGGAGATAGTTTCTTGTGAACGGGACAATTGCACAAGGAACTTCCATGACGGCGTGGGTGGCAGCAGCGACAAAGTTCCTCCCGAGCCGTTGTGTCATGGCCAGATCGTCCTTCCAGTCATCAGGCAAACCAGGAGACGTGATGGCAACGCCATCCGGCATTTCGATCTCCAGAAGCTGATAGGTCTGGGGCATGTCTTCCGCGTCGACATGCACAAGTATCTCGAGAAGTGCCGTGGCCGGGTGATCGGCGCAGTAGACAATTGGTGTTCCCATGACATGCCAACGGCCGCCGCTGACCAAACCACCGACACCCAGCAGGTCGGCGTAGCCGGAAATGCGCCAGAGCCGCATATGTCAGGCGAAGATGCCATGGTCGATGCGATGGAGCTCTTCTTCCACCAGCGCTGCACCCGTTTCTGACTGCAAGAGGTTGATCGGTGTCTCGTTAAGCACCCTGCTGTGCTTGCGCAGCCAACGCTGCGCCTTTTCGTGATTACCGAAAACCCGATCCGCCATCGCCGAAATCCGTTCAAGCCGCATGACGCGGTCGGACTCGGCGATCGTCAGTGTCTCGTTTCGCTCCCTGCGGCGCGCCAATGTCCGTCGCGGGCCGACGATCCTATAGATTTCGTCATTGCTGAAGCCACGCTGGCGAAGTCCTTCGACCCTGGTGACATGAACGAGAAACCGTTCCGTTGCGGTGTCCGGGATTGCGGCGCCGATACGCTCGGCCTTTGGATTTGGGCTCGGCTGACCCTTGATGTGCAAGCTGGACATGTTTTAGCTCCGCTGCCATATGCCCAAAGATATAGGCGCAATTGGCACATGACGCAAGGAAACCACTAGAGTTCGGGCTTTTCAATATCGCCTGTCTCGGTTAAAAGCCCAGCCATGACGAGCTTTTCGCGCCTTTTCGCGCTGACGATACGAATTACGAGCCCGGTGTTCCGGGCGGCCTGACC
This sequence comes from Mesorhizobium sp. WSM4841, assembly GCF_055811515.1. Taxonomy (NCBI): domain Bacteria; kingdom Pseudomonadati; phylum Pseudomonadota; class Alphaproteobacteria; order Hyphomicrobiales; family Phyllobacteriaceae; genus Mesorhizobium; species Mesorhizobium sp. WSM4841. The sequence goes on from NZ_JBVVQC010000047.1 coordinate 26,791, forward strand.
GCCGCCGGAGCCGCCGGGAATTTTGCGCGCGGCCTCTCGCGCTTTTTCCAGATCATGATAGTTCAACGCCCGGGCTCTTTTGCCGCCGGGCAATGCATATGGCAGACCAATGACCGATACCCCAATGACCGACACTGTTGAAACGATCGACTATTCCAAAACGCTTTATCTGCCCCAGACGGATTTCCCGATGCGCGCCGGCTTGCCCGAGAAGGAGCCGCTGCTGGTCAAGCGCTGGCAGGACTTGGACCTCTACCGCAAGCTGCGCGACAACGCCGCCGGCCGCGAAAAATACGTGCTGCATGACGGCCCGCCCTACGCCAACGGCAACATCCACATCGGCCACGCGCTGAACAAGATCCTTAAGGACGTCATCACCCGCTCGTTCCAGATGCGCGGCTACGACTCGAACTACGTGCCCGGCTGGGATTGTCACGGCCTGCCGATCGAATGGAAGATCGAGGAGCAATACCGCGCCAAGGGTAAGAACAAGGACGAGGTTCCGGTCAACGAGTTCCGTAAGGAATGCCGCGAGTTCGCCGCGCACTGGATCAAGGTGCAGGGCGCAGAATTCCAGCGGCTGGGTGTCGTCGGCGACTTCGACAATCCCTATACGACGATGGCGTTCCGTGCCGAGGCGCGCATCGCCGGCGAACTGTTGAAATTCGCCATGTCCGGCCAGCTCTATCGCGGCTCCAAGCCGGTGATGTGGAGCGTTGTCGAGCGCACCGCGCTGGCCGAGGCCGAGGTCGAGTACCAGGACTATGAGAGCGATACGATCTGCGCGAAGTTTCCGGTCGTCAGCCTCGCTCGTCAGGTCACCAACGTCGAAGATGGGCAGCCAGCCTTGGATCCAAAGCTGACGCAGACGTCACTGGACTTGCTGGAGGCCCACGTCGTCATCTGGACGACCACGCCGTGGACCATCCCCGGCAACCGCGCCGTAAACTATTCGCCCCGCATCAACTATGGCCTCTACGAGGTCACGGCAGCAGAGAATGCTTTCGGCCCGCAACCCGGCGAAAAGCTGATCTTTGCCGACGCGCTGGCCGAAGAGGCTGCCGTCAAAGCCAAAGTGACAATGAATCGTCTCCGTAACGTTTCGGCCGAAGAGCTTGGAAGCCTTACGCTTTCTCATCCCTTCAACGGTTTGAACGGCGGCTACGAATTCCCCGTGCCGATGCTCGCCGGCGACCACGTCACCGACGATGCCGGCACCGGCTTCGTTCACACCTCGCCCAGCCACGGCCGCGAGGACTTCGACGCCTGGACGGACGCTGCATCGGAACTGCGCCAACGCGGCATCGACACGGCGATCCCGTTTCCGGTCGACGATGCCGGCTTCTTCACCAAGGACGCGCCGGGCTTCGGCGCGGACCGCGAGGGCGGAGCGGCGCGCGTCATCGACGACAACGGCAAGAAGGGCAATGCCAACCAGGCGGTCATCGACGAGCTGATCAAACGCAACGCACTGTTCGCGCGCGGCCGGCTGAAGCACTCCTATCCGCATTCGTGGCGGTCGAAGAAGCCGATCATCTTCCGTAACACGCCGCAATGGTTCGTCTATATGGACAAGGATCTGAGCGACGGCACGACGCTGCGCAGCCGTGCCTTGAAGGCCATCGACGACACCCGCTTCGTGCCGGCCGCCGGCCAGAACCGCATTCGCGCCATGATCGAGGAGCGTCCCGATTGGGTGCTGTCGCGCCAGCGCGCCTGGGGCGTGCCGATCGCCGTCTTCGCCGATGCCGACGGCAATGTTCTGCGCGACGAGGCGGTCAACCAGCGCATCGTGGACGCCTTCGAGAAGGAGGGCGCCGACGCATGGTTCGCGGCCGGCGCCAAGGAGCGTTTCCTCGGCAACCACGATGCTTCGAAATGGCAGCAGGTGATGGACATCCTCGACGTCTGGTTCGATTCCGGCTCGAGCCATGTCTTCACTCTCGAGGATCGCCCGGACCTGAAATGGCCGGCCGACCTTTACCTCGAAGGCTCCGACCAGCATCGCGGCTGGTTCCACTCCTCGCTGCTTGAAAGCTGCGGCACCAGGGGCAGGGCGCCTTACGACACAGTCGTCACCCATGGTTTCACCATGGACGAGGAGGGGCGCAAAATGTCGAAATCGCTCGGCAATACAGTCGTGCCGCAGGATGTCATCAAGCAGTCGGGCGCCGATATCCTGCGGCTATGGGTGGTGACGACCGACTACTGGGAAGACCAGCGGCTCGGCAAGAACGTGCTGCAGACCAACATCGACGCCTACCGCAAGCTGCGCAACACCATCCGCTGGATGCTGGGCACGCTTGCCCATGATGATGGCGAGGAAGGACCGCTGGATAAGATGCCGGAGCTGGAGCGGCTGATGCTGCACCGGCTCTCCGAACTCGATGAAGTCGTGCGCGCGGGCTATGACGCCTTCGAGTTCAAGCGCATCACCCGCACGCTGCTCGACTTCATGGTGGTCGAACTGTCGGCCTTCTATTTCGACATCCGCAAGGACGCGCTCTACTGCGAAGCGCCCTCCAGCGTGAAGCGCAAGGCCTCCGTGCAGGTGGTGCGCCATCTGTTCGACTGCCTGGTGAAATGGCTGGCGCCGATGCTGCCCTTCACCATGGAGGAGGCCTGGCTCGACCGTCATCCGGACGCCGTCTCGGTGCATCTCGACCAGTTCCCGCAAATCCCCGTTGACTGGAAGAACGAGGTGCTGGCGGAAAAATGGCGCAAGGTGCGCCAGGTCCGCCGTGTCGTCACCGGCGCGCTGGAGATCGCACGTGCCCAGAAGGTCATCGGCTCGTCGCTGGAAGCGGTGCCGGTCGTCACGCTCGACGATGCGGCGCTCGAAGCAGCGATATCAGACGTCGACATGGCCGAAATGGCGATCACCAGCGATCTGGTCGTTGCGCATGGCGACGCGCCTTCTGGTGCCTTCACGCTGGACGACGTCAAGGGCGTCGCCGTGGTGGTCGAGAAGGCCGAGGACCGGGGCCTGGTCAAATGCGCGCGCTCATGGCGCTACACGGCCGATGTCGGGCAGGACAGGGAATTCCCCGACGTTTCGGCGCGGGACGCGGCGGTCCTGCATGAATTGAAGGCGCTTGGTCGTATATAAGGCGGTGCACAAATGCCACGGCGGGCGGCTGATCGGCCCCCGCTCGTTGCCCTTAACGAGTGGTTGAGGTAAACACGCGAAACTCCGGACGACAAATTGTCGCCGGATTTCCGTCGCAAGAGCATAGATGATGGGAACCGTCCTTTGGCCGGTGGCGATCGAGAGGCTGTCTAGAGTGGGACTTTTTGGCATGACCGAAAGAACTTGCGCGCGGGTTGCGCTGCTGGCGCCGCTTGTCGTATCCGGCTTGGCCCTTTCCGGCTGCATGGGCTCGCCGACCTACGGGACCGACAAGACCGCCTCCGCCCAGCTTGCCGGCGATCTCACCAGCGCTTTTTCAGTCATGCCGAAGAACAAGGAAAAGATCGACTACAAGCCGCGCCCCGAACTGGTGAAGCCGGCGCCGGGACAGAAGGAATTGCCGCCGCCGCAGGACAGCATCGCGACGGCAAGCGCCGATTGGCCGGAATCGCCCGAGCAACGCCGCGCTCGCCTGCGCGCCGAGGCGACGCTCCATCAGGACGATCCGGACTACCAGGCGCAGATCGTCGATGACGTCCAGACGGATCCAACGGCGGTCAAGGCTGCGATGGCGCAGTCGGCTTCCAGTCATCCGCCGGCCTGGACTCCGGCGGATTCGGACAAGGGCCGCGCCGCCGAGGTCAAGCGCCGCCTCGCCGAAGCCAAGCAGGGTGACCCCAACACCCGCAAATATCTGAGCGAGCCGCCGGTGCAATACCGCGCCGCTGCCGCGACCGCGCCGGTGGACGACATCGGCGAGGACGAATACAAGAAAGAACGCCGCCTCAAGAAGGAAGCGGCCGCCAAGAACAAGAGCGGCATGTTCGACTGGCTGCCGTGGTAAGCTGTCAGCGCTAATGCATGTCGCGCAAAACTGTGCAGCGGTTTTGCGATAACGACATGCATAAAACAGCAATCTAAAGCGCGTCGCATGAGGCCGGTCTAACACGACGCGCGTTAGGGAAAGCTGGCGACGCTACGGTTCGCGTCGATCTCTGAAAAAATCCTTCAGAAGCAGCGCCGCGTCGCTTTCGGCCATGCCTGTATAAATGTCTGGCACATGATGGCAGGTCGGTGAGGCGAAGAAGCGCACGCCGTTGACCACCGCGCCGCCCTTCTCGTCGGCGGCGCCGAAATAAAGCCGGCGCAGCCTGGCGAAGGAAATGGCGCCGGCGCACATGGCGCAGGGCTCCAGCGTCACATAGAGATCGTGGCCGGTGAGCCGCTCGCTCGACAGCTTGCGGCAGGCCTCGCGGATCGCCAGCATCTCGGCATGGGCGGTGGGGTCGGAAAGCTCGCGGGTGCGGTTGCCGGCACTGGCAACGACCGTATCGCCGCTGGCGATGACCGCGCCGACCGGCACTTCGCCACGCAAGGCGGCGGCTTCGGCCTCCTTCAGCGCCAGCGCCATGAAATCCGGCCGCTTCAAGCGGTTTCCATTCCTATTATCTCCTCGCTACTCCGGCGTGATCCTGTTATCTAGCGCATGACCCCGAAAACCGTAATCGGTTTCGGAAGGGATCATGCGCCAAATCAAAGTCCTACAGCGTCCTTTGCGCGTCCGTACGGACGCGCGGCGCTGTAGTGCAAACGAGCAAAAGCCACATGGACGACAAAGACAAGAAATTCCCGCGCCAAAAGGGCCCGCGCAAGAACGGCCCGGGCAAGAACGGCCCGAAACCGTTGGGCCGGCGTGGTCGCGATGCCGCTGCCGGCAAGGGCGGCAAGCCGTCCTTCGGCGCGAAAAAACCTTACGCGCCGCGTGGCGACCGCCCGATGGCGGCTGACGGCGAGCGGCCGAAGCGTGACTTCAAAAGCGGCGACCGGCCGATCAGCAAGGCGCCGCGCCCTGAAGGCAGGCCCTATGAAAAGCGTGAGGGGCCGCGCAAGCCGTACGCCCCGCGCGGCGACCGCCCGATGGCGGCTGACGGCGAGCGGCCGAAGCGCGACTTCAAGAGTGGCGACCGGCCGTTCAGCAAGGGGCCGCGCCCTGAAGGCAAGCCTTATGAAAAGCGCGAGGGGCCTCGAAAACCCTATGCGCCACGCGGCGACCGCCCGATGGCAGCCGGCGGCGAGCGGCCGAAGCGCGACTTCAAGAGTGGCGACCGGCCGTTCAGCAAGGGGCCGCGTCCGGAAGGCAAGCCTTATGAGAAGCGCGAAGGTCCGCGCAAGCCCTACGCGCCGCGCGGCGACCGGCCGGCGGCTGCCGAAGGCGAGCGCAGCGAAAAAAGGCGCTTCGACCGTCCCAAGCACGACTTCGGCGATCGGCTCAAGCGCGATTTTGGCGATGATCGGCCCCGAGGGGCCTCGGGGGCGGGGGGGCACCCCCCCCCCCGGCCCGCCGCGGCGGCGGCAGCCGCGGGCGGGCGCCGTTGCCACCGGCGGGGCCCCGC
>NZ_JBVVQC010000047.1:32323-34633 GCF_055811515.1 Mesorhizobium sp. WSM4841
CCCCGCCCCCCCCCCCCCCCCCCCCCCCCGGGGGCCCCCCCCCCCCCGCCCTCGGGGGGCCCCCCCCCCCCCCGGGGGGGGGGGGGGGGGGCCCCCCCCCGCCCCCCGCGTCCGGCCGAGGCGACGGAAGAGGCTGGCGAGCGCATTGCCAAGCGGCTGGCCCGCGCCGGCCTTGCCTCGCGCCGCGATGCCGAGGAGCTGATCGCGGCCGGCCGCGTCAAGGTCAATGGAAGGGTGCTGTCCTCGCCCGCCTTCAATGTGATGCCCGGCGACATCATCCATCTCGACGGCATGGAGATCCCGCCGATCGAGCGCACCCGGCTGTTCCTGTTCCACAAGCCGGCCGGCGTCGTCACCACCAACCGTGATCCCGAGGGCCGCAAGACCGTCTTCGACGTGCTGCCGGCCGACCTGCCGCGGCTGATGACCATCGGCCGGCTCGACATCAACACCGAAGGCCTGCTGCTGCTCACCAATGATGGTGGGCTGGCGCGCGTGCTCGAACTGCCGGCGACCGGCTGGCTCAGGCGCTACCGCGTGCGCGTGCACGGCAAGGTCGAGGAAAGTGCGCTCGCCGGCTTGCGCGAAGGCATCGCCGTCGACGGCGTCTTCTACGGCGCGATTGAGGCGACGCTCGACCGCGAGCAAGGCACCAACGCCTGGCTGACGCTCGGCCTGCGCGAAGGCAAGAACCGCGAGGTCAGGAATATACTGGGCTCGCTTGGTCTCGACGTCACACGGCTGATCCGCATTTCCTACGGGCCGTTCCAACTCGACGACCTGCCCGAGGGCCATGTGCTGGAGATCAAGGGCCGTGTGCTGCGCGACCAGCTCGGCGAACGCCTGGTCGAAGAATCCGGCGCCAATTTCGACGCTGAGATCACCAAGCCGTTTTCCAACAGGCCGGTGCGGCGCGAAGCGGTGCGGGAAGAGGAACCGGAGCGGCCGAAATTCACCCGCGACGGCGAACGCCGTCCGATCGGCGAAGGCGGGCTGATCAAGAACCGCAAACGCCGCGAAGGCAGCCGCGACGAGGCGCTGGGCAAGCTGTCGACAAGTCCCGGCAGAAGCTTTGGGCCGGAAAAGAGCTTTGGTGAGCGTGGCCCCAAATCTGAACGCAGCGGCCCCGAACGCGGCGGCTTTGGCGATCGCGGCCCCAAATCTGAACGTAGCGGGCCGGGCGGCTTTGGCGGCAAACTGGGCGGCGGGAAAAAGTCCGAACGCGAGCAGCGCCCGATCGAGCCGCCGGGCCAGCGCAAGGCCAATGTCTGGATGGCGCCGGGCGCGCGGCCGATCGGCAGGGGCAGGGCGGACGCGGATGCCGCCAAGGCGGCCGAAGCCAAGGAACGCAAGGCTTCGTTCAAGCCGTCTTATGGCAAGCCCGCCAAGCCCGGAGGCGCAAAGCCGTTCGGCAAGCCGCGTGGCGAACGCCCAAATTCGGGCAGCAGTGATAGCGGCGGCAAAGGCGGCGACCGGCCGCGCAGTGGCCCTGGGGGATCAAGGGGAGGCAATGCGGATCGTCGGCGGTGAGTTTCGCGGGCGTCCGCTGGCGACGCCGCGCTCAAGCGCCATCCGCCCGACCACCGACCGCACCCGCGAGGCTGTCTTCAACGTGCTGGCGCATCGCTTTCCCGATAGGCTGGTCGGCGCGCGCGTGCTCGACCTGTTCGCCGGCACCGGCGCGCTCGGCCTCGAGGCGCTGTCACGCGGCGCATCTTATGGCATCTTCATCGAAGAATCAGCGGAAGGGCGCGGCCTGATCCGCGCCAATGTCGAGGCCTTCGGCCTCACCGGGCGTACCAAGATATTCCGTCGCGACGCGACGGCGCTGGGCGAGGCGGGCACGATGGCCGCGTTCGGCCTGGTGTTCGCCGATCCGCCCTATGGCAAGGGCCTGGGCGAGCGTGCCTTGCGTTCGGCCAAGGCCGGCGGCTGGCTCGCCCGCGGCGCGCTCTGCGTCGTCGAGGAGGCGGCAGTGGCGCCGTTCGAGGCAGGGCCGGGCTTTTCGGTTGTCGACGAGCGCAGCTATGGCGAGACGGTCATCCGGTTTATCGAGGTTGAGTGAGCGCGGCGGCGATTGGTGGCCGCCCACGGGTCTTGCCTTTGGCAAGCCCGAGGACAGGCTCCGCGGCCGGAGAGGGGGACGGTTGTGCGACCCTCCACCATTCGAGACGTTCAAGTCAGCTCCTCCTCGGTTTGTCGGCGCAGACCCCCTCTCCGTCTCGGCTGCGCCGAGCCACCTTGTATGGGGCTTTCGCTGTCAAGGGGCCTTTTCAAGGCGGCCATCCCTTTGTTCGACGGTTTGGCGGC
>NZ_JBVVQC010000048.1:0-33876 GCF_055811515.1 Mesorhizobium sp. WSM4841
CGCGTTCCACGGATGATGCCGGGCAGTACCGGCAGGTTGGCATCAACCGCGACCTTGAAAGCCCCGAGATAGAAGGCAGAGAGACCTGGTCTGCGCGTGAACGTGCCTTCGGGAAAGAACACGAGAATGCGGTCCTGCCGGGCGACCTTGGTCAGGGACTCGGCGTCGGAAAGGCTGCCGGTAACATCGTAGCGCTCGACAAACAGTGTGCCTAACCGGCGCAGGAAGGGCCCGGCAAAGACCTGTCCCGCCAGCTCCTTCTTGGCCATGAAAGCTGGTTCTCCCGGCAGAACCGCAGCCAACACCAAGACGTCCATATAGCTCGAATGGTTGAATGCGAGTATCGCGTTGCGGCGGGGAATGTACTTGATGCCGCTCGCCGTGATGGTCACGCCGGCAAGGGCGAGCGCGGCACGGGCGATCGTCCTCGCCGCGGCCCAGCGCCAGCCGAGTCGCGGCAGAAGCATCACCGCCAGCCATGCCAAGAAGAAGCCGCAGGCCACGACGATCCACCACCATCCGGCGTAGACAACGTCGGCGAGAAGCCGGCGCAGCCGCTTCAGCTGCGGGCCTGCTCCCGCAAACGACAGCCGCAAGACTTGCCACCAGAGCGAGCGTTGCGGCGCTCCAATTGTCCCGCTCTCGTAAAGCTCCTTGGCCGCGCTGCGGCGAATCTTCCCGCTGGATGTCTTCGGCACGGCCCGCGGCGGCGCGAGGACCATATCGTCGGGAGGTGTCCCGGCGATATCCGTTGCGACCTCATGAGCGCGCTTTTGCAACTCTGCGCGGGCGGGTTCGTCGGTCTCGCGCGTTTCCGCCACGACGACTACACGCTCCGTTCCCGTGGATTGATCGGTGGCGCCGAACACGACGACGCCTCCCTTGCGCACGCCGGCCGGTAATGTAGACATGACGACAGCTTCCCACCCCGCTTAAGAGCTTTGGACGAGCCAGTCCGCAAAAAGTCGAGCTTTCGAAGAGGCACGCGGATGAGTTTTGAGATAAAACGCCTTGGGTGAAGGAACGCTTTCAGGCACAAGCTTCACAAGCCTCTCCTCCCGCATCAAGCTTCCAACGAGGCCATCCCAACCCAATACGGCACCGACATCGTCCTGGGCGGCCTGAAGCGCGATCATGTAGTTGTTTACATGGAAGCCGCGGCCTTTCGGAACGGGCCGTGCAAGCGCCGCAAACCAGTCGGACCAGGTCGTCCAGTCGGTTTCCTCGCCACTCGAATGAATCAGGGGGGCCTTCAGCAGATCGTCCAACCCCGCAATGCGGTGCTCGGCGATGAAGCCCGGCGTTCCCAGGGCGACGATGTGATCCTGAAAGAGTTTCCGGTACTCGACGCCTTCCTCCTGAGGATTGCCGTAGTGGATGCTTAGATCGCAGCGGCTGGTCCTTACGGGCACGTCGCTGACGATCTGCGAGACGGTGATGGCGGGATGGAGCTTCCAGAAAGCGGAAATCTTCGGCGTGAGCCACAGCGAACTGATCGCCGTGGTTGTCCCGATGGTCACGTCAACCGCTTCTGGTTGGTCGCGTAGCTGGGTGACAGCTTCGGAAATCGTCTCGAACCCGCGCTGGATCGCAAGGAACAGAAATGCCCCTTTCTCCGTCAACTCGACACCGCGGTGCCGACGCAGGAACAGACTGCATCCGAGATCGGTCTCGAGCGCCTTGATCTGATGGCTGACTGCCGCAGGCGTCACGCTCATTTCCTGTGCAGCTTTCTTGAAGCTCGAACTGCGGGCGGCAGCCTCGAAGCAGATGAGAGCGGTCATCGATGAGAGGTCATATGGCCTTGGCATCAGGGTCCCTTCGATGGCAGGCGTCGTCTCCCCGCCGAGTCCGAGGTTACTTCATCTAAGTCAAGGTGAAATTTTCTGCCGTTGTCAAAGGGATTCCCGGAGCTGATTGTATTAGCTCAGTTGAATCTTTGACTCGGAAGCTAGGGTTGCCACCCATGACAAGCGTTCAAGAACTGCTCTCACGTCGTGTTCCGGGGCATGCCCTCGAGCAGCCATTCTATGTGTCGCCGGAGATCTATCAATTCGATCTCGAAGAGATTTTCTACAAGGAATGGCTCTACGCGATCCCAGCCTGCCAGCTTTCTAAGGCCGGCAGCTACGCGACCATGCGCATCGGTGCCTACCAGATTGTCCTCGTGAAGGGCCGTGATGGTGAGATCCGAGCGTTCCACAATTCCTGCCGCCATCGCGGGTCGATGATCTGCAAGGCCCGCGAGGGCCATGTGGCGAAGCTCGTCTGTCCCTACCACCAGTGGACGTACGATCTGGATGGAAAGCTAGTGTGGGCGAACAATATGGGCCCGGATTTCGATCCGGCCAGTCATGGTCTTAAGCCCGTTCGTCTGCGCAATCTGAACGGCCTCATCTACATCTGCCTGGCCGACAACCCGCCGGACTTCGAAACCTTCGCGCGGCTGGCGACGCCCTATCTCGAAGTTCACGATCTCCAGGATGCCAAGGTGGCCTACAGCTCGACGATCGTCGAGAAGGGCAACTGGAAGTTGGTCTGGGAAAACAATCGTGAGTGCTACCATTGCAGCGCCAATCACCCTGCGCTGTGCCGGTCTTTCCCGTTGGACCCGGAGGTCGCGGGCGTGTCGGCCGACGGGTCGATCTCTGCCAAGCTCCAGTCACATTTCGACCGTTGCGCAGCGGCTGGTGCGCCCGCCCAGTTCATGCTGGCTGGCGAGGGGCAGTTCCGCCTGGCGCGAATGCCGCTTCAGGGAACGGCTGTCAGCTACACGATGGATGGCAAGGCCGCGGTCCGCAAGCAACTCGGTCGCGTGCGGGTGCCTGATGCCGGATCCCTGCTCGCCTTCCACTATCCCAGCGCGTGGAACCATCTCCTGCCCGACCATTCGCTGACGTTCCGCGTCACACCGGTCAGCCCGACGGAAACCGATGTCACGACCACATGGCTGGTGCACAACGATGCCGTGGAGGGCGTGGATTATGACCTCAAGCGTCTGACCGAGGTCTGGATCGCGACGAATGACGAGGATCGCGAGATCGTCGAGACGAACCAGCTCGGGATTCTCTCACCCGCCTATGTTCCTGGCCCCTATTCGCCGGATTGGGAAAGCGGCGTGACCCAGTTCGTGGACTGGTATGCACGCAGGCTCGAGCGTTCCATCACCCCCATGCAGATCGCGGCGGAGTGAGGGTATGAGCGCGGCCGGGAAGCCCAGGCTCCAGTTCTGGACAGACGCCGAAGACCTTGAATGCGTCTCCTTCCTTCCGGAAGCGCCGAACGTCATGACCTTCTGCTTCCAGAGCCCGTCCAGAGCGCTGTTCAACTTCGATCCGGGGCAGTTCCTTACCTTCGAGCTGCCGCTTCCCGACGGGCCGCTCTACCGCACCTACACGATCTCCTCTTCCCCCTCGCGCCCGACCTCCCTGACGATTACGGTCAAGGCGCAGGCCGATTCCATCGGAACACGGTGGATGTTCGACCATCTGCGGCCGGGCGTGCGGTTGCGGGCCATCGGTCCGGCAGGCGGCTTCTCCTTCGTGCACCACCCGGCGGAGAAGTATCTCTTCATCTCGGCCGGTTCGGGCATAACGCCGATGATGTCGATGACGACCCATCTTTACGATTCCGGGCGCTCGATGGATATCGTCTTTGTCAATTGTGCCCGTCGTCCCTCCGAGATCGTCTTCCGCGAACGGTTGGAGCAGATGTCGACGCGCGTCACCGGCATCGATCTGCATTGGGTGGTCGAAGGCACCGATCCATACCGGCCGTGGACCGGCTACCGGGGCATGTTCAACCAGCTGATGCTGGGCCTGATGGCGCAGGATTATCTCGAGCGGGAGGTGTTTTGCTGCGGGCCCGAACCCTTCATGAGGGCTGTCCGTGAAGCGCTGGCCGGTCTCAGCTACGATATGGAGCGTTACCATCAGGAGAGCTTCCATGCCCCGCCGGCGGAGGCCGAGAATGTCCCCGCCGATGTGGTGCCGCACGGGGACAACACAGCCGAGGTCCACTTCGCCCTGTCCGGCATCATCGCCAAATGCACCGAGACCGATACTGTGCTCAGCGTTGCGCGTGCCGCCGGTTTGGTGATTCCGTCGGGTTGCACGATGGGGATTTGCGGAACCTGCAAGGTCTTCAAGGCGGAGGGCCAGGTGCACATGCTGCACAACGGCGGCATCACCGACGAAGACATTGCGGAAGGATACATCCTCGCCTGCTGCACCAATCCGATCGGCCATATTGCGGTGGACGCATAGAATGCGGCCGGCATTCGAACGCTGGCCGGGCAGGCACATGGTCGACTGTCGTTTCCTGCAGTCGGATTTCGGATTCCGGCAAGCGGCACGATCGGAACAGCGCGACACTGGGGTGAGCCAGGAGGTGCCGGAATGAGCGAAGTTGCAGCAACACCCAGATCGCGAGCCGGTGGACGGGCGGCCCGAAGGACCTTGCGCACGACACCCGACTTTCAGATGCTGCCTGGTCTGACCCGCGGCATCCCCGTGTGTGAGGTTATGAGTGGTTCCCAGGTAGAGCGGATCGACGCCGCCTCCATGGACATCCTCGAAAACGTCGGCGTGCTTTTCCGCGATCCGATCGCGGTGGACGACTGGAAACGTGCCGGCGCCAAGGTCGAGGGGGAGATGGTGTATCTGGACCGCGGATTGGTGCGCGAACTCATTTCGACCATCCCGTCGGATTTCACCTATCACGCTCGCAACCCCGCCAACAACGTACGCCTCGGCGGGCGGCATTCGGTATTCGTCCCTATGACGGGCGCTCCCTATCTGCGTGACCTGGACGATGTCCGGCGCAATCCGATGCTCGAAGACCTCGCGATGTTCCACAAGCTGAGCCACATGATGCCCGCGCTGCACTCGTCAGCGCATCACATCGTGGAGCCTTACGACCATCCGATCAGCCAGCGGCACCTGCGCATCACCTATTCGTCGATGAAACATTCCGACAAGATGTTCATGGGAATGACGACCAGTCCCAAGAACGCCGAAGACGTGATGGAGATGTGTGCGATCCTCTTCGGCGAGGACTTCATGGAGGAGCATCCCGTCACCACCGGCAACTGCAATGGCAATTCGCCGCTGGTCTGGGATGAGGTGATGCTGGGCGCGATGCGGGCCTTCTGCCGGCGCAATCAGCCTGTCTTGTGCTCGCCCTTCGTGCTCGGCGGAGCCAACACTCCGGCCTCCGTTCCTGCGACCGTCGCACAGCTGAATGCCGAGGCGCTTTCGGCGTTGGCCTACACCCAGGTTATCCGCAAGGGCACGCCGGCCATCTATGGCCATTACCTGTCGACAGTCAGCATGAAATCCGGTGCGCCAATGGCGGGTACGCCCGAGATTTCCCTGATGAACTTCATGATCGGGCAGATGGCGCGGCATTACGGTGTGCCTTGGCGCACGTCGAGCCTGCTCGGCGGGGCCAAGACCTTCGATGCGCAGGCTGGTTATGAGAGTGCGACGACCCTCTCGGCCGTCCTTCACGCGGGGGCGAACTACATCTGGCATTCGGCGGGCTGGAATGAGGCCGGGATGCACTGCTCGGTCGCAAAATTCGTTGTCGATGCCGAGCAATGCGCCATGGCCTACCGAATGGCCGAGGGTCCCAAATGGGACGACTTCGATCAGGCACTTTCTGCGATACCGGATGTCGGCCCGGGCGGACACTATCTGGGCCATTCGCATACGCAGGAGAATTTCCAGACCGCGTACTTCATGCCCGAGCTGTTCGACAACAACTCGGTCGAACAGTGGCAGGCCGAAGGCGGCCTCGACACCACGAAGCGCGCTTTGAAGCATGCCCGCAGGCTGCTGTCGGAATACCAGGAACCGAAGCTCGACGAGGCCAAGGACGAGGCGCTACGCGACTACATCGCACGGCGCGAGCGGGAAATCCCGGCGGCGGACGAACTCAATCAGAGCTACTGACTTGTTCCCTGATCCGGCCGCCGGCACGGCCGGCCCTGCTTCCCATGTTGTGGCCCGGACACGACACGCGAGCGAGCGGTCTAGCGGACCGCCGCATGTGACATGAGACGAGGAAACGAGATGAAGATGGAGGCGGTACTTCTTACCGGTCATGGCGGCTTCGAGAAGCTCGAATATCGCACTGACGTGCCCGTCCCGGCACCACGCCGCGGCGAGGTTCTGATCCGGGTCGCTGCGGCCGGTGTCAACAACACCGACATCAACACCCGCACAGCCTGGTATTCCAAGAGCGTGGCTGCTGGAACCAATACGGGCGGAGCGGAGGGGTTTGCCACCGCCGAAGGCGGCGATGCAAGCTGGTCTGGAACGCCCCTGGTCTTCCCGCGGATACAGGGAGCGGACGTGTGCGGCCGCATCGTTGCGGTCGGCGACGACGTAGACGACTTGCGGATCGGCGAGCGCGTGCTCGTGCGCAACATGCTGCGCTCCTACGTCGATTACCGGCCCTACGAGTGCTGGACGTTCGGCTCCGAATGCGACGGCGGATTCGCGCAGTTCGCGGTCGCACCTTCGCGTGAGACCTACGCGGTCCGGTGCGACTGGTCGGATGCCGAGCTCGCCTCAATTCCTTGCGCGTACTCGACCGCCGAGAACATGCTGCACCGTGCCGGGGTCGGCGAAGAGACCGTGGTCATCACGGGAGCATCGGGAGGCGTCGGATCGGCAGCGGTCCAGCTCGCCCGTCGGAGGGGCGCCAAAGTCATCGCGATCGCCTCGGCAGCCAAGGCTCAGGAGATCCTCGCCTTAGGAGCGGAGCGGGTGATCGACCGGAATGTCGATCTTCTGCAGGAACTCGGCCACGGCGCTGTCGATGTCGTTCTCGATATTGTTGGTGGTCCGGGCTGGCCACCTCTCATGGACATTCTTCGCCGCGGAGGCCGCTATGCGGTCGCGGGAGCAATCGCTGGCCCCATCGCCGAGATCGACCTGAGGACACTCTACCTGAAGGATCTGACCCTGTTCGGATGCACCTTCCAGGAAGACACGGTGTTCGAGAACCTCATTTCCTACATCGAGGCCGGCGCCATCCGGCCCGTCGTGGCGAAAACCTATCCGCTGAAAGATGTCGTCGCAGCCCAGAAGGATTTCCTTGCCAAGTCCCATGTCGGAAAACTGGTCCTGCTTCCATCCCAGGAGATTATCGAATGAAGGTCGCGACGATTGAGCTCTATGAAGTGACCCTGCCCTATTCCGGCGGTGTCTATCAGCTGTCGGGCGGGCGCGAATATCGAGACTTCGATGCCGTGATCGTCAGGGTTGTGGCGGATCACGGGACCGAGGGCTGGGGTGAAAGCACCCCGTTCGGTGGCACTTACATCGCGGCGCATGCGCGCGGCGCGCGCGCCGGGGTTGAAGAAATCGCTCCGCATCTTCTCGGGCGTGATCCCCGTCAGACCGATCGGATTTATGACGCAATGGATGCAGTGCTTGTCGGCCACAACCACGCCAAGGCCGCCATCGACGCCGCATGCTGGGATTTGTTCGGGAAATCAGTGAACCGCCCGGTCTGTGAGCTTCTGGGCGGCTCGACGGGCACTCCGATGGCGACGATCTCGTCGATCTATGCGGGCGCGCCAGAAGAAATGCGCGAGCGTGTCGCGGAGCATCGGTCGCGCGGCTATCTCGGCCACTCTATCAAGATCGGGGCGCTCGACCACGAAGGCGGCCCCATCCTTGATGCTGACCGGATCCGAGCCTGTCTCGCCGACAGGCAGCCCGGCGAATACTTTATCGCCGATGCCAATGGCGGGATGGTGCCGGAAACTGCGATGCGTATGCTCAGGCTTCTTCCCGACGGCCTCGACTTCGTGCTTGAGGCGCCCTGCGCGACATGGCGCGAAACTCTGTCACTGCGGCGTCACTGCACCGTGCCGATCATTCTGGATGAGCTTGTCATGGAGGACGAGAATCTCGCGCGATTGATTGCGCTTGATGCGGCCGATGGCATCGGACTCAAGATAACCAAGGCAGGCGGTCTCACGCCTTCGCGCCGGCAGCGTGACCTCTGTCGCGCTGCCGGCCTTACGATGAGCGTCCAGGACACCGTCGGATCGGATATCGCCTATGCCGCGATCGTTCATCTGGGAGCGACGGTGCCACCGCGCCTGCTGCGCTGCATCCTCAATTCCCGTGACATGGTCACGCTGGAAACAGCACGGTTCGATCCTGTCACGCGCGACGGTCGTGTTCTGCCGCCAGATGCGCCGGGGTTGGGTATTGAAGTCAACCGCGAGGCGCTCGGCGCTCCCGTACAAGCCTGGAGTCTCTGAATGAAGATTTCCGAAATCCACATCCACCGCTACGACCTGCCCGTCAAGAACGGTCCCTATACGATGGCCAATGCCGAAGTCTGGTCGTTGACCACGACCCTGGTCAAGCTGGTGACCGACGACGGCCTTTTTGGCTGGGGAGAGACCTGCCCGGTTGGCCCGACCTATGCGGAATCTCACGTCGCCGGAGCCTCGGCGGCGCTCGCCGCGATGGCGCCAGGCCTGATCGGCGCCGAGATCCTGCCGGTGCCATTGCACCGACGCATGGACAGCCTGCTCAACGGCCACAACTACGCCAAGGCTGCCTTCGACATCGCCGCCTATGACGTGCTGGGCAAGAAGCTGGGTGTGAGCGTCTCCGATCTTCTGGGCGGAGCGCTGACAGACCGTGTGCCGTCCTACTACGCTACCGGTGTCGGCTCTCCGGATGAGATCGCCCGGATCGCGGCGGAGAAAAGCCGGGAGGGATATCCCCGCCTGCAGGTCAAGGTCGGCGGGCGCCCGGTCGAGATAGACATCGAGACCATCCGCAAGGTCTGGGAGGTAATCCGTGGGTCGGGCGTGCGTCTCGCGGTGGACGGCAATCGAGGCTGGACCACCCGTGACGCGCTGCGGGTCAGCCGTGAGTGCCCGGACATCCCGTTCATCATGGAGCAGCCCTGCAACACGATCGAGGATTTGCAGAAGATCCGTCCACAGGTCAATCATGCCATCTACATGGATGAGAATGGCACCAGCCTGAACACGGCAATCACTGCCGCCGGCACCGGAATGATTGACGGCTTCGGAATGAAGGTCACCCGGATCGGTGGTCTGCACCCGATGCGGGCTTTCCGCGACATGTGTGCTGCGCGGAATCTGCCGCATACCTGCGACGATGCATGGGGCGGTGATATCATCGCCGCGGCCTGCACCCATATCGGTGCGACTGTCGCCCCGCATCTGCTCGAAGGCGTCTGGCTGGCCGCCCCCTATATCGAACGTCATTTCGATTCCGAGAACGGAATCCGCATCGAAGGCGGCCATATCAGGCGACCGCAGGGACCGGGTCTTGGCATCAGCCCAGACGAGAGCCTGTTCGGCAGCCCCATCGGCTCGTTCTGAACAGTGGGGGCGATGATGGATTTCTCGGGGCAGAAGGCGCTGGTCACCGGAGCGGCCGGCGGCATCGGCGCGTCTATCGTTACGCGATTGCGCGCGGCTGGAGCGAGGGTGGCGGTGGCCGATCGCGATGTGACCGGCATTGAGGCCGAGGCGCACCTGCCCGGCGATCTTTTGGATGCGGGTTATGCCGATACCCTGCCGCTCGCTGCGGCCGGGGCTCTTGGCGGACTCGATATCGTGGTCAACAACGCAGGCGTCATCACCCGCGGACAGGTGACCGATACCTCCGACGCGGATTGGTCGTTGTCAGTGGGGGTGAATGTCGAGGCTCCTTTCCGGATCTGCCGCGCCGCCATTCCCATAATGGCCGAAGCGGGTGGTGGCGCCATCGTCAACATTGCATCTTGCTGGGGCCTGCGTCCCGGCCCGAACCACGCGGTCTACTGCATGACCAAGGCTGCCATTGCGTCGCTGACCCAGTGCATGGGGCGGGATCACGCTCACCAGGGCATCCGCATCAATGCGGTCTGCCCGAACGAGGTGAACACGCCGATGCTGCGCTCCGGCTTCGCTAGACGCGGCTTCGACCCCGACAGCGCGGTGGCGGAACTGGGCAAGACGGTGCCGCTGGGCCGGATCGCGGAGCCGGAAGACATAGCCGACGTGATCCTATTCCTCGCCTCGGACGCGGCGCGCTACGTATGCGGCGCCCTGATCGAGGTCAATGGCGGGAAAGCGGTGTCATGAGTCGCTTCGAGGGCATGGTTGCACTTGTGACCGGCGGTCGCACCGGGATCGGGCAGGCGATTGCAAGACGCCTGAGGAGCGAAGGCGCCCGGCTCTTCACAGCCCAACGCGGCAAGGATGACGAATTCGACGCCATCGCCGCCGACTTCACCGATCCGTCCAGTCCCGCACGCGTGGTGAGCGAGGTCATCGACCGTGCGGGGCAACTCGACGTGCTGGTCAACAATTGCGGCATGATGCGCGAAGCTCGGATCGAGGACATGACTGCCGAGGACTGGGCGCAAACCTTGACGGTGAACCTCACCGTTCCATTCCTTTTGATCAAGTTTGCTCTGCCTCATTTGCGGAAAACTCGCGGCGCTATCGTCAATATCGGCTCGATCGAGGGGCTGGGCGCGAATCCCGGACATGCTGCCTATTGCGCGTCGAAAGCAGGCTTACATGGGTTGACGCGCGCCGTGGCGGTGGACCACGGGCCGGAGGGCATCCGCTGCAACGCTGTCGCTCCGGGCTGGATCGACACGGATCTCAACGAAGATTTCATCGAGAGCATGCCCGATCCCATGGCTTTCCGCCGCGACATCGGACGCATCCATCCTGTCGGCCGCACCGGCAAGGCGGAAGAGGTTGCGGCATTGGTGGCATGGCTTGCCGCGGAGGAAGCCGGATTTGTCACCGGTCAGGTCTGGACCATCGACGGCGGGCGTATGGCCAAGCTCAGCCTGCCCTGATCCGCGTCCTCATTCCCTGGATGCCCGCCATTCCCTGAAGCGCAGATATGCGTTCGCGCCGATCTCCGCGATTGGCGGAGGCGGGAGTTTCAGGGGGGCCTCCTCCGCGCAGAAATGGCGGGAGATCGGGCTGGACTCGCCGCTTGCAAGTTCCGCCGCCGCTATACCCGCCAGTGTGCTCCTCGTGGTGCCTAGCCCGTTGTCGACACAGGCGGCGATGAGGCCGGGCTCCAGCTCGCGCATGACCGAGACGCCGTTGCGGCTCAGACAGAGGTGGCCGGCCCAACTGTATTCCATTCGCACGTCCTTCAGCGCTGGGAAACGGTCGTTGAACTTCCGTCGATGCACGCGCGCGGCACGTTCGAGGGCTGTTGCGCTTACCTCCATTCCCGGAAGGAAGCTCGCACAGGTGCGGGTGATGATCCTGTTGCCGCCCTGGGCAGGGTCAATCCGGCGCATCGTGGTGCCCATCGGATCAGAGGGGGTGATCCCCCAACGCGGTCGCCCTCCGAGCCTGGCCAGCGCTTCGGCATCGAGATCGGCGGTCATCGAGGCATAGAGGAAGATGTGCATCAGCCTGCGCTTTGCGTAGCCAAAGCTTTCCAGGTGACCGTTGTTCGCGAGGATCACTTTTCCTGCCGTCACGCGCCCCCCAGGGGTCGTCAATACCCATTCGGAGCCAGTCCGTTCGATCCGGCTTACAGGCGAGTTCTCGTACACTTCGACCCGGTTCCGGCGAAGTCCCGCGCCGAGCCTGCGGATGTAGCCTGCGGGCTGGATCAGCACAGTTCCCGGCGTATAAAGACCCGAAATATAATGACGGCTCCCGGTCAACTCGTGCATGGCGTCGGCGTCAAGCATTTCGCCGCGCTCACCGATCTCTGCGAGATGGATGGCATAGCTGCGGTTGTGGGCGTCGGCCGCCGCGCTCGCGGCGCCATTCACCTTGCCGCAGGGGTCAAAGAAGGCCGGGTCGATCCGGTATTCTTCGACCGCCTCGCGCGCGAAGGCAATCGCGGCGCGGTTGAGCGCGATGATCGCCCTGTCGCTCTCCACCGCCTGCCCGGCATAGTCCTCCGATGAGACATCATGCGGCAGGTCGATCATGAAACCGGAGTTGCGGCCGGACGCGCCCTCGGCGAGCTTCCCGGCCTCCAGCACGAAGACCCGGGCACCCGGATGGAGCTGCTTCAGCCGTCGGGCTGCGGACAGCCCTGCGAACCCTGCACCGACCACCGCGAAATCGGCGGTCAGCGTCGTGCCAAGCACGTCAGGCGCCTCCTGCCCCGGCAGGATGGCGCTCCATGCGGCCGGCCCTCTGTGGACCGGCAACCGGCGCGCGGTTCTGACGGTCAAGCAACGGCCTCGTCGGCGTCGTCGGAAAGGTCGACCCAGATCGTCTTGATTTGCGTGTATTGATCGTGCGCCTGGATGCCGTTGTCGCGGCCGCCAAAGCCGCTGGCCTTGAAGCCGCCGAAGGGGGTTGAGATATCGCCCTCTCCGAAGCTGTTGACGGTGACCGTGCCGGCCCGGATCGCCCGCGCGCCGCGGATCGCCCGCTTGGCGTTCGCGGTGAAGATCGAGGCTGCGAGGCCGTATTGCGTGTCGTTGGCCAGCGCGATTGCCTCGTCGAAATTGTCCACCGTCAGGACCGACAGAACCGGGCCGAAGATCTCTTCACGGACCTGCGGGGCATCGCGGTCGGAAATATCGAGGATTGTGGGCTCCACGAACCCATTTTCCGCCTTGCCGCCAAGAAGCACCTTCGGCACTTTACCGAGATAGGAGCAGACCTTGTCGAAATGCGTCTTCGAGACCAGGGCTCCGATGCGGTTCACGGGGTCGAGCGGATCGCCGGCCGGCCATTCGCGGGTATGGGCGACGATACGTTTCAGAAGGTCATCCTTGATGCCCTTCTGCACGATCAGCCGCGACGATGCCGAGCAGTTTTCACCCATGTTCCAGAAGGCGCCGTTGACGATGTGCGCCGCCACGCGGTCCAGATTTTCCGCGTCGTCGAGAACCACTGCCGGATTCTTGCCTCCCATCTCGAGCGTAACTTCCTTCAAGTTCGATTCCGAAGCGTAGCGCAGGAAAAGCCGGCCCGTCTCGGTGGAACCGGTGAAGGAAATCATGTCCACGTCCATGTGACGTCCGAGGGGCTCACCGACATCCGGCCCGCTGCCAGGTAGGACGTTGAATATGCCCGCCGGCACGCCGGCCTCCATCGCCAGTTCGCCGACGCGCAACGCGGTGAGCGAGGTCTCCTCGGCCGGCTTCACGATGACCGAGCAGCCGGAGGCAAGGGCCGGTCCGATCTTCCAGGCGAGCATCAGGAGTGGAAAGTTCCACGGCAGGACGAGGCCGACGACACCAACGGGTTCCCGCACGATCATGGCGATGTGGTTGTCCGAAGTCGGGGACACCTGATCGTAGATCTTGTCGATCAACTCGGCATGCCAGGTCAGGCAGTTGATCGTCTCCGGCACGTCGACCGTCTCGCAATCATAGATCGTCTTGCCGCTATCGAGGCTTTCCATGACCGCCAGTTCGCGCGCATTGCGCTTGATAAGCTTGGCAAGTCGGATCAGCACCTCCTTGCGCTCGCGCGGGTGCAAGCGAGACCAGCGGCCGTCCTCGAATGCGTCACGCGCCTTCGTGACGGCATAGTCCACGTCCGCGGCGTCGCAGGCCGCCACTTTGGCGAGCACCTCGCCGGTCGCCGGGTTGATCGTGTTGAAGGTTTTGCCCGACCTTGCCGGGCGGAAGCTGCCGTCGATAAAGGCCTGCGTCGGCAAGTTCAGCCCGGCGGCAACGGCCTTGTACTCTTCGGTCGTCAGAAGATCGGTCATTCGGCAGCCCTCAGTTTTAACGTGGTTTCGGCATCAATGGCGGCGACAGCTCGTTTCAGGACACGCACAACCTGTTCCAGCTGCCGCTTGTCGTCCTTGTTCAGAGCCTTCAGCGGCGGACGCGGCGGCCCGGCGCGCAAACCATCCATCTCGCAACCGTGCTTGATGCACTGGATGAACTTTCCGCCCTGTTCGAGGACGCGCATGAGCGGCATCAGCCCCGACATGATTCGGCGCCCCTTAGCGAAGTTGCCTTCGACCGCGCAGGCCTTCCACAATGCGATGTGTTCGGCCGGCAGGAAATTCGAGCCGCCGCAGACCCAGCTCCGCGCGCCCCAGGCGAAGAATTCCAGCGCCTGATCGTCCATGCCGCAGGACATCTCGATGTGGGGATAGTCACGCGCCAGCAGGTGGACGCGGTTAATGTCGCCCGAGCTTTCCTTGATGGCGCAGAAATTGCGGCTGCGGCCGATGCGGTCGAGGAACTCCTCGCCCATGTTGATGCCCATCCTGCCGGGATAGTTGTAGAGCATGATTGGCAGGTCTGCAGCCCGGTCTATCGCGAGCGCATTGAGGGCGTTCTCGCGCTCTGTCGGGACCGAATAGGGCGGCGAGCCCACCAAAATGGCATCGGCCCCGATCTTGGCCGCAGTCTCGGCCATCGTGATCGAATCCGCCAGGCGGATCGCGACGGTGCCGACGATCAGCGGCACGCGCCCCGCAATCACCTCCTTTGCGAGCTTCGCCATTTCCATCCGCTCGTCCATTGACTGGGCGTAATATTCGCCGGTGGAGCCACCGTTGATGATGCCGTGAACACCGGAAGCGATCAGGTACTCGATCATCACGGCGAAGGCGTCGCGGTCGATGGTGCCGTCCTCACGATGCGGCGTGATGACGGGCGTGTAGATGCCTTCGAACTTCATGAGGCTCCTCTCTGGTCCTGGGCGCCCGGCGCGCGGCCAAGCGGAACATGGATACTTGTGGGCGTGACAAAACTCTCGATCTCGGCGCGCGACAGTTCCCAATGCGCGACGGCCAGTTCGGCGGCCGCGTCGGCGTCGCCCGCCTCGATCAGAGCGATGAACTGGTCATGCTGGTCGGCGGCGACTGCGCGCTGCTCAGCCAGCGCCACTTTGCGCGAATTGTAGAAGGTCATGCCGATCCGGGTGTGGTCGATCAGCAGGCGGCGCAGGCTTGGCGTCAGATACTCGTTGTCCGCCATGTCCCCGATGATAGCGTGGAAGCGCTCGTTCATCAGCGCGCGCTGGGCCGTATCGCCCTCGCGGATCGCGGCGCGGAAGAGAAGCTGCGTATCCTTGAGCCGCATGATCTGGCTAGGCTTCGCGTGTTCGGCCGCCAATCGCGTCACGGCCGAATAGATCATCGGGGCGGCGACAAAGAAATTCCTGAGCGTCTTGTGCGTCATCGGCGCGACCTGCGCACCGCGGTTCTCGTGAAGCACGACATAGCCGTCGCCCGCGAGCTGGCGCAGAACCTCGCGCAGGGGGGGACGGGAGATCTGGTAGGCTTCGGAGATCTTGGACTCGTCGAGGTAACTGCCAGGATCGAGTTCCTGGGTGAGGATCCGCCGCTGCAGGTCCTCCAGGCAGATCGCTTTTTTGCTCCTGGTATCGTCGCTCACTGCAAGTCTCCTCCCGCGCCCCTGTCTCGTCCGAAACGGATCACGCGATATCCGGTTTCTCTGCGATTTTACAGAGAGTCCGTTGCAGGCATGTTGTAGTCTGAAAAAATACATGTTGTCTACAGCGCAGTTTTGTGATTTTGATCGCTCAGGGGAAAAGCCTCAACCGGAAAAGGGAGGCAGCCGCTTGACCGCGAATAGCCGAGAAGTCGTGATCCGCTGCGACGGCATCTGGAAAATCTTTGGCGCGCAGTCGCAGCAGGCGATGGACGCGGTGCGGAGCCAGGGTCTGTCGAAAGACGAAATCCGCGACCGCTACAACTGCATCGTCGGTGTGCGCGACGCGTCTTTCAGCGTCGCTCGCGGCGAGATCTTCTGCATCATGGGCCTATCGGGCTCGGGCAAATCGACCCTGATCCGGCATATCAACCGCCTGATCGAGCCGTCGGCCGGCTCGGTGTTCATCGAGGACCGGAACGTCAACGCGATGTCGCACAAGGAACTGCGCTTGTTACGGGCCGAGAAGATCGGCATGGTTTTCCAGAACATGGCGCTGATGCCGCACCGCACGGTGCGCGACAATGTCGTCTTCTCACTTGAAGTACGCGGCGTTCGCGAAGCAGAACGAGTGAAGGTTGGCAACCGCGCCATCGCTGCTGTGGACCTCGCCGGCTGGGGCGAGAAATACCCGGATGAACTTTCCGGGGGCATGCAGCAGCGCGTGGGTCTTGCTCGCGCCATCGCTGCCGATCCGACCATCCTGCTGATGGACGAGCCATTTTCCGCGCTTGATCCGCTGATCCGCCGGCAACTGCAGACGACCTTCATGGAGCTTTCGGCCGAGTTGCACAAGACCACTGTCTTTATTACCCATGACCTCGACGAGGCCATCCGCATCGGCGACCGCATCGCGATCATGAAGGACGGTGTGCTGGTGCAGATCGGCACTCCGGAAGAAATCGTGACCCAACCCGCCGACGATTATGTTGCGGATTTCGTGGCCGGCATTTCCAAGCTGGATCTCGTCACGGCAGCGCGCGTCATGCAGCCCTTCGCATTGTACCGCCAGACGAACGGTGGGGGTGATCCCGAGCAATGGCCGGTGGCGAAGCCGGAAGACAAGCTCAACACGCTGGTTGATCTCGCCATCGGCACTGACCATCCGATCCTTGTGAAAGTCGAGGGCGCAAGCGTCGGGGTCGTAACCAAGAAGGCGCTTCTGCGCGGCATTCAGGGGCGTGAGGACACAGCGCCTGCGACAATGAGGACGCAGTGATGGCGGACAACGAAACTTTCGACTGGCTCAATCCTTTCGCTTCGCTAGACCTCAACATCGACGCCCGTTCCGACGGCATCAAGCAATGGGCGATCGCGAACCGCGAGGCAATCCAGCCGATCAAGAACTTCTTTGGCCAGATGATCGGCCAGATCGACGCGGCGTTGCATGCTGTGCCGCCGACGATCATGCTTGTGTTTTTGGCATTGATCGCGTGGCAGCTTGCCGGGGGACGGGTGGCGATCTTGGTTGCCGCATGTCTCATAGCGCTGGGCTTGCTCGATCCGACGGCCTGGTCGCTTGCGATGACGACACTCGCCATTGTGATCTCGGCAGTCATCCTGTGCGTGATTATCGGCCTGCCCCTGGGGATCCTCGCAGGCAAGAGCGATCGCTTTGAAGCTGCGATCAGACCTGTCCTTGACACAATGCAAACGATCCCGGCCTTCGTCTACCTCGTTCCGGTCGTGATGCTTGTCGGCATTGGAAATGTGTCAGGCGTGATTGTGACAATCATTTTCGCCCTAGCACCGCTTGTGCGCCTTACCTCGCTCGGCATCCGCGGGGTGAACCCCAGTGTAGTCGAGGCCGGCCGCGCTTTCGGCGCCTCCCCCAGCCAGATCATGTTCAAGGTCGAACTGCCGCTGGCCACGCCGACGATCTTCGCCGGGCTCAACCAGACGATCATGCTGTCGCTATCCATGGTGGTCATAGCTTCGATGATCGCGGTTCAGGGGCTCGGCAACGAGGTGCTCCGCGCCATGGGGCGGCTCGACGCGGGCAAGGCCATCGTCGGCGGACTCGGCATTGTCATACTCGCCATCGTTCTCGACCGCATCACTCAGGGGCTCGGCCGCTCGGGGCGGGAACGCGGTCACCGCCATTGGTGGCAGTCGGGACCGATCGGGCTCGTCCTGCGCCTGCTTCAACGGAGTCGCCAAGAAACCAACCGCTCGCAAGTTCAACATGGAGAAGCAACATGAGACTTTTCGCAACTACGGCAGCGCTCGCGCTGTCGATCGCTACGTCCCCGCTTCTGGCACGGGAAAAGCCGGGCGATGGGGTCACTGCCCGCCCCGTGATACAGCCAACTATCGAGGAAATGTTCCAGGCGCGGATCGTTTTCCGGGCGCTCGAAGACCTCGGCTATACCGTAGCCCCGCCTCAGGAGGTTATAGCGCAGACTGCACATCTGGCCGTCGGCACTGGCGATGCAGATTTCTTCACCAACAGCTGGGATCAGCTTCACGATACGTTCTTCCAGGAATCCGGCGGCACAGAGGTGATGACCAAGGTCGGCACCCTTGTTGAAGGCGCCCTCCAGGGCTACCTCATCGACAAGACAAGCTACGATTCCGGCATCAAGAACCTTGGCGATCTGAAGGACCCTACTGTTGCCGCGAAATTCGACGAAAATGGCGACGGAAAGGCCGATCTCGCTGGATGCGTTCCGGGCTGGGGGTGCGAACGCGTGATCGAGCACCAACTGACCGAGTTTGGCTTGCGCGAAACCATCACTCACAACCAGGGTGAATACAACGCGATCATCGCCGACACGATCGCCCGCCAAAAGAACGGCAATCCGGTTCTCTACTATACCTGGACGCCCTACTGGGTATCTGGCGCTCTGGTTCCCGGCAAGGACGTCGAATGGTTGAGCGTGCCCTACACCACCCTTCCGGATGGCGGCAAGGGGAACACTGAGTTCGGCGGTAAGAACCTGGGCTTTGCCGTGGACAACCTGCGGATCGTCGCCCGCAACGATTTCCTCAAGGCGAATCCCGCTGCCGCGAAGCTGTTCGAGGTCGCCAAGGTGGACATCAAGGACGTTTCCGCCGAAAACAAGCAAATCGCCGATGGCGAGGACAAATCGGAAGATATCGACCGGCATGTTGCTAGCTGGATCGATGCCCATCGTGCCGAATATGACGGTTGGTTGGACGCCGCCCGCGCCGCAGCGAAATAGCGCAACCAAGGCGCTGCGCGGAGATGTGCCGCGCAGCGCATCGTGTCGGAGATGCCTGCGAATGACGGGCCCGCAACATTTTGTCTTTGCTCTGGTCGAGGAATTCACCCACATCGCATTCTCTTGCGCCGTGGAGCCGCTGCGCATCGCCAATCTGGCCAGCGGCAAAGAGCTCTATCGCTGGTCTTTCGCCTCGGCCAACGGCGAGACGGCCGTCAGCTCGAATGGCGCTGTCACCTTGGTCCATCATCGCTTCGATAAGCTGCCTTCTTGCGACCGGCTGTTCGTCCTGTCTGGCATCAACATGCAACGACAGGACACACGCAGCCTGCTGGTCGCACTGCGCCGCGAACGCGCCCATGGGACCAGGATCGGGGCACTGTGTTCTGGCGCTTATATCCTGGCAAAGGCGGGGTTCCTCGATGGCCTGCAGGCGGCCATTCATTGGGAGTACCACGACGGTTTCATGGAGGAGTTCCCAGATGTGAATCTGGTGCGCAACGTCTTCGTCGCGGACGAGAAATTCATCACTGCTTCCGGCGGCACCGCAACCGCCGATCTCATGTTGCACCTGATCGAGCTTGACCACGGCTATGACCTGTCGGTCGCAGTCGCTGATCAGATGGTCTACAACGCCGTGCGCAATGCCACCGCGGCTCAGCGCGTCTCTATTCAGTCCCGCAACGGCGTACGCAACAAACATCTCGCCAAGGCGATCGAGATCATGCGCAATAGGATAGACGACCCGATTTCGCCATCGGCTGTAGCCGAGGAACTCGGCATATCAACCCGCCAGATAGAGCGCCTGTTCGGTAGCTACCTCAACACCTCGCCCAAGAAATATTTGATGGAGATGCGCCTGGAACGGGCGCGTCATCTGCTCCTGCAGACCGAATGCGCGATCGCTCAGGTGGCGCTTGCTTGCGGCTTTGCGAATTTGGGACATTTCTCCCGTGTCTACCGTGCCGCCCACGGCGTATCCCCGATCATGCAACGCGGACGCTTAACCTGAGGCAGGCATTTGCTGGAGGATTTAAGGCACGGATAGACGCTAGTCGCCTTTGTGGCACTGGCGCCGGCGGGACATCAGTGCTCACCGGCGGGCTCGGTCGATGGAAGGTCTCAACCGTTTCGGACGGGTCTTCTCCCCTGCGCTCGAAAATGAAGCCAGTTCCGACCAGGACGGAGGTGACGGCGCGGTCCGCAATGGCTGGGAGAATGCCGTGCAAAATGGCGGCGCGCATCATGGCCGCCAGCAGCGCCGGGAATGCCGGGCCCGATCCAGACAAACCCGTCAGATAGTCGATGTCGGCCTCGCTTCGGACTTTCATCACTGTCGCCGCAGGTCGCATATGCGCTAACGAGCATCCGATCCGGATTGGTCAGGCCTGTCGAGGCAATCCCCGGCGTATAGGACTTACTAACTTCCGCCGCCGCGTTCGGCAGGGGCGGACGACGCGATCCGTGCCGAGCTGTGCGCAAGCTGCTCGAGCCGAATACCGGCCATGAGGTCGAGAAGAGCGGCAACCATCTGCTCGCCATTGTCGGCAGCGACTATGGCGGTGTTCGAACGCAGAGGGTTGTGGACCAGATCGTCGTCATCATGGCACGATCCCTCGATGATCTGTATTTCGAACTGAAGCCCACCTCGCGGAATCTCGGCGAGGTGTCGTACGACCAGCTGATTGCCTGGAGCCCGCAGCCGATCACAGCGCGCAATACCCATGCGGCGATTTATGACACGTTGCGGCTGGTCAAGGATATTTGAAATCTGCGCCGGAATGGCCAGTTGGTCTCAAATTGAGCCGTTCATCGCCTAAGTCTGTGGTCGCGGCGCGGCAACGGGTCACGAGCGCTGGTTGCGGTGAATGTCGGCTATCGGGCAGCGAAATAGATCGACGAAGGTCAGCTCAGGGTCACGGATTGCCGGATGGCTGCTCAGAAGGAAGGGCAGAGAAGGGGTCGAACTTTACCGTTTGCAATTTTGTCGCTGGCGGCTGGAAGTAGCCGCGATCTTTCCAAGACCTCGACGGCCGCGAAAATCGACCGGCACCCACAGCTTAACCGCTCGTAGTCCTCTCGATCGGAGCGCGACAATGGTGCGCGCCGCGATGAATTCCGGTTTGGCGTCCTGCTGCTTCTCATGATCGCCGGCCACATCACGCGCAGCGTCTAGCCAGCGCCTGTTGAGGATGCCTTTGCGACCGTGATGCCGTCAGGCTCCGGCCTCGGGCCGTGTCGGCTTTACCATCTCGCCGAGGTCCGGCTCGCCACAGCGCGCCAGGATCGCTTCGCGTACTGCGTTGCGGAGACGCAATACCGCTGCAAATTCGGTTCCAGACGGCGCAATGGGAGCGCCGATCTCAATTGTGACCGGCGTCAATCGTGGAAACCATTGGTCACCGCGCAGCATGGATCGCGTTCCACGGATGATGCCGGGCAGTACCGGCAGGTTGGCATCAACCGCGACCTTGAAAGCCCCGAGATAGAAGGCGGAGAGTCCTGGTCTGCGCGTGAACGTGCCTTCGGGAAAGAACACGAGAATGCGGTCTTGCCGGGCGATCTTGGTCAGGGATTCGGCGTCGGAAAGGCTGCCCGTGACGTCAAAGCGTTCGACGAACGGTGTGCCTAACCGGCGCAGCAAGGGGCCGGCAAAGACCTGTCCCGCCAGCTCCTTCTTGGCCACGAAAGCTGGTTCTCCCGGCAGAACCGCAGCCAACACCAAGGCGTCCATATAGCTCGAATGGTTGAATGCGAGTATCGCGTTGCGGCGGGGAATGTACTTGATGCCGCTCGCCGTGATGGTCACGCCGGCAAGGGCGAGCGCGGCACGGGCGATCGTCCTCGCCGCGGCCCAGCGCCAGCCGAGTCGCGGCAGAAGCATCACCGCCAGCCATGCCAAGAAGAAGCCGCAGGCCACGACGATCCACCACCATCCGGCGTAGACAACGTCGGCGAGAAGCCGGCGCAGCCGCTTCAGCTGCGGGCCTGCTCCCGCAAACGACAGCCGCAAGACTTGCCACCAGAGCGAGCGTTGCGGCGCTCCAATTGTCCCGCTCTCGTAAAGCTCCTTGGCCGCGCTGCGGCGAATCTTCCCGCTGGATGTCTTCGGCACGGCCCGCGGCGGCGCGAGGACCATATCGTCGGGAGGTGTCCCGGCGATATCCGTTGCGACCTCATGAGCGCGCTTTTGCAACTCCGCGCGGGCGGGTTCGTCGGTCTCGCGCGTTTCCGCCACGACGACTACACGCTCCGTTCCCGTGGATCGATCGGTGGCGCCGAACACGACGACGCCTCCCTTGCGCACGCCGGAGATGCCCGCGACGGCCTCTTCGATCTCTTGCGGATAGATGTGACGCCCAGCGCGGATGATGATGTCCTTTACCCGGCCGGTAATGTAGACATCACCGCTCGCCACGTATGCCCTGTCTCCGCTGTCGAGCCAGCCATCGCGGAACAGCTCGCGCGTCTTGGCGTCGTTCTCGAAATAGCCGGAGGTCGCCGACGGGCCGCGGAATTCGAGCCGGCCTTCCTGACGTTCACCAAGCTCGTAGCCGGCGCCATCGACGATGCGGACTTCATGACTTGGCAGAGGATGTCCGCAGGCGACGATTTCAAGCGGCTTCGGATTGTCGGGGCCGGCTGGCACGGCCGCGCCACGGCCGGTCAGCGCAGTACGATCCACGCGATCAATGATCGGCGAGCGGCCCGGCGGGGGAAAGGCCAGCCCCACCGTGTTCTCAGCCAGGCCGTAGACCGGCGCCATGGCTCCCGGCTTGAAGCCATGATGCTCAAATCTTTCAATGAACCGACGCAGCGTCTGAACACTGACCGGCTCCGCCCCGTTTGCGACCATGCGGAGCGAGCTTAGATCAAGTCCTTCGAGATCGGCGTCGTCTGTCTTGTTCAGACAGAACTCAAATCCGAAGTTCGGGGAAGCGGACAAGGTGGCGCGAAAACGGTGCATGGCCCAGAGCCAGCTCTCGGGGCGCACGAGAAAGCTCAATGGCGACATCGCATAGAGCGGCGCGCCAAAATGAAGGCATCCCAACCAAGCGCCGATCAGGCCCATGTCGTGATAGAGCGGCAGCCAGCTGACAAAGATGTCAGCCGAGCTCGCCTCCATCACCGCGCCCATGGCCCGAACATTGGCAAGCAGGTTGGCGTGGCTCAGCACGACGCCTTTCGGATCTCCGGTGCTGCCTGACGTGTATTGTATCAGCGCGGTCGAGTGATCGTCCGTGACCGGCGGCAGCTGTGTGGCAGCGGGCTCGGTGCTGAGACTTGCGACGTTCTCGACACTGTCCAGGGATTCGACCTGTCCGCGCAGCAGCGCTGCAGGACCCATTCCTTCCTGCATTGTGACGAGTATGCGGGCTCCGGCATTGCGCAAGATGCCTGCCTGACGACGCAGATGGTCCTCGATCTGCGACAGCCGCATCGGCGGATAGATCGGCACCGGCACGGCTCCGGCGTAGATAATGCCGAAGAATGCGGAGAAGAAATCAAGACTCGTGGGCAGCATCAAAGCGACACGATCGCCCGGCTCGACATTGCGGCGGATCAATCCGGCCGCGACGGCACGAGCTGATTCCGCCAGTTCTGCGTAGGTCATTGCCCCCAATGCCGTTGTGTCGTCCTGCAGGACCGTCAGGTGCAGGCGATCGGGATGCTGCGCGACGTGCCAGTCGAGGACCTCGACGAGCGTCCCGGCCTCCGTGGCAGCCGGAACGGGAGGAAGGGCAATGGTCGGCTGCACCGTGCGGGCCGAGCCTGGTCGAGCGCCGGCGTGTTCGAGAGCATTGATCAGATCGCCGATCGTATCCGCCTCGCCAACGATTTGAGTAGGCAGCCGCACCCGGAACGCGCGCTCAATCCGCAGAATCAGCTCCGTCCGACCAAGGCTGTCGATGCCGAGGTCCCTTTCGATCCGGCTTGACGGCGAGATGTCGATCGCATTTGCACGTTGCGGCTGAAGCTCGTGCACGAACTCGCGCACAACGGCGATCAGGTCGCCCTCGCGCGATCTCCTGTCATCGGTCGTAGGAACCATCTTCGTGCCCGTTTCCCACGCCAAATGTTAACGCTTCAGGCAATGGGACGTTGACGCGCGTGCTGTCATAGCCTCCCTGCGGTTGGCGTTGATGCGGATCAAAGCCGTGGCGAGCGGCGAGGCCATTGTTGTCTTAACTATAGCGTTCTGGCGGCTCAGCAACGGCCTGGACGCGAGCGGCGTTATTGGAACCTGGCTTCTATATCGGTCGTTTCATCGTATTCCCACCAACCCCGCGAAACTGGCGATTGTGGCGCCGCTGGGCGTGACAGCCGGATTCCTGGATGCCGCAGCGCCAAGATCAGCCATTTGCACCGCGCTCGTTAGTGACCGGTTTCAGCCGTTGGGCTGACGAACCGGTAACTAGAAAAATTGGCGGTCGATACTATCGACAGAGGTTTCGGAGGCACTTGCCCTCCGGCGTGGCTTCCGTCCTTTCGAATTCCCGAAACTAGCTCTTTGCAGTATGCTGCCGCATTGTAGGGTGAGCGGAGTGTCGCTCGCATGCGATAGGCAGCACAATCTTGGCGGGGAACGCATGAGGGGGATTGTTGATGCGGTCGTCATAGGCGCGGGCTCGGCCGGGCTTGGCGTCAGCTACTTCCTGCAACAACGCGGCTGCGCGCACCATGTTCTCGAGCGAGGCCGTATCGGAGAGACGTGGCGAACGCAGCGCTGGGACTCCTTCCGGCTGAACTCGACGAACATACGCACCACGCTGCCCGGCGATTCCTACGACGGGCCGGACCCTTGGGGTGCGATAACCCACCATGAATTCGTCGGCTATCTGGAAGGCTATGTTGACCGGCACCGCTTGCCGGTCCGCACTGGAGTGCCGGTTGAGCGGCTGAATCGAGAGGACGGAGCCTACCGAGTCACGACTGATCGCGAGACGCTTCTGGCGCGCACGATCGTGGTTGCAACCGGCAACCAGAGCCGTCAGGTCCGGCCGCCCTGGTCGTCCGACTTGCCGACGGCAGTTCGCCAGGTCGATTCCTCTGCCTATCGCAAGCCGGACGAGTTCGCTGACGGCGCCGTGCTGGTGGTCGGGAGTGGCCAGTCGGGCGGCCAGATAGCCGAGGACTTGGTGCATGCCGGACGTCTTGTGTATCTAGCGACGAGCCGCACTGGCCGCCTGGTACGCCGCTATCGCGGCGGCGACTCGTTCAACTGGCTCACTGTATCCGGCTTTGCCGACGTCCGGCGCCGGGAGCTTATCCTGGAGAACGGCAGGCTGCCGCCGCGCCCGCTGCTCGGGGCAATCCACACGATCAGCCTGCAATCGCTGAGCGCGCAAGGGGTGGTGCTGCTCGGCCGCTTCCGGGGCGTGGAGAACGGCAGCCTCATCTTCGGCGACGAGATCGGCGAGCACCTGCGCTTCGCAGACGAGGCCTCGGCGGACGCGAAGCGTGTGATCGACGAGTATATCGAGCGCACCGGCCTCGATGCGCCGCCGGCCGACGATGATCCTGCCGAAACGGTTGCGCCGATTCTGGCTGATCCGCCGATCCGATCGATCGACCTGGCCGCAAGTGGCATCTCCTCGATAATCTGGTGCACCGGCTTCTCGGGCGACTTCTCATGGGTGAAGGTTCCCGGTGCCCTGGATGAGGCTGGCCAACCCATGCACGAGGATGGTGTCGGCACCATTCCCGGGCTCTACTTCGCCGGCCTCGATTTTGCGCTAACGCGGAAATCAGGCACCATACCGGCCGTTGCCGAGGAGGCGGACAATCTGGTGGCGCACATCGTCAAAAGACGAGTGGACTCACGGTCTAGAACGCCTGGAGTGGATCGCGAGGTCATGTAATGACTTTCCATCGCCACCTCTGGAGCACCGATCACAATGGCGACGGTTGCTCGTTTGTCTTGTGTCGCTAGCCGCCAGCGCTGGAACTTCCCTTTGGCTGTCGGAAGCGGACAAAGCTGCCATTGACGGGCATAAAAGTTGCGGCGCTCGTTGACGAGGAGCGCTCACCCAGCCATCGGATTTGAGTCGACCTGGCGCGCGTTTTGGCCCTGGTCGGCGGCGGGGGCGGCTGGGGCATCGATCCGGCTCAGAATGTGATCGGAGATGCCGCGCGCGATCTCGCGCTGAGCAGTTGCAGCTGGGGAGTGGGCATCTGAATTTTGACGCGCCCGTTTGAACGGCTGCGCGGCAAGTCCTGATGGCCGCTACCGGGCCATTCATGATCCATAATCGAACGTGGCAAGTGCTTTGCCGCAGGATACCGGCGAACGGCACAGAGCTTAGAGGCGTCACGTCGAGTCTTTGGTGCCGTTCACCTGATGTGCGCCATGGCTGCGGAACCTCAAACCTGTCGCGCAGTATTTCCGCCGCGTGGCTTTCCCAATACTACTCTGCCTCATCCCCGGAAGCGGCATTGAGGAGGCCGTATCTCTCATCGCCGATCGAGGCGAGCAGATCGAGCTGGGTCTCGAGAAAGTTGATGTGGCCCTCCTCGTCTTTGAGCAGATCCTCGAACAGGTGCATGGTCACGTAGTCGCCCAGTTCCTGGCAGATCTCGCGTGACTTCTTGTAAGAGGTGCGCGCGTCGTATTCGCCGGCGAGGTCCGATTCCAGCACTTCCTTCACATTCTGCCCGATGCGAAGCGGCGCCACCGCCTGCAGGTTCGGGTGCCCTTCGAGGAAGATGGTCCGTTCGATAATCCGGTCCGCATGGTGCATTTCCTCGATAGATTCCTCGCGCTCCTTCTTCGCCAGTTTGAAATAGCCCCAGTCCTCCAACAGGCGATAATGCAGCCAAAATTGATTGACGGCACCGAGTTCCAGAAACAGCGCTTCGTTAAGACGTTCAATGATCCTATCTTCGCCTTTCATGGGTTCTGCTCCCGTTTTGGGCGCGCCCCGCACGCATCATGTGGAACGATGCGCCCTTGTTCGCCTCCGAGCGCAGGATAGCACGCGGCGACCTAACCGTCATTTCGGGGGGGCCGAAGGTTGCAAAGAGCGTATGAGATCCTTCCCGCCGCCCTGCGTTCTTGGTGAGCAATTGCTAATCCGCCACAGTCGGGCGCTTGGAAGCTTCTGCAACCTGATCGGACCTTGCGGTCAATCGCCTCTGGACACATCAGCAAGCAAGAACGCGCAAGCCGTCGGCAATGAGCGGGCCAGCCGGCGGGCGGGCACCCTGAATTTTAACGCGCAATTTGAACGGCTGGAACGGGGCGGGGGAGCGGCCATTACGAGCCGTCTCAAAACGCTGTCGCGAAAACTTGTCTCGCACCGTGCTATATTGACCATGCCAACCCGCACTGCGCAGCAGTTGGGGAAATGCCTCACCGCTGCGCACACAGAATGTTGACCTGCGGGAGTCGCCAGTCCGGATCAGAAATAAAACGACAGGGAGGATGACGTGTCCCTCGACGCCAATGACTTCGATCAAGCAGTTGAAAAATACCACCTGGCTCTCGATGAGTTCATGAAAGGAAACCCCGCGCCTGCGAAGGAGCTCTTTTCCCAACGAGACGATGTAACACTGGGAAATCCGTTTGGCCCTTTCGCGCATGGATGGAAGCAGGTCGTTGAGACGATGGAGCAAGCGGCATCGAACTACAGGGACGGCGACGCTACCGGCTTCGAGACCGTAGCGAAGTGTGTGACGTCTGAACTGGCATACCTCGTCGAAGTAGAGCGGCTCAGGTCCAAGGTTGGCGGTCGGATCGATGTCACCCCTTTGGCGTTACGCGTGACGAGCGTCTTTCGCCCAGAAGATGGTCTCTGGAAGATTGTGCATCGTCATGCTGATCCGATAACGACGGCCCAGTTGGCCGATTCGGTACTCCGCCGATAGACGTGGTTGCGGTTTGGACCCTTCGGTCACCGATGCCGGGTCGAAGAGCGCAGAGTGAAGCGGCCAGCGCGCCTGTTGCGACAATCCTCCGCCGGAGCGGCTGCGCGCCTGACATGGTGTCGCGGCGACGTGACATGATCCAGAATAAAGTTTCACTAAACAAGCAGATAGAGCCATGTCTTGATTCTATCTGGCAGGATGGCATCTCGGCATCGCCGGCCCGGCGCATGCCGATCGGTGTGCAACTCGATCTCGCCCTTGAGCATGCTCAGGAAGCGAACATGATCTGCCAGACGGCAACGGCCGCAAGCGCTAGCCCGGCAACGCCTTCGATGGTTCGGGAAATGGTTTCGAGTGGCTTGCCGGCGAAGAAATCCATCAGACGTTCCCGAAACAGGATCGACAACACCGCGACGCAGGACAGCGTCAGCGCCACGCCGACCATCATGGTGATTGCGAAGAGCAAGCCGGCGCCGGGAACGCCTCTGGACATCGCGAAGGTCATCACGAAAAGCGTCAGCGGGCACGGGATCAGACCTGCCATGGCGCCGACCGCCTCGCCCTCATGCTTGTGGTGACGGCCGTGACTCAAAGCGCGCCACAGCATCCACACGCCAATAAGGCCGAGCAGCCCGCGACTGATATCCTCCAGAAGCGGAGCGCGGCCGACGCTGCCCAAAGCGATGGAGACCAGCGGCAGCGAGAGAACCGCAATCAGAACGGCAATCGTCACATGGGTGAAGGACAGCGTAATCGATACGAAAAGGCCGCGCGGAACCTTGGCATCCGAACCCGCAAGATATGTCG
This sequence comes from Mesorhizobium sp. WSM4841, assembly GCF_055811515.1. Lineage (NCBI taxonomy): Bacteria > Pseudomonadati > Pseudomonadota > Alphaproteobacteria > Hyphomicrobiales > Phyllobacteriaceae > Mesorhizobium > Mesorhizobium sp. WSM4841. The sequence continues at coordinate 28,281 of NZ_JBVVQC010000048.1, forward strand.
CTAGCACAGCTTTGCTGTGGCCGGGCGTCAGCGCATGCGCAGCGCCGAAGACGATGCCCACCGGCAGGAAGCCCATGAACGCCAGCCAGTCGCCTCCCACTGAGAGCAGTTTGATCTGCTCGCCGGCCGCCAGATAGATCGTTCGTTGGAACTCGACAAGAATTTGGAACATCAGCTGAGGCTAACAGAAACGAGCCGCTCCGAGCGACCGTTAGTGGCTGTCGTGTTCGCCGTGAGCATCTTCATGGGAATGATCCGCATCCGCGCTCGCCAATCTTATATTGGCCGCCGCAAGCGCCGGCATGTGCTCGAACAGATCGTGCTCCAGCGCTGCCGTAATCTTCTTCGCTTCGCAGACCGGCAGGCTTTCTCCTACGGCGATGGCAATGTCGGCGTGCAGCCTGTGACCGATCCACCGCGCCTTGGCCTCGACAATGCGCGCTGCCGGCACATGCGCGGCCGCATGGTGGATTTCGCCGATGACATCAGGCTCCACGCCGTCGAGCATGCGGGTCAGCACCGAGCGGGCCGACTGCCAGACGATGCCGAAGATGGCAAGAGTGATGAGGAGGCCGACGATCGGGTCGGCCAGCGCAAAACCGAGCCAGACGCCGAGCGCCCCGATGACCACGGCAAGGCTGGTCAGGCCGTCGGTGCGGGCGTGATAGCCGTCGGCAATCAGTGCGGCGCTGTTGATTTCGCGGCCGACGCGGATGCGGAACACCGCGACGGCCTCATTGCCGAGAAAGCCGACAAGGCCCGCCGCCGCCAGCCAACCAAGATGCGTCACCACGCGTGGATTGATCAAGCGGTCGATGGCCTGGTAGCCGGCGACGATGGCGCTGAACAGGATGATCCCAACGATGATGATCCCGGCCAGGTCCTCGACCCGGCCAAGGCCGTAGGTGAAGGTCGGCGACGGCTTGCGCCGGGCCAGCATGAAGGCGATCCACAGCGGAATGGCGGTGGTGGCGTCACCGATGTTGTGGATCGTGTCGGCCAGCAGCGCCACGCTGCCCGACAGCGCGACCACGACCATCTGCAGTGCCGCGGTAATTGCCAGGATGACGAACGACCATTTGATCGCCCAGATGCCTCGGTCGGTCGTCGCAATGGTCGCATCTATGACCCCGTGGGTGTGACCGTGCGACCCGCTCGCATGATCGTGATGGCCTTGACCATGCGCGGCGTGATCGCGCGACCCGAACCCGAACCAGTCGAGAATGTGCGCGCCGAGACGGCTCACAGGTATTTGACGGCTCACAGGTATTTCGCCAGGTGCTTGAGTTCCGCCAGCGAGTTGCCGCCGGCTTCCGCGGTGTCCGTCAGGCAATGCTCGATATGATCGTGGATCAGTTCGCGCTTTGCGCTGCTGATGGCGCTCTCCACGGCGTGGAGTTGCTGCGCCAGATCAACGCAAGGACGACGCGCCTCGAACATCGACAGCACCGCCGCGAGGTGGCCTTGCGCGCGCTTCAGACGCTTCACGATAGCAGGATGCGAACGATGGATGCTTACGGACATGCTTCTTTTGTATCCTCCCCCCGGGGATACAGTCAATCTTTTCGACTTACTTTACTTTGCCGCTGAGTGTCCCACAGTCCGAAGAAAACCCTCGGCGCGCCCAGCGACCTGCCACCCTCCTACGGATAGCTTTGCCGGCCGCCGGTTGCGCCGTATTATTTCGTGACCGTGTCGCGCGGGAACCTTCCCTCGCACCACGCGTTCGGGGCGCTGTATTCGTCATGCCTCATATTTAGGCAAACGTAGGTGACGGGCGAATACCGGCGGGGAGGCAAATGCATGGGTTGGGGAGGAGCATATTGTGATGTCGAACCGCGAAATTGAAACGTCCCACACATTGGGGCTGCGCGTCGCTAATCTCAAGGCCAGGATGAGAAGCGCCCGTATTACCGAACACGAAATTAAAACCTTTCAGAAGGTCGCCGCCGTCATGGGAGGAGGTGAAGGCTCCCTACGGCTCGATGCCGACGACCTGATTGCGGCGTCTTTCGTTGTCGAGGACGAGCCCAGGACAAACTGACGATCGTGGCGCCCCCGGCGATCAGCCAGGCACCACGTCGGAGGCCAGGAAAGCGGCGCGTCCGAGGCTGGCGACCGCTTTCCTGACACGCTGCAAATGCGCCTCGCGCTCCACCGCTGAGACAGTGTCCATCCGATAGAGCGCCAGGAATTTTGTCGAGCACAGCGGATGGCAAACGGAGCGGAAGCCGCGCAGCAGGGTGCGCCGGCCGGGCTGGCCCATGATCCACGACATCAGCGGCGTCGCGCCGCATGTGGTCATTACCAGCACCCGATGTATATGACGCAATTTGGGGCGTGCGCCACGCTGCGCCGTCGGCATCTCGAAGGCGAAGCCCGGCACCAGCACCCGCTCCAGCCAGCCCTTGAGCATGGCCGGCAGGCCATACCACCAGGTCGGGTAGATGAAGATGACGGCCTCCGCCCAAAGCAGTTCCTGCGCCCGGTCATGCACCGGCGCGAGGTTCGCCGCCTTGTCGTGATAGCCGCGCCATTCGTCGGCGCGCATGATCGGGTCGAAACCGGTCGCGTAGAGGTCGAGGAGATGAACCTCATGGCCGCGTTCGGCAAGCGTCTCCAGCACCGTGTCGCGCACAGCCCCGTTGAAGCTGTCGGTGCTGGCAATAGACGACAAGGACTTTCATGTTGGGCTCAAACCGGCTGGCTTTTGCATCATCGCCGGCTTGAAACGCGCATGCAATGGCCTGCGGGACATCGTCAGCACCGTAATCGAGGCGCTCTGCATCGCTTCTCGCTTCTGGATACTGGTATACGAGGATACAGATATCCACACGGGCGGCTTTCTGTTAGCAAGGCTCACCTGACGGGAGAATCGATTGCGCGGACTTGGCGACGGCTTGATGCAGAAGCCGCTGACGGTGGCGGAGCAAGTGGCGAATGTGCTGCGCGAATCGATTGCCGAGGGCAGACTGGCGGCCGGCACGCCGCTGCGTCAGGACGACCTGGCCGAGCGGTTCGGCTTCAGCCGCATGCCGGTCCGCGACGCGCTTCGCCAGCTCGAGGCCGAAGGCATCGTGTCGATCCATCCGACCAAGGGCGCGCATGTCGCCAGGATGGACGCTGCCGAGATCAGGGAGATCTTTGCGGTCCGCGCACTGCTCGAAGGCGAAGCGCTGCGGCTCTCGATCCCCAACCTCGGCAAAGAAAAACTAGACGAGGCCGGCTATGTGCTCAACCAGATCGATGCCGAGCCGAATGTCGGCCGCTGGGGAACGCTGAACCGTGCCTTTCATCTGGCCCTTTACAGCGCCTGCGGCAACACAAGGCTGCTTGGCCTGATCGAAACCCACCACAATGCGGCCGACCGCTACGTTCGCGTTCTCCTGTCCAACCTCGACTATCGCAGCCGCTCGCAGTCGGAGCACCTCGACCTGTTGACGACCTGCCGCCACCGTGACGCCGAGGCAGCCGTCCGCGTCCTGAAAAGGCACCTCAGCGAAGGCATGGAAACGCTCGCCAGGGCTGGAGATGGCTAGCGGGAAAGTCCTGACCTTGCCGGAGCGCTCTCGCAAAACCATAGCGCCACGACCGAATACCGGCCGGCAACGCCCCTCGCCTAGCGCCGGAGCCAATCCGCCAGGAGTGAGCCTTTGCCGTGCGCTGTCGAAACTCGGCCTGTGCTCGCGCAAGCAGGCAGAGATTCTGGTCGCCGAAGGGCGCGTCCGTGTCGCCGGCAAGGTTGTGCGCAACGGCTCGCTGCGCGTCGATCCCGGCCGCGACCGCATCGAGGTCGACGGCAGCCGCGTTGTCGCCGAGCGCAAGGTCTATCTGATGATCAACAAGCCGCGCGGCCTGGTCTCCACCCGCGACGACCCGCAGGACCGCGGCACCGTCTATGACTGCCTGGCAGAACTCGACCTGCCCTTCGTGTCGCCGGTCGGCCGCCTCGACAAGGCCAGCGAAGGCCTGCTTTTGATGACCAACGACACGCGCTTCGCCCAGCGCCTGCTCGACCCCGCCTCGCACGTCGCCAAGATCTATCACGTGCAGATCGGCGCCCCGCCCGACGAGGCCATGCTGGCGCGGTTGCGCGCCGGCGCCACCGTCGACGGCGAAGATTTGACGGCGCGGTCGATTGAAATCCTGCGCAGCGGCACTAGCACCGCCTGGCTGGAAATCACCCTCGACGAGGGCCGCAACCGCCACATTCGCCGGCTGCTCGGGGCGCATGAGGTGGACGTGCTTCGCCTGGTGCGGGTGGCGATCGGTCCGTTGCAGCTCGGCGAGCTCGCCAAGGGCAAGGCACGCCACCTCACCGCCGACGAGTTGGCGCTGCTTCAGGCCTGAGCGAAGGTGCCGAAGCGACCCGGCAAAGCGGAACGGCAGGCCAATCGCTTCAGCTTTGCGCTGCCCCTCACCTGCCTGCCGGCATCCTCTCCCCGTATAATGACGGGGAGAGGGGCGCTCTCATCTATGGTTTCGCCAATCACCAGCGTTGCAGAAAGGGTGCCGAGTTTGCGGCCAGCCCCTTCTCCCCGTCACTATACGGGGAGAAGTGCCCGGCAGGGCGATGAGGGGCGGCGCCGACTCCGACAACTGCCCCTTAGCACGAAGTTGCCCGTCGCCTCTACGCAGGCCCTCGAAGACACCCTTACTTCGCGTCGTGGAAGATAATGCCGACGGTGTGGCGCAGGCCGGAGCGAAGCCGGCTGACGCCGTGCCTGAGATTGACGCGGTAGCTGCCTTTGCTGCCCTGGACCGGACGATTGTGAACCGCGAAGGCGACGGCGTCGCCCTGGCGCAGCGGCACCACCTCGGCGCGGCTCTGCATGCGCGGACGCTGTTCGGTCAGCACGAACTCGCCGCCGGTGAAGTCCTCGCCGGGTTCGGACAGTAGAATCGCCACCTGCAGCGGGAAGGCAAGATCGCCGTAGAGATCCTGATGCAGGCAGTTGAAGTCGCCGGGACCATATTGCAGCAGGAGCGGCGTCGGCCGCGTCTGGCCCTGCTCGTGGCATTGCTTAAGGAACGCGGCGTGTTCGTCCGGGTAGCGCTGGGCGACGCCCATGCGCTCGTTCCAGTCGTTGGCGACCGCGGCCAGGCGCGGATAGAGCGCGGTGCGCAAGCCGCCGATCAGTTCGGGCAAGGGATAGCGGAAATAGCGATACTCGCCCTTGCCGAAGCCGTGCCGCGCCATGTGGACGTGGCTGCGGAAATGGCTTTCGTCGGGATAGAGCCTGGCGATCTCCCGGCATTCTTCCGGCGTCAGCAGCTTTTCCATCACGGCGCAGCCATAGCCGCTCATCCCCTCGGCCAATGCCTGCCAATCATATCCGGCGACCCGCGCTTCCGCCGATCGGACCGCTGCTTCTGGAACCGTGTGTATGGTCATGGCTCTGCCTCCAATGGCTTCTTCTGCCATCAGAGATGGGTGAAACAGCGCGTGCAAACCACCCGTTTCCTGCCAATGGGTTACGCACAGCGTTCCAGCTTGGGTTCCTCGCCCCCACGAAAGTGGGGAGAGAAGCTATGGGGCGGCGGCGAGGGTTGTGGCACCATCGTTGCTGTGAACTCAACGAATGGAGCGCCCCGA
>NZ_JBVVQC010000049.1:0-32367 GCF_055811515.1 Mesorhizobium sp. WSM4841
CGCCCCACACCGCCACGCTCGCCCTCCAAACGGTGCCCAAAATACCGCCAAGCCCGGCCGCGGGTGATAAGGGTGGGAGGACCCCAAATTCGGGGGGGGGCAGGGGCGGGTGGATTCCGCAGAGCGATGCGCCGGTGCTTCTCGCTTGGGCGCAGCAGAACAGCGTCGATCTGTCGGCCGCCGATTTCTTTCCTGCAGTTAGCGTTCCCACGGAACCCGCCTCGCTGGAAAGTCCTGGCGGGGCCGGTCAGACGACCGGCTCCGCTTCGCCCAGCTCGCCCTCCCGCTTGTCGGGGGAAGCGGCATGATAAAGCGCTTTGCCGTCCACGGCCATAGCAGCAGCGCGCCATCGGCTTCCAAGCTGGCCGCTGGCGGCAGACTGCGGTTATCCGAGCCGGCGCTGGTGCTCGCGCAAGCCGTGGCACTGGTCGATGGCGTCAGCGTCGAGGCGCTGGTTGCCGGGCTGATCGCCGAACGGGGCAGGGCGCTTGGCCTCGCTGCGCTGTCCGAAGCGGCGTCCGACCGCGAGGCCCAGAGATGAAGCTGCGCCTCTGTAATCCTGTTCTCGCCGATCGCGGCGCGCGCCTTTCCGGCATCGGCTTCACCGAGCGCATGGTGCCGCGGCGCGCCGATTTCTCTAATGCACAGAGGTCCTCGATCAACGATGAGCCATCCCTGGGGGCAGGTCCGCAAGCCGAAGCCTCCCTTGCCGGCATAGGTAGCAGGACGCTTGCGGATCGTGAGGGAAGCCTTGAAGGGGAGGCGGCTTCGGCTGACCTCCCCGCCATTTCCTCTCCCTCCCAGGAGAACGCGGCTGCCGCCGGGGCTCTCGACTTTCCTGCCCCGGCGGCTTTTTTCCACGTTGCCGAATCCTGTCCGGGCGCCTTCCACGGACAGGCCGGTGCCGCGCCGGATGTGACAACCCCCGCATCCGGCGCGGTTCATCGCACAAGCCATGCCATCCATCTGCCCGAGCACGTCATGGTGCTGGTGCGGGCGATCGCCGCCTATGAGCGCTGCTCCAACGAGCGCGCCGCCGTGCTGGCGCTGGCCGATTATGCCGCCAAGATCGGCGCAGGGCCGTTGGCGCGCGCCGTACTCGATTTGAGCGATGACCTTGCCGACGTGCCGGATTTTCCGCGCCGCGCCTACAACCGATTTCGAGGTGGACCATGAGTGCATCTGCTTGCGGGCCTCCATGAACTGACGCCCGCACACTGAATCATTTCGAACCCGTCCCACCACGGGAATCGCCGGCGGTAATTCCCGCCGCGTGAATGCTTTTGCCTGAGGAGGCCATTTTGAGCGAATTCACGACCCGCTGGCAGCTGCGGCTGCTGGCCGCGCAACACGACCTGGTCGATGCCTGCGGCGGTATTGCCCGCGTCATGGAAAAGACCGGCTATTCGAAGGGCCAGGTCGGGCGCTGGAATGGCGGCATCGACCGCGATCTGATGTCGCTCGGCGTGGTGCTGACGCTGGAAGAGGATTGCGGCCGGCCTTTCGTCACCGCTGTGATGGCCGAATTCCATGGCCGCACGCTGACCGATGCCTCCGACAATGGCAGCCGCGTGGCACATCTCGAGGAGCAGGTGGCCGGGCTGGTCGAACAGGCCGGCCGGCTGGTTGTCGAAACCGTCAAGGCGCGCGCCGACGGCATCGTGACGCCGAACGAAGCGACCATCCTGCGCGGCATCAGCTCGAAGATTTCCGGCCTCACCGCCTCGATCGACGACGCGCTGGCCGGAGTGCAGGCCGCCGGTGGGCTCAAGGTGGTGGGCGGCGAATGAGGACCGTGCTCGACATGATCGCCGGGCGCGATGCGCCGCTGGCTGCCGGCAGTAACGGCATGGGCCGCGTGCTGGCCGACCTGGGCACCCATCAGTGCCGGTTCCCGCTGCGCGGCGAAGGTGTCGCCACGCGCTTCTGCGCTGGTGAAGTGTCGGAGGCCGACTGGCTGCCGGGCGCTCCCGGTCGCTGCTACTGCCGATTCCACCGCCGTCTGACCGAAGGGCGCGGCACCGGAGCCGAGCGCGCCGCGCCGCGCGTGCTGGAAAGGCTGGCAGGATGAGACAGGTCGCCGGTCTTTCCTTTCCCGACATCGCTCCGGCCGTCATCGACACGCTGCCGCCGGAACTGCGGCTGGTGGCGCCGTCGTCGCTGTCGGTCGACGAGCAATACCAGCGCGGGCTTTCCGAGCGCTCGATCAGGCTGATCCGCAAGATCGTCGCCGAATGGGACTGGCGCGCCTTCAAGCCGCCGGTGGTGGTCGAGGTCGACGGCCGGCTCGACGTCATCGACGGCCAGCATACCGCGATCGGTGCCGTCACCCACGGCGGCATTGAGTTTCTGCCGGTGCTCGTGGTGCAGGCCGACATGCAGGCGGCGCGGGCTAACGCCTTCGTTCGTCACAACCGTGACCGCATCCAGGTCACGCCGACCCAGCTTCACAACGCGATGGTCGCCGCCGGTGACGATGAGGCGGTGACGATCGCGCAGGTCTGTGAGCGCGCCGGCATCACGATCCTGCGCAATCCGCCGTCTTTCGCTCGTTTCAAGGTCGGCGAAACGCTGGCGGTTGCCACCATCCGTGCGCTGGTAAACCGCCGCTTTGCCAAGGGCGCGCGCGAGGTGCTGGAAGTCTGCGTCAAGGCCGGCCTGGCACCAGTCAACGCCGCGTCGATCAAGGCCATCGAGCATCTGCTGTTTGCGCCTGAATACAAGGGCGAGGTCGAGGCCGAGCGCATCGCGCTGGTGCTGTCTGCCAATGCCTCGACCATCGAAGGCGAGGCGGCACGCTTTGCCGCCGAACGCAAGGTGCCGCTTTGGCGCGCGCTCGCCAGTGTCATCTACATGAACCGCCGGAAGGCGAGAAATGGATGACCTCGTGATCAGGCAGCAGCAGGAAATCGAAACGCTTCGCGAGCGCGTCCGCCAATTGGAAGATGCCTTGGTCCCTCCAGGTGTCAGCGTTCCGCTCGAATGGCTCCTGACCGGCAAAGAGGCGCGCCTGTTCGCGTTCCTGACAACCCGCGAGGTGGCAACCAAGGCGGCGATCATGCAGGCCATCTATTCCGCCAGCGCCGACGATGAACCCGAGCCAAAGATCGTCGACGTTTTCGTCTGCAAGATTCGCAAGAAGCTGAAGCCATTCGGCGTCGTCATCGCGACCGTCTGGGGGCAGGGATACGCGCTTGAATCGCGCGGTGACTATCAGGCGAGGGCGGCATGATATCGCTGAAGACCTCGCTTATCGCCGCCGGATTCCTGTTGGCCTATGGCTTCGCCTGGTTCCTGATCTTCGGCACGCACGTCGCCTTCTCGCACGATGCGATTCCAACGGCGGCCAAGCCGCAGGGCTGGACTTATCCGTTCTCCTGCTGCTCCGGCTATGACTGCCGCGAAGTGCCAGAGGCCGACATTGTCGAGGGCGCGCGCGGCTATGAGATCCGCCGCACCGGCGAACTGATCAACATGTCCGATCCGAAGATCAGGCAGAGCCCCGACGGCAAGTTCCACTGGTGCTCGGTCGCCGGCGCGAATGACGGAGAGACGATCTGCCTGTTCGTGCCGCCGGGGGGGTTTTGATGGGCGCGTTTCATCGGGCAGAAAACATCGATCAGGCCGAGGCTCTCTATCGGTTTTCGGTGCGGTGCGACCGCGCCATGAACGCCAGGATCGAAGCGGCTGCCCGCAAGGCCGGCATCAGCGTGACCGCATTCGTGCAGCGGCATTTCGAGAGCATCCTCGATGCCCGGCCGAATGCGCCGAAGCTGGCCAGTTTCGACGCGGCTTCATTCGATTCCGTCGCGTTCAGCAAACGCCACCACGTCGCGCTGATGGCCGCGAAGCTGTGGTGCGCGCTTCGCGTCCATGCCGACGAAACAGGCCAGGTGCAGCGCTTCCAGACGCTGCTCGCTGAAGACATCGGCTGCGACCATGCGTCGACCGGCCGCCTGGCCAAAACGCTGATCGATGCGGGCCTGCTGGAGACAGTGCGCAAAGGCAAGATGGGCTCGCCGGCAACCTACCGCGTCATCGGCGAGGGCTCTGAGCGATGAACCTGCCGCTGAAAGACCGCCTGGCGCTGGCTTCCGTGACCCTCGACTTCCTCGCCAAGATCATGCGCGGCGAAGACGACGACGGCCAGGCGCGCAGCCTCGCAAATGACGTCGAATACATCGGCAACCGCGTGCGTGAGCGACTGAAGGCCGAAGAGAAACTTCCCCTCAATCCCGAAAGGACTGCGCCGTGAGCAAGCGTGACGCATCGACGATTGGCCGCAACACGGTTTCCGGTCAGCAATTGCAGGCCTTCGTCGAGCGGATCGAGCGTGTCCGCGAGGCCAAGAAACAGCTCAACGAAGATGAGAAGCTGGTTTTCGCCGAACTGAAAGCGGCCGGCTTCACACCGGCACGGGTGCGCGATGTGCTCAAGCGGCGTGCCGCCAAGCCGGCCGACGTCGAGGAAGCCGAAGCCCAGCTCGACATGTATTTGCACGCGCTCGGCATGGCCACGGAAACGCCCCTGTTCCGGTCGGTTGGGCAGATGAGCGTCGACCTGGCAGCGCGCGACGAGGTGATTGCCGCCTTCAAGCTTCTGGTGCCGACCGAAGGCGAGATCATCGTCAAGATCGGCGCGCAGCCTGTCCGTCTCTATCGCGACAAGAACGGCGAGGCGCAGGCCGAAGACGTCGTCGAGAAGCCGAAGCCTTCGTCAAAGCCGGCGTCCGTCACACCGGAGCGCGCTAAGCGTGACGTTCCGGACGTCGACGCCGCAGGCGCCTATGCGCTTGGCGAAACCGCCTATCGCGAAAACCAGCCCATCACCGCCAATCCTTTCCCTTGGGATGACAAGCGCCGGGGCCAATTCGATGCCGGCTGGCGCAAGGCCTCCGGCACCGACGGCATGGGGCCCGAGGAAGAGTAGATGCCGCACAGCGCGCACAATCTGGCGAGCTTTGGCGAAATCCTCCTCCCGGAGGAAGCGCAGGAGCCGATCCTTGCTAAGCCGGTTCGATCGGCGCTGCTCGAATGGCTCACCGAACTGTGGGCCAAGGAAGATCTCGAAGCGGTCGGGCTGAAGCCGCGCCAGCGCGCGATTTTCACCGGCGCGCCCGGCACTGGCAAGACGACACTGGCGCACCATCTCTCGGCCCGTCTCGGCATTCCGATGCTGGTCGTGCGGCCGGAAAAGGTCGTGTCGCGCTACATCGGCGCCAGTTCCGAAATGATCGGCGCGCTGTTCGACCATCTGGCGGCCAGCGAGGAACCGATCTTCCTGTTCTTCGACGAATTCGATTCAGTAGCCGCCAGCCGCATGGACGACAGCCACAACCAGGTCGGCGTGCAGGAACACAACCACATCGTGAACACGCTGCTTGCCGCCTTCGACCGGCATGACGGGTTTATCGTCGCAGCGACCAATTACGGCCGGCGTGTCGACGAAGCGATCTGGCGTCGCTTCGAGATTCAGATTTCCATCGAACTGCCAGGCGAGCATGAGCGCCAGCGCATCCTTGAGCGATACCTGGCGCCCTTCGTGCTGCCGAAGACGGCCCTTGCCGCCTTGGCCGCCGCCATGGAAACCGCGTCGCCCGCCTTGATGAGGTCCTTCGCCGAAAACATCAAACGGCAGATCGTGGTCGGGCCGAAAGCCGGCTGGGAAATGAGCCGCGATGCGGTGATCTCGCGCGTGATCGAGACTGTGAAGCCTCATCCAGACATCGGCCTGCCGCGGCTGTGGTCGCTCGGCGTGAAAGACAAGGCAGTCGCGCAGTTTCCGTGGCCGCTGGAAAGGGACGTCGCTGCCTATCCAACCGAACAACCGGCTCCAGTTGCCGGCGGAGAAGTCGTCCCCCTCAAACGGAGGGGCGCATGAGCGGAAACACCCTGCGAGGAAAATGTGGCGACTGCAGCCACGTTTGGGTTGTCGCATACCTCCCAATGGAGCTGGTCAAGGCGGCTGAACTCGCCAAGCGGGCGGCCTGCCCGAAGTGCGGAGCGACAAAAGGGATCAAGGTCGCAACGGCGGAAGGTGAGGCGCAGGCATGAACGCGCTTCCCGACACGTTCGATGCCTCCGGCCTGCAACAGGTGGTCGAGCGGGCGCGCGCTTTGCTCGACGACGGCGACGTTGCCGCGGCGCGCATGCTGGCCGCCGGTGTCTACGACCAAGCTAAGGCGGGTGCGGCGTTCGCGGCACGCTTCGGCGCCGCTGAGCGGCTGGTGAAGAAAGCGCGTCAGCTGCAGGGCGATGCGCTGCTGATCGAGGCGCGAGCAAAGGTGCGGCTGGCCGACGAATACGACGCCGCACAGGCCAGCGGCGAAGCGTCGAAGGGCAGGCCGAAAAGTCGGGAAGACGGGAAGACTTTCACCCAGGAAGAGGCTGGCCTCACCGCCAAGGAAGTACACGAAGCGCGAAAACTGCGCGATGCCGAAAAACGCACGCCCGGCATCGTCGAGCGCGCAATCGAGGCGAGACTGGCCGCAGGGCTGGAGCCGAGCCGCGCCAACCTGCGCGCTGCCGTCGGCACCGACAGCGCGACGGCCGCCCAGCGCGGCAACAATCTTTACGAGACGCCTCCGGAAGCGGTGCACACGTTGCTGGCGCTCGAAGACTTCCAATCCGACATCTGGGAACCCGCATGCGGTCGCGGCGCAATCTCTCGGCTGTTGGAATCAGCCGGCTACCGCGTCGAGATCTCGGACCTGATCGACTACGGTACGTCTGACGGTGACGGCGTGGTGCAACGGGTTGAGGATTTTCTCACCTCGGCACCGCACCCCGACCAGCCGTCGATCGTCACCAATCCTCCGTATGGCGCAGCGCTCAATCCGTTCGTGGCGCATGCCCTACGCGTGCACCGTCCGGGAAAGCTGGCGCTGCTGCTGAACCTCAATTTTTTCTGCGGCTTCGACGATCCCGACCGCAACTTCGCGATGGATGAGAACAAGCCGGCGCGCGTCCACATCTTCACGCGCCGCCTGCCGATGATGCATCGCGACGGTTGGGACGGCAACGAAGCGACGAGCCGGATGAACACCGCCTGGTTCGTCTGGGAGATGAATGGCGACGGCGAGTATGCCGGCCCGATGATCGCCAATCGCGTCGACTGGAAAGACTATCAGCCAGACAAGGCGGTGCCGGCATGACGAACGCGCTTGTTAGTTCGTTCGACGCTTCGAGCCTGCAACAGCTGGTCGAACGGGCGCGCACTTTGCTCGACGATGGCGATGTTGCCGCTGCGCGGATGTTGGCGTCCGGCGCCTATGATCAGGCTAAAGCGGCTGCCGGCTACGCAACCCGCTTCGGAGCGGCGGAACAGCTGATCGGCAAGGCGCGGCGATTACAAGGCGATGCGCTGCTGATCGAAGCCCGCGCTAAAATGCGCATCGCTGATGAGTGGGACCTGGCGCAGGCTTCGGGACAGGCAAATCTGAAAGGGCGCCCGAAGAAGGCAGATACCAGATTTACTGCATCGGAAGCCGGCCTGTCTGGCAAAGAGATCCATGAGGCTAGAACTTGGCGCGCGGCCGAAAAGCGCACGCCAGGTGTCATAGAACAGATCATCGGCGAGCGCGTGCTTTCCGGCTTGGAGCCCAGCCGCGCGCACGTACGAAATGCCATCTCCGGCAGACCGGCGGCAAGCAACCACCAGACTGGCAAGTCCATCAGTTTCCATCGAAGCCTTCATGTCGACTTCGATCCTTCCGACACGTCATTCGACGCACTGCAAAAGGTGATCCGTGACACGGAGGAATTTCTTCGCCTTCTGCAGGCTGTGGCCAACCATGGTGTCCCCGCCGATCGTTCTAAGCCTCTCGCCGAAATCTATACCGACACGGACTTCCAATCTTTCGAACGGGAGTCCCGCCGATGAACGCGCCCGTCACCGACGATCCCTATCTCGACTTCCTGCGCGGCAAGATGCAGCTGGCCAAGGCGGACGGGTTCGACGTGTCGCTGGAGGACATCAACCCGGCCGGCGCGCCGCATTGCCGGGCGATCGTGCGTTGGGCGCTGAAGGGCGGCAGCCGCGCCATTTTCGCTTCGTTCGGCCTGCACAAGACGTTCATGCAGATCGAGCTGATGCGGCTGGTCGGGCAGTTCGCGCCTGGTCTTCGGCTCATCGTGATCCCGCTCGGGGTGCGCCACGAATTCTTCGCCGAAGCGGAAGAGCGTTTTGGCGGCGGCTGCGCCGTCAAGCTGAAGTTCATCCGCTCGGATGCCGAGATCGACGGTGCCGACACGATCTACCTGACCAATTACGAGAGTGTGCTGGCCGGCAAGATCGACGCTTCGCGCTTCGTCGCTGCAAGCCTCGACGAGGCGGCGGTGCTGCGCGGCTACGGGACAAAGACCTTCCAGACGTTCCTGCCGCTGTTCAAGGCGGTGCGCTTCAAGTTCGTCGCCACCGCGACGCCGTCGCCAAACCGTACCAAGGAACTGATCCACTATGCCGGCTTCCTCGGCGTGATGGACACCGGCCAGGCGCTGACGCGGTTCTTCCAGCGCAATTCGGAAAAGGCCGGCGACCTGACGCTGTTCCCGCACAAGGAAGATGAGTTCTGGCTGTGGGTGCACAGCTGGGCGGTTTTCCTGCAATCGCCTTCCGATCTCGGCTTTTCCGACGAAGGCTATGTGCTGCCCAAGGTCAGCGTGAACTGGCATGAGGTGCCGGTCGACCATTCGACGGCCGGCTATGACCGCGACGGGCAGGGCCTGCTGATCCGCAACGCCGCGCTCGGCGTGACCCAGGCGAGTGCGGCCAAGCGCGACAGCCTGGCCGCGCGCATCGCCAAGATGATCGAGCTGATCGCGCAGGATCCGGAGGCACACCGCATTCTCTGGCACGACCTCGAGGATGAGCGTCGGGCGATCGAGGCGGCCGTGCCGGGCGTGCGGTCGATCTACGGCACGCAGGGGTTGGAGGCGAACGAGAAGAACGCCATCGGCTTCAAGGACGGCAAGTTCCGCGACCTCGCCACCAAGCCGGAAATGAGCGGCGCCGGCAACAATTTCCAGAAGCATTGCCACTGGGCAATCTTCGTCGGCGTCGGCTTCAAGTTCCATGATTTCATCCAGGCGGTGCACCGCATCGTGCGCTTCGGCCAGGCGCATGAGTGCCGCATCGACATCATCTTTTCGGAGGCCGAGCGCGAGGTGCGCCGCAACCTCGAGGGCAAGTGGGCCGAGCACGAAAAGCTGATGGCGCGCATGGCCGAGATCATCCGCCGCTATGGGCTGGACGGCCTGCCGCTTGACGACGTTCTGTCGCGCTCGATCGGCGTGGCGCGGCGCGAGGAACGCGGCGACAGTTTTGTCATCGCCCACAACGATGCGGTGCTGGAGGCGCGGCAGACCGCCAGCGCCAGCGTCGGCGAGATCATCACCTCGATCCCGTTCGCCAATCACTACGAATACACGGCGAGCTACAACGATTTCGGCCATACCGACGATAATGGCCACTTCTGGGCGCAGATGGATTTCCTGACGCCGGAGCTCTTGCGCATCCTGAAGCCCGGCCGGCTGGCCTGCATCCACGTCAAGGACCGCGTGCTGTTCGGCAGCGTGACCGGCGAGGGCGTGCCGACCGTCTCGCCATTCCATGCCGAGGCGATCTTCCACTACCTCAAGCACGGCTTTCAGTTCGTCGGGATGATCACCATCGCCACCGACGTGGTGAAGGAAAACAACCAGACCTACCGGCTGACCTATTCGGAGATGATGAAGGACGCCACCAAGATGGGCGTCGGCTGTCCGGAATATGTGCTGCTGTTCCGCCGACCGCAGAGCGATCTTTCGCGCGGCTATGCCGACGAGCCGGTCGTGCACGACAAGCCGCTGGTAATCGCGCCTGATGGTTCGCACGAAAGGTGGAGCGACGGTGACCGCCGGCCGCAGGTTCCGGCCAGCGGCTACACGCTGGCGCGCTGGCAGCTCGACGCGCACGCCTTCTGGCCGTCCTCCGGCGACCGGCTGCTGACCACCGACGAACTGGTGCGGCTCGGGCCGAAACCGCTGCGCGCGCTGTTCCAGAAGGTTTCCGAAGAGGCGGTCTACGATTTCGAAATGCATGTGAAGCTCGGCGAGGAACTGGCCGCGCGGGACAGCCTCTCCAAGACGTACATGACGCTCGATCCGCCCTCGAAGCATGAGGCGATCTGGACCGATGTCGTCCGCATGCTGACGCTAAACGGTGAGCAGGCGTTCAAGAACTTGGAGAAGCATGTCTGCCCGCTGCAGTTCGACATCGTCGACCGGCTGATCGAGCGTTACTCGAACAAGGGCGACATCGTCTACGACCCGTTCGGCGGGCTGATGACGGTGCCCTACCGGGCGATCCTGAAGGGCCGGCGCGGACAGGCCTCCGAACTTAGCGCCACCTATTTCCACGACGGCGCGCACTACTGCCGCAAGGCCGAAGCGCAGATGGCCGTGCCGACCATGTTCGACATGCTGGGCATCGGCGATGAGCTGGAGGCGGCGGAATGACCGCCGCCGAACGCGCCAAACATATGCCGCAAGAGCCATTGGTCACAGCGATCCGAGCGACCGAGCTTGCCCTGTCCATTGCTTCGGGTTGGATGACGATCAACCGCGACAACGGTGCATGGGAAAGGGAGGCGAAGGCTCGCGCCTGGTGCGCATCGCTCACCGCAGAGCACGCGGCGCTGGTGGAAGGATACGAGCGCCGCTTCGGCGAGGTTCCTCGCCTGCCGGGCGGCCTGGCAACCATGAGGGCCATTGCCCATGGATGATCCCTCCATCACCCGCGCCATGGTCCGCCTGCGCAAGGCGCTGGAAAAGCGCATGCGCATGGACGACCGCGCCGAGGAGTTGTCCGCGCGCGAGGGAAGGCCGATCCGCTCCGGCACGCTGGCCGCCTATGACACCGCCGCGCTCGGCAGGAAACTGCGGCCGATGCTGGAATTTGACGGGCGCGGCTGGCGCGCGCTGGCCGACGAGATCGGCGTGACCTCGCCGGACCTGTCGCGCGTCATGGCGGGGCAGGACATCGCGGCGGGAAAAATCTTCGCCATCTGCGACTGGGCCGGGCTCGATGCCCGCCTGTTCTATCGGGCGCCGCTCGGCGCTCCGAAGCCGCGCAAGCGCCCGCGGAGCTGCCGGATGTTTCACGGGAAAAGCACTGAAACAGGAAAACTCTCGAATGCTTAAGTCTGTCATTTTGCGGCTGGCGCCGCGCCTCATTGCCCTGTCCGGAAAGCGGCCTCCGAACGTCACTATCGGTGGCGCCGCTGATCCGTATATGCGCCGCTGGTGGGTCATTCCCCGCAATCGCCTGTTCAACATCTATCTCCATCACTTCATGCGCTCCGACGATGACCGGGCGCTCCATGATCATCCGTGGTGGAACCTGTCGATCCTGCTGCGTGGCCGGTATGTCGAGCACACGATCTCGGCCGGCGGCATCAACCAGCGCGTTGAGCGGCGCGCCGGCGACCGCAAGTTCAGACTTGCCTCGGCGGCGCACCGTATCGAGCTCGTTGATGGGCCGTGCTGGACGCTGTTCATCACCGGCCCGACCCTGCGCACATGGGGATTCCATTGCCCGCGCGGCTGGGTTCCCTGGCAGCAATTCACCAAGCCGGAGCAACACGGCGAGATCGGTCGCGGCTGCGGCGAGTTCGACCAATGAAGGCGGCGGACCTCGAAAAGGCGCGGCTGATCGCCGGTGCCCGCAATCAGAACATCGCCCTGCGCGACAGGCTGGCCGCTGGTGAGGTCCTGAGCCTCACCATAGGCGAAGGCAGCAAAAGCCTCGGCATCGTGCTGATGCCGCGTTACGTGGCCGGCATCCGCGCCGACCTGATCGCTGCCTTCAATGTGCGCATCGGCGAAAACGACGCGGCGCTGGCGGCCATTGGAGTCGAGCTTTGAGTGCGATCGGCAAAAGTGTCGAGCCGCTGGCGCGCGCCTTGGCGCCGGTCGTACGCGAAATGCTGATCGCCGAGGTCGAGCGGCTCGCTGCAACGCTGCCGGTCGCAAAGCCGAAGGCCAGCAAGGCCGATGACGACATCATGGAAGCCTGCCGTCAGGTGGCCAGTGCCGCCGACAGGCTGGCGGAGGCAAAGTTCGGTGTGGGCGAGATCGCCGCGCGCAAATCGCTGGAACGGGCCGCGACCTTTCTAGGCCGCGCCATGCGCAAGCACGGGCGGATGCCATGAACGTGGACCTCTTCGGCTACGACACGATACACCGCGACGCCACTTTCCGTGGCGACGACCGCCTCACGCTGACGCGTGCGTGGGGACCGGGGCCGAAGGCGTGCTTCATCGGCTGCAATCCATCGAGGGCCGGCAAGAAGGTCGATGATCCGACTTGCCTGTGGTGGACGGCATGGTCGCAACTCTTCGGCTACGGCCGCTATGTCGCGGTGAACATGTATCCGTTCGTGACCAGCAGCCCGGCCGAATGCCGCAAGATGGCGGATTGGGAAAACAATGGCCCCGACTGGTATGCGCGTGACGCGCTGCTGCACAACCTCGATATCGTGGTTCAAGAGGCCAAGGCCGCCGACATCGTCATCGCCTGTTGGGGCGCCATCGCGTGGGACGATACGTGGGTCGATCATGTGGTCGAGGAGATCCAGTCCGGCGTAGCGCCTTGGCCTGATCTCTTCTGCTTCGGAAAGACCGCGAGCGGCGCGCCAAAGCATCCGATGGCCCGTGGCGTCCACCGCATACCGAGTGACCAGCAGCCCATCCTTTGGAGGGCTGCAGCGTGAACGCCGTCGCGCTCTCTCCCGATGCCGCGCGCCTGCGCGCCATCCGCGCAGCGCTGGCGGCGATCGAGCCGGCGGTATGGACGCGCGTGCATGCAGCCGACGGCGCCTACGTGGAATCGCGCGGAGAGATGGGTGAGCTGTTCGTGCTCGCGCGCTTCGACGAAGCGTCGATCGACGAGATCGCCTTCGTCACCGACGCGCCGGATATGGTGCGATTCCTGCTGCAGCTGCTCGATGACGCCTTCGTCAAAATCCGCGCCTTGCGCGGCCTGCCGGAGCCGCGCCGGACGGCTGAACGGCGTGGCGAGCCGGCGGCGCGCGACGTGAAAAACTTCGCCGCCGAATGCGCGATGAAGTGTCAGGACGCGGCCTTCAAGGTGTTCCTGCATGAGCAGCACGGGCTGGAAAAGCCGCTGACCGATGAGCGCGTGGCGCAAAAGGTACGCTCGCTGCTCGGCGTGCAATCACGAAAAGAACTCAACAATGGCGGGCGGGCAAGCGAGGCGTGGATAGCGCTGCGCGGTGCGTTCGACGCATGGCGCAAGGCGGGACGATGACCATCCAATTCAAGTTCGGCGACAACGCTGCTGCTGCCGCCAAGAAACCGAAATGGCGATGCCTGCCTGTTCCTGGCTCCATGCGAGCCGCCAAGGTTGCGCTCCCGGCGCTGCCGCCACCCCGGCGCGGCGAACGGCGCGTACGTGTCGTCGACAGCTTTGCCGGCGGCGGGGGTGCCTCGAATGCTGTCAAGGAAGCGTTGCGGCGCCTTGCGGCGGCCGGTCTCCTGCCTGAGGGTCATTCGCTCGCCGTCGATTACGCCGTCAATCACGACGATGCGGCGCTGGCCATGCACGCGGTCAATCATCCAGATACGATCCACTTGCCGCACAATGTCTGGCAGGTCTCGATGCGGGAACTGTTGGGCGATGATCTGTTCGGCTTGCTCTGGCTCTCTCCGGATTGCCGCGACCATTCGCCGGCCAAGGGTGGCCCGATCACGTCGCGTGCTGTGCGCGACCTCGCCTGGGTGCTGCTGAAGTGGCTCAAGGAACTGCCGGACTGGCAGCGGCCGTGGACCATCTGCCTGGAAAACGTCGGAGCCTTCGCAAAGTGGTCGCCGCTGATCGATCGGGCAGACGGAAAGGGCTTCGAACGCGATCCTGATCGCATCGGTTGGACCTTCCACCAGTTCGTCCACGAGGTGTGTTCCTACGGCTATTCGGCTGGCTGGGACGAGATGGTCGCCTGCGAGTACGGTGACCCAACCATTCGCAAGCGGCTCAAACTTTGTTTCCGGCGCGATGGCGCGCGCATCGCGATACCCGCGCCAACGCATGCTGCGCCGAAATCCGAGGCTGCCAGGTCGGGCTGGCTGAAACCTTGGCCGGTTGCAGCAGACATACTCGACCTCTCTATCGACTGCCCGTCGATCTTCCTGACCAAGGAGGAGGCGCGAGAATACAAGCGCTCGACCGGCAAGCGGATCATCCGGCCGCTGGCAGTCAAGACGGACGCGCGCCTGGCAAAGGGCGTTAAGCGCCATGTCTTGGACGCTGCCGAGAAAGGCGAGGCGTTCGTAGCGACGTGCAACCATGCCGGCATAAGCTTTCGCGGGCAGGGCCTGTCGGAACCGTTCAACACCGTCGCCGCGTCGCGTGACGCGCATGGGCTTGTCGTTCCGCACCTCATGACCATGCGCAATTCTGGCAAGCCTACATCGGCCGCCGATCAGCCGACGCATACCGTCATGGCAGGCGGGGCCAATCAGTTCAACGTCGAGGCGGCAGTCGTGCCTTTTATTGCCCAACAGAACGGCGACGTGAAACCAAATGGATCCGAGTTCCATCGCGCCGGCAGGCCTGTGACCAGCCCGCTGGCGGCGTTGACGACTTCGCCGCAGCAGATGATTGCTGCGGCATCGGTCACGCCCTGGCGGTCGCCGGTGCCGGAAGGCGAGCCCAGCGAAGTCGATGGCGATCTTTGGGACCGGTTGCCACCGGCTTGGCGTGCGGCGGCGTTGAAGGGCTTCGAGCCAAAGATGATCGCACCTCTGATCGCCGTGTTCCGAGGCGATAGCGTCGGCAAGCACGTTGGCGAGCCACTTCCGGTGGTGACCGCAAACAGCTTCGTCAAGCGGCCCGGCGGGGCAGCGCCCATTGGCATATCGGAGGCGGTTCTCGCGCCGTTCGTCAGTCGTGGCCAGCACGGCGGCGGCAATAGGCCTGCGGATGAGCCTTTCCACACGGTCGCCGCTTCGGACGGCGATCAGAACCAGGTGATTGTGCCTTACCTCGTGCCACGGTACGGCGAGCGCGCCGGGCAGGAGCCGCGCACTTTCAGCGTCGAGCGTCCGCTGCCAACGCCGGTGCCAGATAGCAACCAAGGCAGTCTGGCGGCGGTCTATCTCGCGCAACACAACACCGGCGAGGACGGCCACTCACCCCGCCGGCCGGTGTCCACCATCGTGCAGAAGG
This sequence comes from Mesorhizobium sp. WSM4841, assembly GCF_055811515.1. Lineage (NCBI taxonomy): Bacteria > Pseudomonadati > Pseudomonadota > Alphaproteobacteria > Hyphomicrobiales > Phyllobacteriaceae > Mesorhizobium > Mesorhizobium sp. WSM4841. The sequence goes on from NZ_JBVVQC010000049.1 coordinate 15,225, forward strand.
GCTGCACGCAAGGCGTGGTCGCGGCCTCGCTGATTGAAATGCACGGCCGGTCGGACGCTCGGCCGGCGGCTCATCCTCTGTCGTCAGCTACCGTGACCAGCGCACATGCCCTAATGGCGGCGCATATGGTATCGCTCAAAGGCAGCACGCGTCGTGACGGCTCCTGTGGCGATGCGCATCCTGCCGTCTGCGCGTCCGGCCAGCATTCGGCGCTCGTCACCCTGCCGCTGATGACGGCTTACTATTCAACCGGCGGCCAACATGCCGCCGTCGACGATCCGATGCTTGCCGTGCCGACCAAGGCGCGTTTCGGCTTCACAGAGGTCACGGCAGCGGTGCCGCCGCTGACGGAACGCCAACTTGCCCGCGCCCGGCAAGTGGCCGAGTTCCTGCGCCGGCATGGATGCTGGGACGGCGGCGAGTTCGTCACGGTTGCGATAGACGGCGTCGTCTTCATCATCGTCGACATCGGCATGCGCATGCTGACCCCACGCGAACTGGCCCGGGCGCAAGGCTTCCCCGATTCCTACATTCTCGATCCGGTATTCAAGGGAAAGCCGCTCTCGGAGACTGAGCAGCGGCACAAGATCGGGAATTCGGTCTGCAAGCTGCCGGCCGCAGCCTTCATCGAAGCGAATTATCGCCCGCCACTTGAATGGGGACGGCAGGCGTTCCTGGAGGCAGCAGAGTGAAAGCCTTCCAGCCAACACTTTTCGAAGGATCAAAGCGCCTGGTCTATGACGAGGCTGTCGATCTGACGCTGCAGTCAATGCAGGCCTACGGGCCGGCTCATGATCACTGGGGCATTGCCTGGTCGGGCGGCAAGGATAGCTCGGCGACGCTGTCACTCATCGTCCATCTGATCGACGTCGGCCGGCTGGCGCCGCCGAAGAGCCTCACCGTGTTCTATGCCGACACGCGGCAGGAATTGCCGCCGTTGGCGATCGCGGCCGAGCGCATCATGGCGCAGCTCGCTGCGCGCGGCATCCGTTGCGAAGTGGTTCGGGCGCCACTCGACAAGCGATTCCTTGTTTACATTCTCGGCCGAGGCGTGCCGCCGCCTAACAATAACACGCTGCGCTGGTGCACGCGGCAAATCAAAATAGATCCGATGGCCGAAGCGCTGGAGCAGCGGCTCGGCGAGCTCGACGGCAAGATCCTGATGATAACCGGCGTCCGTCAGGGTGAAAGTGCCATCCGCGATGATCGCATTGCCATGTCGTGCGGCAAGGACGGCGCCGAGTGCGGGCAGGGCTGGTATCAGGAGGTCCTGCCGAACGCCAAGGGCATCCGGGGTCGGATCGCAACACTCGCGCCGTTGCTACACTGGCGCGTCTGCAACGTCTGGGACTGGCTGCGCATCTACGCACCCATGGCCGAGTATGGCGGCTGGGCGACGGCCGCGATCGCCGACGCCTATGGCGGTGACGAGGCGACGGAGATCAATGCCCGCACCGGATGCGCCGGCTGCCCGCTGGCCAGCAAGGACCTGGCGCTCGACACGATCGTGGCGTCGCCGGCGTGGGGACACCTTGCCCCGCTCAAGGGCCTGAAGCCGCTCTATCGCGAATTGCGCGAACCCCGGCATCGCATCCGCAAGGCTGGCCTCGAACGGCTGAAGGACGGGTCGGTAGCGGCCAACCCGCAAAGGATGGGGCCGCTCACCTTTGCCGCTCGGCTGATGGGGCTCGAACGCGTTCTGGCTATACAAGCCGAATGCAACGCCCGCGCCGCCGAGCTTGGCCGCCCGCTGCTGGACATCCTCAATGATGAGGAAGAGGCCCGCATCCGCGAGCTGATCGCCGCGGAGACATGGCCGAACGGCTGGGACGGCGATGAGCCTGCCGCCGACACCCCCATGGACAGCTATTTCTCGGACGGCTCAGTTCAGCCGCTGCTGGTGTGACGATGAGCGAAGAAGCCACAATCCGCCGCGGTGTCCGCAATGCCCGCTACACGACCGTACCTAACCACGTTTTCGAGGACATGCGCCTCTCGATGGAGGCGCGGTGGCTGCTGGGCTATCTTCTGTCAAAGCCGGACAACTGGACGGTGATTGTCGGCGACATAGCCAAAAAGGGCGGCTGTGGCCGCGACAAGGCGCGCCGGATTGTCAATGAGCTTGTCGAGGCCGGCTACGCGGAGAAAGATCAGCCGCGAGACGAGGGGCGCTTTGGCAAGCTCTCGCTCGTCATCTTTGATGAGCCGAAGGAACAACGGGACAGCAACGCTGCCATCAATGCTGAGGGTGTTGCATCTTTACCGCAGACTGAAAACCCGTCGACGGTGAATCCGTCGACGGGAAATGCGGCACTAGTAAATACTGATGGTTTAATAACTCCTGAGAATAGTTCAGAGAGAGAGCGCGAGCGCGAGCCGGAAGTTCGAAAAACGGTGGAGCGCTGGCTGAAGCGCATTCACCCGACCTGGCCGACCTTCATCGCCGACAGCGGCAAGACCGCGCTCGCCGCAGCCATGGCGCTGACGGCTGAGGAACGCGATATGGCAGCCGACCGCATGGCTGATTACCTCTCCGCCGAGAAGGCGTCAGGTGGTCGTTGTGCCTTCGGTGTTTACCTCAGCGAGAAGCGCTGGGAGCGCCTTGGACCGAAACCGGAAGCGCCGGAGAAGCCCGCCTATGCGCCGGCTTTCGGGCCGGTGTGGGCGGCGATCCGCATGCGCGACCTGGTCACCGGGCCGAAGGCTCAGCCGTCGCCGCTGAAGGGCTGGGAAGAGAGCGCGATCGCCAACGGCAGGCTGGACCGGGAAACCCTCGAGAAGGGCAACCGGATGCGGGCAGGGTGGCCTATGGTCAACGCGCTGCACCAGGCAGCCGAGACGCGCGGGCTCGGCATTCACGGCTACGGCGCCGAAGAGGAACGGCTCGGCAAGCTGTGCGAGTTCGTGCCGGTCGGCAGTGAAGTCTGGAAGGCCTGGAAGATCGAGCACGAGATGCGCGGCTGGCCGTGGCTGCCGGACCCGGGAACGATGCGTGGTGTGTATTTCCCGGCTGGCGGGCCGGCAGGACTGGAACCATTCGAACAGGCGGTGCGAGGGAACAATGATGATGCGAGCGGACGTGAAGCGGCTGAGTGAGGCGGAGAACGTCGGTCCGACCGACAGGCATACAGCCGCAATCGAGCGTGCAAGGGCGAATCACAGGATGGTCGGCAGGCAGCTTGAAGCCGCTGCCGCCGAGGACGGTCGGGCTTGGTATGCGATTCGCACGCGCGTCAATTGCGAGAAGGTTGTGGACAAAGCTCTGTTCGATGCGGGGATCGGATCCTGGCTGCCGCTTCGCAGGGTCGAGGGAAAGGTGCGTCGTGGGCGGAAAATGCCTCCCTCATATCAGCCGGTGATCTGGGGTTTGATCTTCGTTCACGTCGCCATGAACGGCGATGCGTGGCATGGCCTGATGAGCGTCGAGCATGTGATGGCTGTGCTAGGTGACGCGGATGGGCCGAAGCCCGTTATCGAAAAGGAATTCAACGGCTTCCGGTCGATGGTTACTCTGGGCGTCTACGGCGACAAGCCAGAGGGATGGAAGCCCAAGGTCGGCGAGTATGCCACCATCGGCGCAGGCTCGGCATTCGGGCAGCATGCCATCGTGAACGGGTACAAGGGCAGGCGGCGTGACCGCGTGCTAGTGACCCTGTTCGGTGGCAGCATACCGTTCGAAGTGCCACTTGCCATTCTCGTTAAACCGTAATAGCGAATCGCCCCTAGGATAACCCGTCGACTGTGGAGCGCGTTGATGCTCCCGAGACTGTGACACGGCCACGCCAGTGCGGCGTCGGAAAGAGTGCCGGACGGACCCAGGTGAAGCGAAGGGCGCGGCCCATCATGCTTCCCCGCAATGGATAAGATTCCAGTGGCAAAGCTGAAGATGATGGCGCCGGCGATCCGGACCATGGACACGCGCACGGTCAAGGTCGCACCCAAGACTGCTGATGCGTTCTACCTGTCGCCCGAGTGGCGCAAGCTGATGGCAGAGATCATCGCCGAGCGTGGTCGCAGATGCGAGGACCCGCAGTGCGATGGCGGGACGCACCGGCCAGGGATGCGCGTGTTCGGTGACCACGTGGTCGAGCTCAGGGACGGCGGCGCGCCGCTCGACAAGCGCAACATCATGCTCCGGTGCGGAGCATCGCACACCAAGAAGACGCTGGCCGAGCGGGCCAAGAGGATGGCCGCCCGACCCTGATGGGGGAGGGGGGTGAAATCTCTAGGGCCTTCATGGGGTCCTAACCGCTTGGGGCTCAGCGAGGGATTTTTTTTCGATGAGTGAGATTTTCGACCTGTTTGGGGACCCGGTTCCCGAAGGCTGGGGCAAGCGCGGTCGACCGCAGCACATAGCGACTGCTGCAAATCGCAACAAAGTCAACATGTTGCTGGCCTTAGGCTGGAACAATGAGCGGATCGCTCGCGCGCTGAGCATCACGCCGCCGACTTTGCGGAAGAATTATTTTCGCGAGCTCAAGTTCAGGGACGAGGCGCGGGACCGCTTGGATGCCCGGACCGCCATGCTCTTCTGGACGCAGTTCGAGGGCGGGAGTTCGGCGGCCGGCAAGGCATTCCGCAAGTTCGTCGAGCATAACGACCTGATGCTCTACGGGCAGACGTCACGACCACAGGCGGAAGAGAAGGCCCCGAAGCTCGGTAAAAAAGAGCAGGCTCTGGTTGATGCGCGGCGGCCGGATACCGGATCGACGCTCGGCGATTTGATGGCACGCCGCCAGGAGCCGGTGCGGCACTGAAATGTGGGACCTCAGTTGCGTTGACTGGGAAGACCGCATGCGGGATGGGCGGTCGCTCATCCCGGATGATCTGGCGCTGAATGAGGCAGAGGCCGAAATGGGGCTCGCCTTTTTCGACGCGCTGCCCTTGCCGGATGGCCTCGACGAAATGACCTTGGGCCAGGCGGCCGGGCAATGGTTTCGAGACCTCGTGCGTGTGATCTTCGGATCCTGGGACCCAGCAACTCGCCGGCGCGCCATCCGCGATTTCTTCGTGATGGCACCGAAGGGATCGTCGAAGACTACCTACAGCGCCGGCCTGATGCTCACGGCGATGATGATGAACAAGCGCCACAACGTCGAGGCGCTGTTTGTCGGCCCGACGCAAACGATATCTGACCGCGCCTATGATCAGGCGACGGCGATGATCAGTAAATCACCTGACCTTCAGCGCCGCTTCCACCGCAAGGATCACGAGAAGACGATCCAATGCCTGGTCACGAACTCTGAACTCAAGGTCAAGACGTTCGCCCTCGACATTCTCACCGGCGCGATCGTGATCTTTGCCCTGGTCGACGAACTGCACCTTCTCGGCCGCAACCAGCACACGACGAAGGTGCTGCGCCAGATACGCGGTGGCCTCGACAAGACGAACGAAGGCGTGTTGCTGATCACGACGACCCAGAGCGACGAAATCCCGGCCGGTGCGTTCAGGGATGAACTGCACATGGCCCGCAAGATCCGCGATGGTCAGTACCGCGGCAAAGTCATCAGGTCGATGCTGCCGGTGCTTTACGAGTTCCCGACTGATATCGCCAAGGACAAAGACAAATGGGGCGACTCGGCCAACTGGCCGATGGTGATGCCGAACCTCAGCCGATCAATACACCTTCACGACCTGATCCCGGATTGGAACTCCGAGCGCGAGAAGGGCGACAAGCCGACACGCATCTGGGCTTCGCAACATCTAAACATTGAGATGGGCGTCGGTATGAAGACCGACGGTTGGCCTGGTGCCGCTTATTGGACTCACTCCGAAGATGAGACGATCACGCTGCAGTCTCTCCTTGAGCGAAGCGAAGCCGTCGTCGTCGGGATAGATGGTGGCGGCCTAGACGATCTTTACGGGCTGTCGGTGCTAGGTCGTGAACCAGCGGAGATCGAGGTCACGATCAAGATCGCCGGTCAGGACATCGTCATCAAGATGAAGCGATGGCTCTGCTGGAGCCACGCCTGGTGCCACCGCGGCGTGCTCGATCGTCGCCAGTCGATCGCGACGAAATTGCTGGACTTCGAAGCGGCTGGCGAGCTCACCATCGTGGATGACACGATTGTCAGTCTCGCCGAGAGCATCGGCGTTATTCGGCAAGTGAATGATGCGGGCCTACTTGCCTGTGTCGCGGTTGATGCCGAAGGGCCGTATGGCGAGCTCGTCGATGCTCTTGCCGAACTCGAAATTACCCAAGAAGGCGGTCAGGTCGAAGGCGTTGGGCAGGGCTACAAGCTCATGAACGCCATCAAGACGAGCGAAGGCCGATTGTCGAATCTAATGCTGACGCACGCGAAGTCCGGATTGATGGACTGGTGCGTTGAGAACGTGAAGATCGAGCCGACCGCGACCGCGATCCGCGCGACGAAGCAGAACGCCGGCGATGCCAAGATCGACCCGGTGATGGCGCTTTTCGATGCGGTCAGTGTGATGGTGAAGAACCCAGAAACGACGGCTCCCGCAGAAATTTTTGCGCTCTGAAAGGCGAATAAATGAGGTCGGTCCCACTGATCCCGCGCCGTTCTGAGCCAATGGTGCCGGCCAACGACGACGAGGCGAAGGCGGTCGATTTTTCGCCGGAGATGTGGTCGGCAATCAATGGTGGCTGGGGACTGCCGACAAAATCGGGCGCCCAGGTGTCGACCTCATCTGCGCTGCAGACGACTTCGTTCCATCGGGGCATCCTGGTCATTGCGGAAGGCATCGCGCAGCTGCCCGTCGAGCTCCATAAGCGAAGCAAGAAGGGCACCGAACCGGCGATCGACCATCCGGCCTATGACGTCCTGCTTCACCGCGCCAACAACCTGCAGGATTCCTTCCAGTACTGGCGCACCACGCTGATGCACGCCGCCGGGGCCGGCAACGGCGTCTCCTACAAGGTAGAACTCAACGGACAGCTGAAGGAGCTGATTCCGGTTCGGCCAGAATGCGTGTCGATCAACCTGCCGAACCAGTACAACTATGTTACCTACGACCTCACCTTCGAGGGCGGCGGGTTCGCGACTGTCGGTTCCGACCAGGTGCTGCATCTTCGTGGCCCTTCGTGGTCGCCGTACAAGGGATTGGACCCAGCGGTTGTCGGCCGCGAAGCAATCGGTCTGTCGCGTTCAATCGAGGAGACGCAAGCCAAGTTGCACGCCAATGGGGCGCGTCCGAGTGGCGTCCTCGAGAGCGAGCAGAAGCTGAACAAAGCCCAGATCGATCTCCTGCGCACGCAGTGGCAGGAAAGCTTCAGTGGGGCGGCGCAAGCCGGCATGACGCCGGTGACGGCTGGCGGCTTGAAATGGAAACAGATCGCGCTTAGCGGCGTTGACGGCGAGCACCTCAACACCAGAAAGCACCAGATCGAAGAAATCGCCCGACTTCTGGGTATCTTCCCGATCATGCTGGGGCATGCCGGCGATCAGTCACCGACCTTCGCCAGCGCTGATGCCTTCCTCGAGGCGCATGTTCGCTACTCGCTTCAGCCCTGGATCAAGGCAGTGCGGTCTGGCGTGGAAACGCAGATCCTAACCAAGGACGAGCGCGCCGAGGGCTACTACTGCCGAATCGATACCTCCGAGCTGCTGCGCGGCTCGCTGAAGGATCGGACGGAATACTACAAGGCCGGTCTGGGGACGAACTCGTCGCCTGGCTGGCTGAGGCCGAACGAGGTCCGCGAGGACGACGGCTGGAACCCGGACGAAGATCCGAAGATGGATGAGGTCTGGCAGCCGGCCACGATGGCGCCAACTAGCCAGGAGCAGGGGAAGCCCGGGCCAACGGAAACCAAGTCGGCGCCTCGGACACTCTACGTCTGCCGCCATCTCATCAACTCCGACGCCTTCCTGAAATGGGCCCGCGGCCAAGGCTTCAAGAACACGCTGCCGGCCGACGAGCTGCATGTGACGATCGCCTACAGCCGATCCCGGCTGGACTGGATCGCACTCGGCGAGAACTGGATCCAGAACAGCAAGGGTACTCTGACAATCGCGCCGGGCGGTCCTCGTGTTGTCGAACCAATGGGTAAGGAAGGCGCCGTCGCCCTGCTTTTCGCGTCGACCGACCTTTCCTGGCGCCACATGGCGATGCGGGAAGCCGGCGCTTCATGGGATTGGCCGGAGTACCAGCCGCACGTCACCATCACTTTCGACGCCGGCGACCTCGATCTCTCGAAGGTTGAACCCTACCGCGGCGAACTGAAGTTCGGTCCCGAGATCTTTTCGGAAATTGATGAGCACCGCGCCGACAGCGGCCCAGCGACGGAGTGATCTGACATGGAAATCGGCTGCATCGGCGCGGCGTTCGAGGCGAAGTTCGCGGACAGCGATGCCGCACCTGGTTCGTTCGAGGGTTACGCCGCGGTGTTCGGCAACACCGATAGCCATGGCGACGTCATCGAACCTGGTGCCTTCGCGAAATCGCTGCTCGATCGCCAGCGCGAAGGCCGCTCTCTGCCGCCGATGTATAAGATGCACGGCGCCATGACTGGCAACCGTCACGAGCCGATCGGCGTCTGGGATGCGATGTCGGAGGACCCGAACGGACTTCATGTCAAGGGCCGTCTCATCGGTCTCGATACCGAGCAAGGCAAGTGGAACCAGGCGCAGGTGCGTGAGGGCGGCTTCAAAGGCCTGTCGATCGGCTACCGGGTGCCGCCGCATGGCGCGAAAAATGGCACCGGTCGCCCCGGCGAGCCGAAGCGGTTTATCAAGACCGCCACTCTGCGCGAAGTTTCACTGGTCGACGATCCGTCCAATGTCCTGGCCCGGATCTACGCCATGAAGTCGGCGGACGACGAGAGTTTCGCCGACGAGATCAAGACCGTTCGTGAATTCGAGAGCTTCCTACGGGACGTAGGCGGTTTCTCGCATGCTGCCGCCAGGGCTATCGCCGCTGACGGCTACAAGGCTCAACTGGACCCTCGGGATGAGGACAGGGAAAGCGTCGTCACGGCCATCATTTCCGAGGCCGCAAACCGCATCCGGGCTCTCTAAGCCCTTCATTCAAAGGACCATCCACATGAGAATCTCCACCATGCTCATGGTGGCGAGCGCGCTTGCGCTCGCCGTCACCGCCGCGATCGCGCCAGACGCTGTCGCTGCCATCGTTGCTTTCGCCCAGACCGAGCACACCGGCTCCGGAATGATCATCGCCTCGGCCGCGGCCGCCGCGATCGACCCCGAGGAGCTCAAGAAGGCGATCAGCCCGGTCATGACCGCCTTCGAGGAGTTCAAGCTCACGAACGACAATCGCCTCAAGGAGATCGAGAAGAAGGGTGCTGCCGACGTCATCACGACGGAAAAGCTCTCCAAGATCGAGACCACGCTTCAGCAGTACGAGGGTCTCAATCAGAAGCTGACCATGGCGGAACAGCAGGCCAAGGCCGCCAAGGAAGCCGCGGAGCGCATCGAGGTCGCGCTTGCCCGGCTTCCCGCCAACGACCGCTCCCGCAAGGACGGCGACGAAGCCAAGGTCATGTTCAACAACTGGTGCAAGGCAGTTGTTCGCGCCCACGCCGTCGGCGTCGTCAATCTCTCGACGGACGAGCAGAAGGTGCTCGCGGATGTCACGGCGGAAGCCAAAGCCCTCAACGTCGGCACCGACACCGCTGCCGGCTATCTCGCGCCGACCGAATACGTCCGCGAGATCATCAAGGCGGTAACCCTGTCAAGCCCGGCCCGCGGTCTCGTCCGCGTCCGCAACACCGCGAACAAGGCGATCCAGATCCCGAAGCGCACCGGTCAGTTTGCGGCTCGCCGCATCCATGAAACCGGCACGAAGACGGAAACGACCGGCCTCACCTACGGCCTGGAGGAGCTGACGGCACCGGAGATGTACGCTCTCATCGACATCTCCAACCAGATGCTCGAGGACTCCGCTTTCGACATGGAAGCCGAGATCCGTGAGGAATCGGCGGAGCAATTCTCCGTGAAGGAAGGCGGCGAGTTCGTATCCGGCACCGGTGTCGGCGAATACGAAGGCATCCTGACCAACGGTTCAGTCGCAGAGACGGTCTCCGGTAGCGCGGCGACAATCGCTGACGCCGACGGCCAGGCCAATGGTCTGCTGACGCTGAAGCATGCCATCAAGACGGCATATGCGGCGAACGCGACCTGGATCATGAACCGCACCACGATCGGTTCGGTCCGCAAGCTGAAGGATGGCCAGAAAAACTACATCTGGATGCCGGGCATCGCGCAGGGCAAGCCGAACTCGATCGACGGCGATCCCTATGCGGAATTCCCTGACATGCCGTCGGAAGGTGCCGGTCTCTATCCGATCGCTTACGGCGACTACCGCAGGGCCTACACGATCGTCGATCGTATCGCGATGGAGATGCTTCGCGATCCCTATACCCAGGCGACCAGCGGCAACATCCGCTTTATCTTCCGTCGGCGCACCGGCGGCAAGGTCGTCCTCGCCGAGGCCATCCGCAAGCTGAAGTGCTCGACCTGACGGCTGCGCCGTCTCGCTTCTGAGGAAGCATCCGGGGTCCGTGCTTCGCGGACCCCCGTCACCCCTCCCTTTAACTCCTCGATCTGGAGAGAAAAATGGACGACCTTTACAGCTCCTACAAGACGCAGACGGCCATTGCCGCCGTCGCGGTCGGCACCACTGGTACCGGCAAGACCGGCAAGATCATCGACCGCAAGGGCTACATCGGTCCCGTGCTGTTCGACATCAGCTATGGCACCATCACGGCAACCAACGCGACACTGACCGTCACGGTGAAGGAAGGCGATGTCACCGGCACGCTGACCTCCGTCGCCGACGCCGACCTGATCAACACGGAGGCTCTGGCCGGCATCGGGGCGACCGGCACGCGCACCTCGGGCACATCGAAGAACGTCGCCAAGAAGATCGCCTACAAGGGCGCGAAACGTTACGTCCAGTGCAACATCAAGTCGACGGTCACCGCCGGCCCGCCGATCTCGGTCAACGCGGTCCAGCGCGCCGCCAGCGCGCCCGCCTCCTAACGCATCCCAGCGCGCCGGGTTCACTCGGCGCGCCCTTTCCTTGCCCTGTCCGACAACAGGATTCCGACATGAACATCCAAACTGCACCTGGCGAGCTCGCCAATGGGGAACGCCAGGTCGCGCCGACGATCGACGGCATCCGCCGCGATCATACGGCACGCTACGAATTCGCGGCCAAGCTGCTGGGCAAGTGCTCGCGCGTCATCGATCTGGCCTGCGGCGTCGGCTACGGTTCGGCGATACTCGCAGATGCCGGCCATACCGTCGTCGGCATCGACCGCAGCGATGCGGCGATCGACTATGGCAAAGCCCATTTCAGGCGCGGCAAGGTCGCGCTGCGCGCCGGCGACGTCATGGAAGCCGAAGGCTACGAACGCAACTCGTTCGACGCCGCGGTGTGCTTCGAGACCATCGAACATCTCGCCGATCCTCTACCGATGCTGAAGGCGCTTCATACTGTGGCGCCCCGGCTGGTCGCCAGCGTACCCAACGAGACCGTGTTTCCTCACCGCGGCAGGATACTGCACCACCACCGGCACTACACCCGTGCCGAGTTCGCCGAGCTGCTCGAAAGCGCGGGTTGGTGCATCACCGGCTGGTTCGGGCAGGCCGGTCCGGAATCGGAGGTGGAACCCGACGTCGAGGGGCGTACCATCGTCGTTGTGGCGGCACGCGCGGGGAGGCGCAAGAGCGTAGCACCCAAGTCCGTGGTCGCTCCCGTCATGCATGCGGAACCTATACCTGGTCACGTCCTGATCCTGGGCCTCGGGCCTTCGCTCGAGGGTTACGTCGATATCGCGAAACGCCTCGGCGGCCGTCACGCCTTCTGCGATGAAGTCTGGGGCATCAATGCCGTCGCCGGCGTCATCCAATGCGACCGCGTCTTCCACATGGATGACGTCCGCATCCAGGAGATCCGTGCAGCGGCCCGCCCGGAAAGCAACATCGCCAGAATGCTGGACTGGATGCGCCGGCATCTCGGTCCGATCTATACGAGTCGGCCACATCCCGATTACCCGGGCACCGTCGCGTTCCCGCTCGAAGCGGTGATCAACTCGTGCGGCATCGCCTATTTCAATTCGACGGCGGCCTATGCGGTGGCCTATGCGGTGCACATCGGGGTCAAGCAGATCAGCCTGTTCGGCTGCGATTTCACCTATGCGCGGGCTCATGACGCCGAAAAGGGCCGGGGCTGCGTCGAGTTCCATCTCGGCATCGCCAAGGCCAGGGGCATCGAGATCGGCTTTCCCGCGAACACATCCTTGATGGATGCGGCAGCACCGATCGAGGAGCGGATCTACGGTTACGACACCATGACGCTCGATTTCGACGGCGGCGGCGATGAAGCCGTCAGGGTGACGATGACGCCGCGCGAGTGTTTGCCGACCGCGGACGAGATCGAGGCTCGATACGATCACGCCAAACACCCCAACCCGCTCGTGAAGAGCTAACTCTGACAGACGGCGACCGGAGGATCATGTTCCATGGCAGCGGCAGAACTACTTGCAACAGGCTCGACGGCGGCGAGCTCTAGTGACCTCACCGTTGCAGCCGGCACTCCTGTCACCGTTGGGCTGAAGGGTTATGCCGCCGCCGCGCAGGTCTACATCTACCTCAAGGATGACGCCGGCGCATACAACCTGGTCGGGCAGCTCACCGCCTATGCGTCATCGACACTGATCTCCGCTCCTGGCGCGTATCGCTTCACGCGAGTCGCCGGCGCGACCTGCGGCGTTTTCAGTGCGTAGGCTATTTGAGCCGCTGTTTTCGCCTGTGGCGCGCCCTGCGATGGGGCAGCATGGCGGCAGCATTTATGTTCAGCCGCTAAATCGCTTTACGCACGACATTGATTTTGTCGCGGCGACTGTCAAGGGCGGCACTCAGACTTACGGCAACAACACGAATGACGGCAGGTTCTTCCGTGATCCAAACAACGTCATGGCGACCTTCGTCCCTGACGCGACAGGACTTCTGATAACACAAGCGTCCTCTGGTCTTCGTCGGACCACCAAAGGCCATTGCCAGTACCCGACGTTTTCTTCCCGCGCCCTCTGGAATCGTGATTTAACAAACGTCGCGTGGACCAAGACGAACGTCACGGCGACGAAGAACCAAACCGGGGCGAACAACGTAGCCAACGCAGCGACAAGCATCGCAGCAACCGCCGATGGCGGCACTGTATTACAAAGTCTGACCTTCGCACAGAACAACTTGGTTCTTCAGGTAGACATCAAACGGCTAACCGGCACCGGCACGCTAGAAATGACGGTCGATAACGGGGCAACATGGACTGTCATCGCTGACATCACTTCGTCGTATCAGCTTAAATGGATCACGCAGAATACGGTAACAAACCCGATCTTCGGCTTTCGTATCGGCACGAGCGGCGACAGTTTCGCAGTCGATTTCGTCCAACTCTTCGCTCCCGTGAATGTCGGGATCAATATCCCGCAGCAGTACCGCGTTCCTACCACCACGGCCACCCAGACACCGGGGCAATCCCGACCGACAGCCGATCAAGCCGACCTCGGCCCACTCATACTTGTTGCCCGTGGTGCTTTCGCCTTTTATTGGCAAGGAATGTCTGAGCGTTCTGCAGGCGGTGGCGGCATCATTACGGGAGCGACCGGCATCTTCTGCACGATCCTGTCGGATGGTGGTGTCTCCTTTGCCGCCGTCGGGGCAACGGCCCAGACAGCAGGAGGCGTGTTCAACTTCGGTCTTGGTAACGTCAACAAGGTTGCCGGATATCTGACGGCAGGCGGCGTCATCAAAGTGGCCTGCAATGGCGTTGTTGGCTCCAACACAGGGGCTTCACTCGAGGCCGCGCTCACCCACTTCGATCTCGGGACCAATGGTGCTGGCGGTCGGTCAATTTACGGTTTCACTGAGCGTTTCGCGATGGGGTCAAGCCTGACCTTCACTGATGCAGAACTTCAGGAAATGACAACCTAAACATTACCGCTCGTGAAGGGCTAACCCTTGAAAGGACAATCCCATGTCAGAAATGAAAGCAGTTTCGGTCCTCATGTCGGTTCGCGTCGCCGAAGTTGGCAATCTGCACGGCCGCGAGATCATCAAGGGCACCGATGACGAGGTTCCTGCCGAGCTCTTCAAGGACCTCGAGGCAGCTGGCTATGTTGCCGAGATCGGTAGCAAAAAGAATGTCGCACTGCGCGATGATGGCCCCACCATCGCCGAGTACGTGGCTGCGGGCTATTCGGCATCTGAATACCCGCCGAAGGGCTATGCCTCGCAAAGCACGCCTGAGGAAATCGCGGAAGCTGTGAAGGCGGCTAAGGCGGCCGAGAAAGCCGCAAAAGCAGCCGCCAAGAAGCGCGATGCCATCCTGGCGGACCTGGCTGGCCTTTCCGACGATGACCTCGCAAATGTCGTCGACGCCGAGAAGATCGCCGTCGTCGACGGTGACAGCAAGGAAGTCGTTGTCGGCAAGATCGCCGACGCCCGCATGGCGGCACAGGGCTGATCCATGCATTCCGTCCTGGTGGTCACTACGCCGGCGAGTGACCGCTCGCTGCTGACCCAAGCCGAACGTCGCGAAGCGATCGGCGTGACCGATTCCAGCCAAGACACTAGGCTTGCGGCGCTCGATCTGCGGCTTGGCGCTGCCATCATGGCGGAATGCTGCATCGCGATCGGCGCCGGGGCGGAACCGACGTTGCTGCAGGAGACGCTTACCGAGACCTTCCGCGGCGTCGATCGAGCCGCGCTTCAACTATCGCGTCGGCACAACATCGAGATCACCAGCATCGTCGAGGACAGCGACACGCTGACTGCCGACGACGATTTCATTGTCCATCCCGAATCCGGCTTAGCCACTCGACTGAGCGATGACATCGCCCAGCGCTGGTGCGCCACGAAGGTTGTCGTCGTCTACAGAGCCGGCTTTGTCACCGTCCCCGGCGATCTCAAGCAGGCCGCTATGGACTTCATGCGACTGGCGTGGGCCGAAGGCAAACGGGATCCTGCGCTGAAATCCGAGGTCATCGATATCCCTGATGTCCGACGCGTTGAGCGCGGCTATTGGGTCGGATCCGTTCCAGGCCAGTCCAATGAGGGCGCGGTCCCGGACATCGTCGCCGGCCAGCTCACCCGATTCCTCAATGTTTTGGTGGCATGATGGACAACCCCGGCATCTACTCGCTTGGCGATCTGACGATCACCACCGCGCAAACCCTTATTGGCGATGCGGTCGTCAGCTTGGACGGCATGCTGGCTGCGGCACTGCAGCTGCGGCTCGCCTACGGTTCTGGCGGCACAACCATCCGTGCCTATGTCCAGTGCTCTGCCGACGGCGGGACGACCTGGTACGACGTCGCCAGCGTTCTGTTCACCACGGCTTCTGAGGTCGCGCTCCTCAATCTGTCGGCCCTGACGCCGAAGACGACACAGGTTAGTCCAACCGATGGGGCGCTGGCCGATGATACCGCAGTCGACGGGCTGCTGACGGACCGTATGCGGGTCAAGGTGGTTTCGACTGGCACCTATGCCGGCCAGACCGTTCTTTCCGCGAGGGTTGTGGCGCGGTGACGACGTCGGCAGAGCTTATCGCCGACCTCGATGCTGCGCTGCTCGATGCTGGTGAGGATGCCGTTCTACGTCGACTGACGCTCGGCCCGAATTCGATCCAGATCCCGTTCGACGCCGACGTCCGCGCCTCGATCCGGCCGCTGAAGCCGGAGGAGCTCGTCGGCGCCATCGACCAGACATGGTCGCGCGTCATCCTGAGCCCGACCGACATCAACCGGGCTCAATTCCGGCTGCCGATCAAGAAAGGCGACAAGATCGTGCAGGACGGCAAAGTCAGGAACATCGAATTCCCGAAGCACATCCGGGTTCAAAACACGCTCGTGCGAGTCGAGCTTATGGTGGGCGGCTGATGGCTGGCTTCGAGTTCTTCGAGCGCGATCTGAAGCTCGCGACCGCCGGCATGGAGCCGGACGCGATCAATGCTGCCTTGGCGAAGTTCGCGAGGGAAGAACTTGCACGGGCGATCGCGGGGGGCGCGTCACCGCAATATGATCGCTACGTCAACAATACGCCCGGCCTGCCGGAAGAGGCGGTCAAGGCACCCGGCTCAATCCTCTACGTGTTCTCGAACTGGCCGCTGGTCATCAACGCCGTTGTGGCTGAGCTGGTGAATAGGAGCCCACGCCGCTCCGGCCGGTTTGCATCGTCGTTCATTGTCATCGTCGATGGCCGCCCGACGGTCGAATATGCATCGATACCGAGCGAAGCCGAGGTCATCATCACCAACTTTCAGCCCTATATCCGTAAGGTCGAGGGCGGCCTGTCCGGTGTTAAGCGCCGCCGCGTCTTCGATGGCACCAAGAGCGCCATGAACGGCCGGTTCCGCGGCGCCTTCAACTTCGAGACCAGATTCCTGAACATCTCCGCCGGCGTGCATCCGATGATCCCTTACGTCCTGAAGGGCGGCACCCCGCTGCAGGCTGCGGCGCAGAACAACCGCTCCAGCGCCTTCCGCGCTGGTCGTGCCACCTTGTCGCGGCGCGCGGATCGTGCTGCCGGCCAGCCGATTACCTATCCCTCGATCGTGATCAACGCGCTCTGATGTCCAGCCTTACAACTTACGACACCGTCGAGCAGTATCTCACCGCGCAGTGGACGACGACGCTGATCGTCTTCGAGAACATGCCCGACGAACTGCCCGATGATCCGGAGCATTTCGTCTACGTCGAGATCTTCGGCGATTTCTTCGACCAGGCCTCGATCGGCGCCGAAACGCGCTCGGCCAACCTCTGGCGCGAAGTCGGCCAGCTCTACCTGCACGTCATGACCAGGAATGGCATCGGCACCAGGCTGGCGCGGCAATACGCCGGCCAGCTGATCGACCTGTTTCGCGGGTTGGAACTCGGCACCGTGAACTTCCTTGAGGCTTCGCTGGGCGCCGGCGAGCCCGGCACGATGAAGGCCAACTATTACGCCATGACCGCAACCATCAACTGGCAAAGGGACGAATGACATGCTCAAGGTTTTGAAGGCGTTCAAAACGAGACTGCAGCGCTTCAAGGTCGACGACGAGATATCGGAAACCGCCGACTTGTCGCCGCTTACCGTCGAGGGCCTGACCGACAAAGGGTTTCTCGCCGTGCCGCCGGCGTTGAAGCCCGCGAAATCCCAGTCGGCCGAATAACCAC
>NZ_JBVVQC010000050.1:0-27537 GCF_055811515.1 Mesorhizobium sp. WSM4841
AAAACGAAACCCAAATTCAGGCGAAAATCTTAAATTAAATCAAAGCGTTCCGCGTTCTTCACGGACGACGCGATAAGATTTGGCGAAGACGATGATACGTCCGGCGAACTTTGGTTCGGAGCGCGACTTCGCCACCAGGGCCTTGTCGTTGGTGATTTGGCGATTGCGCCCGCACTGACCGCTGGATTCAGTGCCGTTACAGGCCCTACCGAGATCGAGCGCGATCGCGAAATCCGCTACGATGGCGATGCATCATTCCTCGGCTTCGTTGGTGCGGAGCTTTCGTTCAGAGTCAGGCAAGCTCCCAATGTCGAACTTGTCTACCAGCTCCACCATAGATCCGGCGCCGATGGTACAATTGGCGATATGAAAGAGGGTTCCAACGCGAACACTCTTGGAATCCGTTATCGCTTCTAATGCTCCCTGCTGTCGGTCTTTTGCCTGCGCCCACGTGCCCGGTATTGGGCCCACAGCGAAGACGGCGACACTTTCGTGATAGGTTTGCACGGGAGATGGCGACCGTGGCTCCAATATGGGATCACTGCGAGCGAAGCAGCCGGGAGAAGGCGCCCGGCGGCACTTTCGGAGAAGAGGTTCTGCGGCGGTTCGGCATCGGTCTCAATGCCGATCGGCATGATAAACCATTGAAATCTCAGGGCGTGCAGGGTCACCCTGTCGCGCCATTTCGCATTCACGCTATATCCTTCAGAGTGTCGAGCGGCCCTTTCAGCGCAGACCTGGGCTGGATCAACTCTGGCGCAATCAGGAAGGTCTGTGGCGTCGTCGTCGGTTCATCGATCAGCGCGAACGCCTTCGTAATCATCGCCTCAACATTCTGCCGTACCATGATTACCGGGAAGGGCAGGAAGGAGCCGAACGGATCGTAGTCGTAGCAACCGACGACGAGCTCACTAAACATCTCCGCCGGCCGGCCCGCCATGAAACGCAGCAGACCTTCCATATTGATCGACGAATTGATGAACAGCGCGCGCGGCAGCTTGCCATGGCGTTGGTAAAACGCCTCAAAGGCACGCAAAGTTATATCAGGCGAATACCCGGAGGACTGCACACCGTCTTCAGGGTCGGCGCCCAGCAATGCCTTCTTGGTCGCATGGAAAGCGGCGATGCGTTCGCGGCTGGCGTGGTCGTTGCGGCCGCCAAACAGAAACAGCTCGTCCGGCCGCAGAGGATCATCATTGCCGAAGCGGCGGATGATTGCTTCCGTCAGCATCCGTGCGCCCCCATAATTGTCGCTGATCACCGAATGCGCCTTCGCTCCCGGCAGGTCGATGTTGATATGCCTCAGCCCCGCCGATTCGCAGACCTCGTGGACGCCGTCCGGATCGGTGGCGCCGACGATGAAGAGCTGGTCGATTGAATAGGAGATCAGCGTCTCCGCGGTCCGCCGCTCCTCTTCCGGGTCGCGGCTGGCGCTAACCACGACCGGGCACTGGCCGCGGCTGCGCACATGCCCCTCAAACGTCTGCGCCATGGAGGAGAAGTAGCGATTGTCGTGGACGGGCAGCATCAGGCCGACCAGGCCCGATCGCGAGCGTCGCAAGCCTCGCGCCTGCAGATTGGTGGTGTACTGGTGGAGTTCGGCGAGGCCGAGAATTGTTTGCGCCGTACTTTCCTTGATGCGGCGCTTGCGCCAAGTGCCGTTCAGGACGGCACTCACGGTCGACGGCGAACTGCCCGATAGCACGGATAGGTCATAGATCGTCGCCTTCTTCTTGACCCGCTGATCCATCTGGCGCCTCCGGCGCGTCTATTTAGAGCAATATCCCGCTTGACGAGAGCTTCTCGATGCACAATAGTTTCTGCACCATCGATTGTGCAAGCGAAAACCGGTGGATGGCCGATGGGGAAGTGCCCCGTCTCTTTAGGGGAGGTTTCTAACGGCCGCCGTCGTTCGACGGCTCGAGTGTGTTCCCACTAGGAACGTTATGGGAGGAGTACAGATGAAAAAGCTCATGATCGCGGCGCTTGCCGCGACCCTTATGATTGGCGGGTCATTCGCTGCGATGGCACAGCAGGCCGGCAAGGTCGGCGTCGTCGTCAAGATCGGCGGCATTCCGTGGTTCAACGCAATGGAGGCGGGTATCAAGGAGCGCGGCCAGAAGCTCGGGATCGACGCATTCATGGTCGGCCCGACCAGCGCTGATCCAGCACTGCAAGTTCGCGCCATCGAGGATCTGATCGCGCAGGGCGTCAAGGTCATCGGCGTCGTGCCGAATGATGCGAAAGTGCTTGAACCAGTCCTGCAGAAGGCCAAGGACGCCGGCATCATCGTCATCACGCATGAATCGCCTGGCCAAAAGGGCGCCGACTGGGACTTCGAACTCGCGTCCGCGACCGGCTTCGGCGAGGCTCATGCCAAGCTCCTGGCGGAGAAGATGGGCGGCAAGGGTGAGTACGCAGTGTTCGTCGGCTCGCTGACGGTGCCGCTGCACAATGCCTGGGCCGATGCGGCAATCGAATATCTGAAGAAGAACAACCCGGACATGAAGCTTGTCGGCGAACGTTATGGCGTCGCCGAGGATGTAGACAAGAGCCGCAGCACTGCGCTTGACCTGATTTCCGCAAATCCAGGCTTGAAGGGTTTCCTCGCCTTCGGCAGCCAAGGTCCGATCGGCGCTGGCCGCGCAATCGAAGAGCGCCGGAAGGTGGGCGAAATTTTCGTGCTCGGACCATTCTCGCCAGGCCAGGGCCGGAAGCTCATCAAAAGCGACGCGATCTCCGGCGGCTTCATGTGGAATCCGAAGCAGGCGGGCGAGGTTTTCGTCACGCTGGCTGACCATCTCATGAAGGGCAACGAGATCAAGGACGGCGATACGATCGAAGGGCTAGGGACAGTCAAGCCGGACTTCGAAAACCGTAACATCATCGTCGATCAGCTGGTCCCCATCAACAAGGACACTGTCGACGATCTCGCGGCGATGGGCCTGTAAGGCCTCAAGCTAATGGCAGCCGGGCCGGCGTCGAGCCGGCCTGGCTGCAGGATTGCAAATGCGATTGGATCCAGGTTTCAACTCGATGGCTGATCAGGCACTCGATGGCGCCGCATCACGGCCGCTGCTGTCGCTCCGCAACGTCAATATGACGTTCGGCGGCGTGAAGGCGCTGAAGAATGTCAGCTTTGAGGTGCTGCCGGGCGAGGTGCATTGCCTGGCCGGCGAGAACGGCTCCGGCAAGAGCACGCTGATCAAGGTCATTACGGGCGTGTACAAGCCCGAGGCGGGCGCCGTGATCGTCTATGATGGCCAGAGCTACTCCCATATGTCGCCGGTTACGGCGCAGGCCGGCGGAATTCAGGTCATCTGGCAGGACCTCGCCCTGTTTCCCGAGATGACTGTCGCCGAGAATATCGCGTTCCAGACCGTCATCGGCCGCTGGCCGCGGCTGGTGAACTATGCCGAGATGCGCCGTGTGGCGATCAACGCCTTGCAACGTCTTGGTGTTACCCTCGATGTCGATCTAGCACTCCACCACTTTCCCATCGCACAGCGGCAGATCGTAGCAATCGCGCGCGCCCTCGTCGGCGAGGCGAAGCTCGTCTTCATGGACGAGCCGACGGCGTCGCTCACCCAATCCGAAACCGACTATCTGCTGGACATTGTGCGCAATCTGTCGGCGTCGGGCGTCGCCGTTGTGTTCGTCAGTCATCGCCTGGCCGAGGTTCTTGAAATCTCCAGCCGCGTGACGGTGTTGCGCGACGGCGCTTTGGTCGGCGTCTATCCGACCAAAGGCCTGACCCAATCGCGCATCACCGAGTTGATGACAGGCAAGACCTTCGACTATTCCGTCCTGCACCGCGATTTAACCACGAGCCCGGTCATGCTTGAGGTTAAGGGGCTGTCGCGGCCCGGCGAATTCGAGGACGTGTCCTTGACCGTCCGGCGCGGCGAGACGCTCGGCATCACCGGGTTGCTTGGGGCAGGGCGCACCGAACTGGCGCTGACATTGTTTGGCATGCGCAAGCCGAAATCGGGCTCTGTCGTCCTGGACGGCAAACCCGTTCATTTCGGTTCCAACCGTGACGCGATCGCCGCCGGCGTCGCCTATCTTTCGGAAGACCGGCTGTCGCTCGGTCTCATTCAGCCCCAGGCCATCGCCGACAACATGGTCATCGCCTCGCTGGACAAGATCCTTACGGGCGGTTT
Organism: Mesorhizobium sp. WSM4841; assembly: GCF_055811515.1. NCBI lineage: Bacteria > Pseudomonadati > Pseudomonadota > Alphaproteobacteria > Hyphomicrobiales > Phyllobacteriaceae > Mesorhizobium > Mesorhizobium sp. WSM4841. The sequence goes on from NZ_JBVVQC010000050.1 coordinate 4,164, forward strand.
CATTTCGAGCGATCGCAAGCAATCTCTGGTCAATCGCTGGATAAGGGATCTTGGCGTCAGGATCGGAAAGCAGGACGACGCGATCTCGACCCTGTCAGGGGGAAATCAGCAACGTGTCGCCATTGCAAAATGGCTGGCGACCGACCCGAAGCTGCTTATCCTCGACGCACCGACGGTCGGCGTCGATGTCGGCGCGCGCGCCGGCATTTTCGACATCGTTTCCAAGCTGGCGGACAGCGGCCTGGCCATTATCCTGATCTCGGACGAGGTGCCTGAAGTCTATTTCAACGCGGACCGTGTGCTGCACATGGCTCAGGGGCGCATTGTCGGCGAATTTACGCCGGGCGCTACGACCCTCCAGGCGATCGAGGAGGCGGTCTATGCGTAGGTTTGTCCGCTCCCACGCAACGGAACTGGCTTTGCTCGCCGTTATCGCCGTCATCTGCGTCTTCCTTTCGTTCGCGACGGACCGGTTCTTCACCCTCGGCAACGCGTTTGACCTTCTGAACACCAGCTCGGTCAACATCATCTTCGCCGTCGGCCTGCTCGTCGTGCTGATTGCCGGCGGCATTGACATCTCCTTCGCGGTTGCCGCCTCCGTTGTGCAATATCTGGCGGCGACCGTCCTTGGCTGGATCGGCGGCGGGAACTGGATTATCGGCCTCATCATCGCTGGCGCCTTGGGCGTCGCGTTGGGCTGCATCAACGCCTTCCTGATCCACAGGTTCAGGATCATCTCGATCGTCGCCACGATTTCGACTTTCAACATTTTCTTCGGCTTGCTGATGTTCTTCACAGGCGGCGTGTCGATTTACAATCTGCCGGACTGGCTCACCACCCGCGTCGTGCTGTTCGAGCGAGAGATGGCTGACGGCAGCTGGGCGGAGATCACCCTGCCAGTGCTCATTATGGCCATATGCGTCTTCGCGACCTGGGTGTTGATCACGCGCACCACCACTGGTCGCCAGCTCTACGCATTTGGCGACAACCCGGAGGGCGCGCGCCGCTTCGGCATCAATATCGGCGCCATGCAATTTATCGCCTTCGGCTGGCTTGGCCTGATGGCGGGTATCGCCGGTCTCGTCCAAGCGCATTACGCGCAGGAGGTTGTGCCGAATGCCCTTTATGGGCGCGAACTCGACGTCCTGGCAGCCGTAGTTCTTGGCGGTGCGCGGCTCGGCGGCGGCAAGGGCAGCGTGCTCGGCTGCATTCTGGGCGTTCTGTTGGTCTCGATTACCCAGAACGGACTTAATTTGATGGGTGTGTCGCCTTTCGCATTCAAGATGATCGTTGGCGCCATCATTCTTGCCGCAATCACCCTGTCGAACACCAGCATCGAACGCCTGCTGCCGTTCCTGAAAAGCCGACGGGTGCCTTCATGACGGTTTTGATTGAACGCGTCCGCAACGCGCTCGGCCCCGAACTTGCAGGTCCGTTTGCCGCGTTCGTGGCGGTCATGGTCGTGTTCGGCTTTGCCGCGCCGAACTTCCTTTCCCGTGCTACCTTTGGATCGGTCGCCTTCCAGCTGCCGGAGCTCGGCCTCCTCACACTCGCCATGCTGCTGCCGATCCTGACCGGCGGCCTCAACTTGGCCATCACCTTCACGGCCAACATGGCCGGCCTGACGCTGGCTTGGGTACTGCAAAGCCAGGGAGGCGTCGACGCTGGCATCGGCGCCTTCGTCCTTGGCTCGGTCCTTGCCATCGCGGTCGGCGCACTGAGCGGGCTGATCATGGGGCTCGTCATCGCCTACACCAAGGCTCACCCGATCCTGGTCTCGCTGTCGATGATGATCTTCCTGCGCGGTCTCGGCGAATTCCTGACGCGCGGCGGCGACGTGTCCGGCATTCCCGGCTTCCTGGCGCCGATCGGCTACGGTTCGATTTTTGGCATCCCGGTGCCGTTGCTCATCTTCATCGCTTGCGTGCTGATCTGGCACGTCTTGCTGACGCGCATGAAGCTAGGCTTCAACACTTACATGATAGGCTCCAATATCGAGGCCACGCGCTATTCCGGTATCAATACGCGCAAGGTGCAGGTTCTCGTCTACACATTGTCCGGGGCGATGTGCGCGGTCGCCGGCATCATCATGCTGGCGCGCTTCAATTCGGTGCGTGTCGGCCACGGCGAGTCTTACCTGCTGATCACCGTGCTTGCCTGCTTCCTTGGCGGGGTCAATCCGTTCGGCGGCTTCGGTCGGGTGATCCCGGTCTTCGTTGCGCTGGTCGTGCTCCAGCTTCTGTCCTCGGGACTCAATCTGATGGGCGCAAACCAGCATCTTGCGACGGCAGTCTGGGGCGTCCTGATGATCACGGTGATGATCCTGCGCTGGCTTGCCGGGCGCCTCAAATTCCTAAACACAAACAGAGGGTGAGTTAGATGCATGGTTTTGGGGTCCACACCTCGATGTGGACGATGAACTGGGATCGGGCCGGCGCGGAGAAGGCGATCGCGGCTTCGGTCAAATACGGGATGGACTTTATCGAGATCGCGCTTCTGAACGCGCCGGCGGTCGATGCCGCGCACACACGCGCCTTGCTCGAAAAGCACAATCTTCCTGCCGTTTGCTCGCTTGGCCTGCCGGAGCGCGCCTGGGCCTCGGTGCGGCCGGATGCCGCCATCGAACATCTCGAAGTGGCGATCGACAAGACCGCCGAGATGGGCGCGCTGGCGCTTTCCGGCGTGATTTTCGGTGGCATCGGCGAACGCACCGGCCTGCCACCCACCGAAAAGGAATACGACAACATCGCCCATGTGCTGACCGTCGCCGCCAAGCACGCCAAGAAGCGCGGCATCGAGCTCGGAATCGAGGCGGTGAACCGCTACGAGAACCATTTGATCAATACCGGCGCGCAGGCCGTCTGGATGGTCGAGAAAGTCGGGGCCGACAACATCTTTGTTCATCTCGACACCTACCATATGAACATCGAGGAGAAGGGGGCCGCCAACGGCATTCTGGCCGCCCGCGATCACCTGAAGTACATCCACTTGTCTGAAAGCGATCGCGGCACACCAGGCACCGGAAACTGCCCCTGGGACGAGATTTACGCAACGCTGGCGGCGATCGGCTTCAAGGGCGGACTTGCCATGGAAAGCTTCATCAACATGCCGCCGGAAGTCTCCTACGGCCTCTCGGTCTGGCGGCCGGTTGCGAAGGACGAGGCCGAAGTGATGGGCAATGGCTTGCCGTTCCTGCGCAACAAGGCTCGCCAATACGGTCTGATCTGACACGATGGATGACGGGCAGAAGGCGGACGGCGCAAGGATCGCCGTCTTCGACGTCGGCAAGACCAACATAAAGCTCTCCGCGATGACGCTCGACGGCGTGCTCGTGGAGCGCCTCTCTGTCCACAACGAAGTGCGGCCCGGTCCGCCTTGGCGGCATCACGATCTCAACGGCATCAGCGACTGGTTGTTCGGCTCGCTCGCCACTTTGTGCCGACACCATCCGCTGGAAAAGGTGGTCGGCACCGGACATGGCTCCGCAGGGGTTCTGGTGAACGCAGATCCCGACGACACTTGCGCCCTGCCGATGATTGATTATGAGCAGGACCTGCCGCCGGCAATTCGCGATGGTTACGCGCCGCTTTCGGGCGATTTCTTCGATCGCGGCAGCACGATCATGCTGAAGGCCGCCCACCAGGCGCGCCAGCTGTACTGGATGCAGCAGGTTGATCCGGAGCGCGTCGCTCAGGCTCGGTGGTATCTGGGCTTGCCTCAATATTGGGCCTGGCGGCTGTCGGGCGTGCCATCGGCCGAAACGACCATCCTCTCGGCGCAATCACATCTGTGGAACAATGTGCGCAAGCGGTGGGCGCCCATTGTGGCGGGGCAGGGATGGCAGCGCCTCATGCCACCATTTCATCCGGCCTGGGAGAGGTTGGGGCCAATCCGGCAGGATCTGGCGCGCCGGCACGGCATACCGGAAAAGCTGTCAGTCCTGACCGGTGGCCACGACAGCAGCCTGAACCTCTACCGCTACCAGGCGGCAGGGATGCGCGACGCCTGCGTGATCTCTACCGGAACCTGGATTGTCGGAATGTGCGCGGCGACACCTCTCGACCAACTCGATGAAAATCGCGGAATGGTGCTGAACAGCGACGTGACAGGACGCCCGGTCGGCGGCGTTTTGACCATGGGCGGACGTGAGTTCAGTCATGTGGCAGGGCAGGGGCAAGAAGGAAATGCAGCGGACGCTGCGCTGGTCAGTTTGCTGATTGAGCGCGGCACCTTCGCATTGCCGTCGTTCGGCGACGATGACGGCCTGTTTCCAGGCAGCGCCGGGTGCGGCCGGTTTGAAGGGCCGCCTGCAGAATCCCCTGCAGAGCGCAAGGCGCTCGCGGTGCTCTACGCCGGGCTGCTGACGGTGGAATGTATCGATGCGCTGAACGAAAACGGGCTGGTTGCATTGGATGGCACCTTCCTGCGAGACCCGCTCTACGCCACACTGGTTGCCGCGCTGCGGCCAAACGCCGAAACAGTCTACAACCTCGACTCCTATGGCACCGCTTCGGGTGCGGCGCTACTTGGCGAACACGAAACTCGTGACACGCCGGCTCCGATCGCGCTCAGCCTGCCAGCCGCCTTTGCCGGCGATCATGAGGCGCTCGCAGCCTATGCACAGCGGTGGCGCGAACTGATCAAGCGAAACAACTTGCAACAGGGCAAGACCAGCAAAAGGAACGATCGATGACTGATGACAGCGCTCTGCGCCGCGAAATGGTGGATGTTTGCCGCCGGATGAACTCCAGCGGTATCAACCAGGGCAATGCCGGCAACCTGTCGGTGCGCTCCAGCGACGGTTTCCTGATCACGCCCTCGTCGCTGCCCTACGAAACGATGACGCCCGAAGACATCGTCGAGATGGGCTTTGACGGCACTTATGTCGGCCGACGGCCCTCCTCGGAGTGGCGCTTCCACCGTGACATTTTGAGGGAGCGGCAGGAGATCAACGTCGTACTGCATTGCCACTCGCTCTACGCCACGACGCTGGCCTGCCATCACAAGACGATCCCGAGCTTCCATTATATGACAGGAGTGGCGGGCGGTACGACCATCCGCTGCGCCGGCTACGCGACCTTTGGCACGCAGGCCTTGTCCGACAATGCCTTGGTGGCACTCAAGGATCGCCTCGCCTGCCTGCTCGGCCAGCACGGCCAGATTTCACTCGGCAAGACGCTGGAAGCGGCGTTGTGGCTGGCGAACGAGGTCGAAACCCTGTCGCGCATGTATGTCCAGGCGCTTACCCTTGGCGAGCCGCCGGTCATTTCCGACGAGGAGATGGCGCGGGTGATCGAGCAGATGAAGAAGATGAGCTATGGCCAAGCGCCGGATCCGGAGGGAACGAACGATTTGGCGCGGCCGCGTGGCGCTGCGGTATAGCACTGCTTTGGCAGATTTTAGTGGAGAAAGGTCTGTTTTCCCCGTCGGCCGCATCAAGCTCGACTGTGGCAGGTTACGGCAAACGTTGAATCAAATCGTTCAGCAAAAGCAGCAACGCGCCGGCGACCACAGCTGCAGCCGCGTCGTCCAGCATGATGCCGACCCCACCCCTTACTTTTTCATGGACGACGCCGATGGGCCAAGGCTTGACGACGTCGAAAAACCGGAAAGCAAGGAAACCTGCTGCCCACCAGACCGGGTCGAGCGGCAGCATGGAAAGCGTTGCGGCGGTGCCGAAGGTCTCGTCAATGACGACGATCTGCGGATCCTCCGTCCCGGTACGGGAGATGACATGCGACGACGCCCATACTCCCACGGCGAATACGGCCATGTAGGCAAGCACGATCAGCCAAGGCGATGCAGGTATCAGGACCGCGGCAAGAGCCACTCCGACGCCCGCGCCGACCGTGCCCGGCCATACCGGAGATAATCCTGCGCCGGCAGAGGTCGCGAGTAGGTAAGCAAACTTAGGCAGAAATTTACGCATGGAGTTTTCGGACGGCTTCCCCGCGAATTGCGAATATGGGTTATAACGAAATTTTCCGTTTCGCCGCCAGCTTGGCAGCCTCTGGCTACCTTAATCCATTGGCCGCATTCGCCAAAGAAACGCTGCTGGCTTGAACTGGGAAAGACGTCTGAGCCGGTCTCGGCCCGCGTTGACCAACTCGAACGGTGCCGATGGGCTGGAACGAACCCGCAATTTGCCGGTTAAGCTCCGCGCAACGACATCATCAGAGGAGCCGAGTAATCATGATCGCCGGTCTCATGAAACGTCGTATCGACCCGCTATGGGAGCATGCCGCTTCTCCGCTGGTCGGGATCGGCATGACCCCGAACCAGGTAACATCAGGCGGGCTAGTGCTCGTCGCCCTGTCGTCGGCCGCCTATGTGTACCACCAGTCAAGCCTCGCCTTTGGCCTTTGCCTCGCGTTTGCCTTCACCTTCGACGCGCTGGACGGCGCGGTTGCCCGTCGCAGACATATGAGCACCAAGGCCGGTGGTTATTTCGACGCCATGGCCGACCGTTATCAGGAACTTGCCGTTTTTGCGGCAATAGGCTGGGTCGCCGATCTGTGGGCGATCGCAATGATCGCATTCGCCGGCGGAATCCTCACCAGCTACGCCAAGGCGCGGACGGCGATCGAAATCCCTATAGAAAACCACGCGTGGCCGGATTTCTTCGAACGGATGGAACGCCTGGTGTTCATTTGCGTGCTGCTGGTCGCCGACGGATTGGCGACCGCCATGGGCGCCGCTTCGCCCTGGATTCTGACGGGCGGGTTCGCGCTTTACGCACTGCTGGCAAACGCCACAGCTGTGCAACGGATCAATCGCGCATTTGCGATGCTCAAACGAGCGGACGCGAAGCAGCCGTGAGCCCGCGAGAACCCATACTGGCTTTGGGCGGCGGAAAACGCGAGGCGCTGTCACGGGCACAGTCGGGTTAAAATCAATCCTCGCGCGGCCTGCGTCATCTCTGGCCATAGCGAAGTTGCTGACCCTGTGGGGCCAGATGTCCGCACCGTCGTTAGACCGTTTCGAGCCGGCTGAACCGAACCGGGATGAGTTTGCGAGTCTTCAGTTGCCCTGCCGAATTCTTGTCGATGACCGTCAGCAACTGCACTTCCTCAGGTCCGACAGGCAGAACCAGGCGGCCCCCCGGCTTGAGCTGCTCAAGCAAAGCCGGCGGCGCCCGCCCAGCCGCCACGGTGACCAGGATCTTGTCGAATGGGGCGTGCTCGGGCCAGCCGCGAGACCCGTCCCCGACACGAATGCTGACATTGGATAGACCGAGGCCCTGCAGGAGAGTCTCGGCGTGGCTTGCGAATTCCTCGATGATTTCAACGCTCCAAACGTGCCCGGCGAGTTCCGCGAGGATTGCGGTTTGGTAGCCCAGCCCGGTGCCGATCTCGAGCACCGCCTCGTGCGGTTGGGGAGCAAGGAGATCGGTCATGAGAGCGACGATGAACGGCTGCGAGACGGTTTTATCGAAGCCGATCGGCAGCGGCATGTCCTGGTAGGCATAAGGCGCAACCGAGGCTGGCACGAAGAGATGCCGCGGCACTCGCCGCATCGCAGCCATCACGCGCTCATCGAGCGCCGCCTTGCCGAGTTCTTCGCTTGCAAGGTCGGTATGGATTGCAATCATCTCGACCATGTGCCTGCGTAGCACTGCGAGATGCTCTTCGTTCATTGGCTTCATGACCGTCGGGCTTTCTTCAACCAGGCTTGCTGCCAGATAGGCTTATATCCTGTTCGTCACAGCAACGCCCGCCATCGTTTCCAGTTGCGGGTGGCACACGGCGACCGGAGGTAATTTTGGCGTTGCATCTTGATAGATATCGTCGGCGGCCCTGGAGATCCGGTGCCATGTCGCCATAACGGTATGTCCTGGATCGCGGTGATTGAACGATGAACGGCTGAATCGCGTGCATGCGTGGCAGCCGGCGATCTCGACCGGGGCGTTGTCGTTGTAGTAGTGGACGCCTGTTTCACCGATGCTGCGACTGCTGCATGGCTTCGGCAGCGGATGCCGCGACGGGCGGTTCGGGAGGTTCCCCACTCACCTACACAATCGGAGTTCCTAAACATCCAGCTAAAGTCCGGAGGCCGCTACTTTATCGCTTCCAGGAGTGCTGAGTGGAACTCGCCGGGGGCCTCTGCCTTGCCGCTCGGCCGTCGTGGTTGAATCCTCATCAGCTAAAGTAGTGAAATCTGATGGAACTACCGGCCCTGATATGCCATTTTACCACGTCGTGAGAGAAGACGAAGGCAAATGAGCCAGCACAATGCCACTGTGATAGGCGTCGTGGTGCCCATGTTCAATGCCGAGAGAACCATTCTCCCGACGCTGACCAGCATCTGCCAGCAGAGTCACCAGGCGCTGGACATTATCGTAGTGGATGATGGGTCGACGGACCGGTCCGCGTCAATCGTGGCCGCCTATGCCGAGCAGGATCGGCGTATACGCCTTTTCAGGCAGCCGAATGCGGGTGTTGCGCACGCACGCAACAGCGGCGCCGCTGCCACCGATGCGGAGTTTCTAGCGTTCGTGGATGCGGATGATCTTTGGGCTCCATCCAAAATCGCACTGCAACTGCGCGTCCTGCAGGAAGGAGGCTCGTCAGCTGGCCTGGCATATTGCTGGTTTGCGGAGATCGACGAGGACGGTCGGATATTTTCATTCAAACAGCCCGATGCCGATGGTCGCGTGCTGCAACGCATGTGCAGAAACAACTTTGTCGGTAACGGAAGTTCGATGCTTGTACGTCGCTCCGCATTCGAGCGGGCGGGACAGTTTGATCCTTCCCTGAGGGCGAGGAACGCACAAGGCTGCGAAGATCTTCTAATGTGCCTCAGAATAGCGGAGAATTACGAGTTTCGTGTCGTGCCCCAACATCTTGTGGGTTACCGGAGGACGATCGGCAACATGTCGAGCGATGTCATGCAGATGTTTCGTTCGTATGAAATTGTCCTAGCCGAGTTTCGCGAGAAATATCCGCAATTTGTGAGCGATCTCAATGCCCATCTGCTTGACACGATCAATGGGCTTGCCGTGAGAGCTTTGGTTCAAGGGCGACCTTCCGCAGCCTGGTACCTGTCGAAGAAGCTCTTTGTCCTGGAGCCGCGCACGGCCATTTCACGTCTACCTCATACGGTCGACGTCTGCTGCCGGGGGCTGGTTCCTCGCTGGATCAAGGTTCGAGTGAAACGGATGCGAAACGCCGAGTCTCGGCCTCTTTATGGAAAGATTTATCTGGAGAGGTGACCGCGTCCCTGTTCGGGCGTACCGAGCCGGAGCTGTTGAAGCTAGATGCTTGATCCCAGGCTTTCGCGGCGCACGCGGCAGTCACGTCATTGCCTGGACCCTGAGCGGCCACCAAAACGATCTTGGCCCGGACCACATTTCCATAGGACACGTGCAACTACGCGCCGCCTCTATACAATATTTAATTGTTTAGTTCGCGACCGCCGCTCCTGGTGGGGCCTCCAGCGTAATTGTGATGGTGTCACCCGGAGCAAGCAGAGTATCTTCAGTCGCCTCGGTCGTCGCTGCTTGTCCGTCAGTGGAGCGGGTTACACCGATCGTAATTCGGTCCCCTTCGCCTACAAGGTCGCTGCGCATCTGCATCACGTAGGCGATTTGTTTGGTCAATGAATCCATCTCAGCGCGCATTTGCGTCATCGCCGCGCGTTCAGTCTGCAAGTCAGCCAACAGGTCAATTCGACCTTGGTCGATAAGCCTATCAAGACTGCGCTGCAAATCCCCTTGGTCGCGTTCAAGTCGAGCGATCTCAGCGTTGGTTTGCAAAGCGCGGGTCGCTGACAAGAACACTGCGCGTTGAGCATCGTTGACGCTCGTGATCTGGATCAGACCTTTTTCGAAGAGCTTCTTGATGCGATCAAGTTCCGCCGCATCTGCGGCTGCGCCCGCTTGATCCGCCTTCTGCTGCTCCTTCAGGTAGCCCATTCGTTCCGCCGCCTTGGTTGTGGCCAACTTAATCGAAGCGCGCTCCTTCTCCTGATCCGCATGGACAGCTTCAAGATGCTTCCCCTCCTGCTGCAAAGCTTCGTCGCGACGAGGTTCGAGGCTCGGGTCACGTTCTGCGTCCGGAACCTCAATCGCTCTGGCGCCGCTCAGCTGCGCCTCTATGCGAGCAGCTTTGATTTCGCTTTCCTGGTACTTGATGCGCAGAATGTGGAGGCGGCCGCCAAGGTCCGCTGCTGTCATTTCAGGGTTTTCAAGCTCACCGCGACCGAGCTTGTAGCCGCCGCCAGCCGCCACAGCTTGTCGGACAGTCATTCCTGGTCTGAAGGGCTGAATCCCAGGAGAGGCAATGTCCCCGTCAATATAGACGGGTCGGTATTCCTCAATATCAACAATAATCTGATCTGGGTAAAAACCAGTCCAAGTCTCAGTGCCGTCGGCGGATCGTTGCGGAAGGGACTTTGGTTTTAAAACCTCAATTACCTCCTTGCGAACATCCTCTATTGTCTTCCCGAGAACCTTTAGGGGGCCTAGGACCGGCAACATAATTACACCGCTTTGGTCGATCACAGCTCGCTTTTGCATCTCGGGATAGCCTATGACAGCGAAGCCGATCACGTCGCCAGTCTGCAGACGGTACTCGCCGACATTGTACTCCTCTGCTAGGGCAAGGCCATTCGATAGATTCGCGTATGCGAACAACAAAAACATGCATGCGAGCGCAGCGCAGCTGCCTGCCCGCATCCAGCGCACCGATCTAATCAACATTCGCGATCACCCCGCAAGCTTGAGCATGACATCGACGCAGACCTTTCTCACAAGGCCATTCCTTTGAGGCGAATTTACGCTCTGAACAACGGCAACAAGGCAGACGATATTCCGAGATCGCGCCACTCTGATCGTCATCCGGCTGGAAGAATACAACTTCCGGAGGCCACCGCGATCGCGGCGATCATGGTTTTGCTATCGTTCGCGATGCTCCTGGTCGTCAATTTGGTGCAGTCGTGGAGCCGCAAACGCTATGGCTGACGTCACCATCGTGTCGCCGATCGGAAGCGACACCGCCGGCCAGCGAGCAGCCGGTCGCGCGCTACCTGCTGATGGCAGTCGCGTTCGTCTTCCTTGTGGCCTGAGCGGCATTGGCCCGCCTGAGGCGGGGCCGCCATGTCCGCCGCTCCGCTAAACACGGAAGCTGCGCGGCGGACACACCAACGTCGAAGCCATCCCATTTTGCTCAACTTGACGCACACAACTCGACTCAGCCTCTGCCTAAGTCCAGATCGCATGGCATGGCCAGTCCGTGTGGCAACCTCTCTTGGCCGCCGAACGGGAGTAAGCGCTCGTTGGGCCCCCCGATTTCCGACCTGCTCGGCCTGACCCGAAGATGCGAAGATGCCTCCGATATGGACGAGGTCTTGTGTATGGCAAGAGACGGCAAAATGGACGTCCAGTTGCACGTCCGGATATTAGGCGGGCGGGTCATGCTAATGATAGTTTCGTCAAGACCCTAATGCTACTCTCCTTCGGAAGGGTGATTTAGGCAGAGCGCGGCCAACTTATTATCTTAATGTCTTGCTTTGCACGTCATCTCCTTAGGAGGGCAACGTGGACCGCGACTTGGTTTATGACGTCGGTATGCATAATGGCGATGATACGGCGTTCTATGTGAGCCAAGGCTATCGTGTGGTGGCGATTGAGGCAGACCCTGCGCAAGCGGAAGCAGGGCGAAAACGGTTTGCTGCTGAGATCGAGAAGGGCCAAGTTCACGTCGTTGAGGCTGCGATTGGGCCAAGTCACGGACAAGCCTCATTTTGGATCAGTAGCAATCCCGAGTTCAACTCGTTCGATAGACAAAATGCGGAGATGTGCAACAACACTTCTCATGAGATCCAGGTCACTTGCCGACCGATGAACGACATCTTGGCCGAGTTTGGAACACCCTATTACCTCAAGGTTGATATCGAGACTGCAGATCATTTCTGCTTGGAGGCACTTGACCCAAGCGATCTCCCTCAATTCGCCTCGTTTGAGAAGAGCCGTTTGGAGGATCTGTTCTTTATGCACAATCTCGGCTATTCGCGTTTCAAACTGATTGCGCAGGAGGATTTTCGGCAGCTAAGTTATAGCCCCGATCAGGCCAACAAATGGTCACGAAATCTAAGACCATTGCGAAGTCGTGTTCGACGTATGCTGGGTCGCCGTGCACCAGAGAATGTTGCAAAGAAACATTCTGCCTACGGCTCCTCGGGTCCATTCGGTGATGAGACTGATGGCCCGTGGCGGCAAATGAAGGAAGTTGCATTTACGTGGCTTGCCTTTGATCTTGGCCACACCGGTGATCCTGACCCTGTCTGGCATGACTGGTTTGATGTGCATTGCGCACGCTAACAAGGTATGGACCCGGAGGGGATCCGTATGAAATAGCCCCCGAATGAACCGGACACGATCTCCATCTTGATAAGGGATAGGAGTAATGTCGTGTCTATGACTGGTAGCATTCCGAAGATTGAGATCCTGAACGGCCGCGAGCGACGGCGGCGGTGGTCGACGGCCGAGAAGCTGTGGATGGTCGAACGGGAGTTGGTCGCCTGGAAGCAAGCGTCCTGGCACAGGTTGGGGCGTCTTTATTCGCACCTGCTAATATATCGGTCGCTCTGACCCGTTCCGATATGTTATGATGGTTAACGCGCTCAGGCTTGGATTGCCAAGGAGCGCGTCACGCCAGCGGCTGCGAGTGGGACGGCGATGTCCTTTTTGCTTTTTTTGCGAGCCCTTATCATAGTACTGTTGGCATTCGCCATCAGTATATATTTGCTCACCGGCTCCGTCTGGGGCACGTTTGTCCAAACGTTAATTTGTGGGATCTTGATACAGATTGGGTACTTTGTTGCTGTCATGCTGCTAGTGTGGCGCTCGGTCTCCAAAGAATCGGTGACTCCGAAGTCACACATCGCGCGATGAGGCCGAAAGGGATCAACTGCCGAGCCACTTAGTGAGGCGGGCCACTCTCCGCCTTTATAGGCTCTGGCTGCTAGAGCAGGACGATCAGCAAGATGACACCCCACACCACGAAACAAAATGAGACTGCAGCCTGTCTTATTCTGGCATCGGAGAGGCTTTCCGCGACACGCCAGACGCGCGCAGGACCCTTGCGGTGATCGTTATCGCGCGTCTGTGATCGACGAGCCATTCCAATCGACCTCCCTGTTTCCCGCGGGACAGGCTCAACCGGAGCCCGGAATCTCTTGCTCAGATGTTTTGCCATCTGGCAATACGACTCAATTTCTTCCTTCAATTGGAGCTTACGACATGCAGCGGAATTGCGGCAGTCGGAGCATGGGCTTCGTGAGGTTTCGGTTTTATTGCATCAGAGGTTAGGAGTTGCGCCTTTGGCGAAGAGCGGGCTGATGCCCGCCCCGAGCGGTGTGCCCTGTGCTCCGCGGTCGTCGATACTGAATCTGCAGACATTTAGCCAGATGATGTGGTATGGTGTTTGTCACTAATGCGCTGCCAGTCTCATGCCACGGGTTTGAAGGCTTATGCTCCGCGAAGTTGAAAAGCACCCGGATTCTGCCTTCACATTCGGCGATCCTCAGTGGGGAACGATTGATCTCGAAACACTCGTGGCGGCAGCGCGACGGCAGTTGAGGTTCGTCCTTACATGCGCGCTCGCAGGACTTGTGCTGGGGCTGGCGTATCTTTGGGCCGAGGTGCCCTTGTACGAGTCGACCGCCAGAATCCTGATCGACAAGAACCAGCCATCCGTCGTGACGAAGTTAACAGAGACCGGAAGCTCCGCACCGGTTGACCCGATGATGCTGAGTCAGGTCGAATTGTTGCGTTCCGACCGCATCGGGCTAAAGGTTGTTGACAGCCTCGGTCTTGCTACCGATCGCTCTTTCTTGTCAGCGCCATATTCATTGCTCAACAGTCTCACAGGATCGGTCGCTCGGTTGGTGTGGCCATTCATCGGCAGTTCCGAAGCAAGCGGAGCGCCGGTGAAATCGAGTGCCGCGCGAGGATCCGATCCTCGATGGCAGGCATTTGGCATTCTGGCTGAGAATATAACCGTAGCTCGTGTAGGGGATTCTTACATTCTGGAAGTCCAATTTCGGTCGCCTAGCGCCGAAATGGCGCAAAAAATAGCCAGTAAGTATGCAGAAATCTATATCTCTGACCAAGTCGGAGCCAAAGACGAGTCGATTATCCGAGCTCGCGGCGCACTGGCGGAAGAGCTCGAGGCGGTGCGGAAGCGATCGGTCGATGCCGAGCTCGCAATCCACAGGTTCCGAACAGACAATATGCTGACCAAGGAAACGCTGGTTACCTTGCGCCAGCTCGAACTTGAGGCGTCCTCTCTCAAGTCGCAATATGAACAGGTCCTGCAGCAGTACCAAGCGAGCCTGCAGAACCTTTCGATGGCGTTGACGGAGGCGCGGACTATCTCGGAGGCACCAAACCCCAGCAGACCGAGTTCTCCGAACAGCAGTCTTACGTTGGCGTTCTGCGTCGTGCTCGCCGGCATGGTTGGCGCCGGTGTGGGCGGAATTCGGGAGTACCGGGAGCGCTTTTTCCGCACGACGGCTCAAGTGCGCGATGAGCTCGGACTTGAGACGCTCGGAATGATCCCTTTATTGGACGGGAAGCCAATTCGCCGAAACAAGCACGATCGTGCGGCCGGAGAGCCGTCATTCATCGAGGTGGGGAACAGCGCTTTCAACTGGGTAGAGCAACATCCGCGCTCGGAATTCGCTGAAGCGATGCGAACTGTGAAAGTCGCTGTTGATGTCGAGTTACCAGGGAAGAGCACCAAGGCGCTCGGCATCGTTTCTTGCCTCCCGGGAGAAGGGAAGTCGCTGGTCGCTGCTAATTTAGCGATGGTTCTTGCTATGCAGCGTTGTAAGACGTTGTTGATCGATGCCGATATCCACAATCCGGGCTTGTCCCCTATGTTAGCCAACGGCTGGGAACGAGGCCTGGCCAACTTGTTGGCTGGAGAACTCAATCCGAAAGATTTGCTGGCCCATCAGTCATTGCCATTGAGGTTCCTGCCCGGCGTGAACCAGAGCCAACAAAAGCTCGCAAACACCATGCAGCCTATCGAGAAAATGGGCGACTTTCTGCTCAAGGTGGGCCCTATGTTCAATTACGTCGTCGTTGATTTGCCCCCGTTGGCTCCAGTCGCGGACGTGAGGTCCTTTGTCCAGCACCTCGACGGCCTTGTTCTGGTTGTTGAATGGGGTGTGACCGCTCGTACATTCGTGCGCGAAATCCTCAACAACAACCCGATCCTGGCGGATAAATGCATCGGCGTTCTGCTCAACAAGGTCGATATCACAAGAATCAAGCGGTACCAAAAGTTCGGCAGCGCCGAATTTTACAGTGAACGCTATAGTCAGTATTATCAGGCCTAGTTGTGGAGCAGGCATTGTTTTGTCTTGAGCAGATAGCCCAAGGAGGCTTTGACGAACAAACTCCGTCCGGGCTTATCCGCGCGAGACGCAGGAGATGGTGTTCGTCGGCAAGGACCGGCGATACATCGTCGCTTCCTCCAGCCGGTGGGCTGCGCGCTGGCATCGGACTGGGAAAAGGGCCAGGTCGAGAACCATGTCGGACAGGTGGGATGCCGAGCAGTCAGAATTCACGATCGGCCCGGCTATCCTGGTCGCCAGTGCTTTGCCGGTCCTTACATTCCGCCACCCAACACCGCCGTAGCGCGGACACGCAAAGCATCCTGCGAATAGGCCTCCAGCATATCGTGTCGTGCCTGTATTCCGATCTCTTTGCGAAGCGTTTCATCGCCCGCGAGCACTAACACTTGGGTCACCGCCATCTCCGCTGAGGGCACAGTAAGCTTCAGCATATTCTCTCCATGCTTGCCGTAATCCCGAATACCGCCGACGTCGGTCGCGATAATCGGAAGGCCGGCAAGCATCGCCTCGGCGACGACGATGCAGAACCCTTCCGTATCGGACAGATTGATGAACATGTCACGATCACAGGCCAGCTCGAACCAGCGTGCGACATATCCATGGAAATGCACGCGATCTCGAATGCCGAGCTCATCCGCCTTGCGCGAAAGCGCCTGCCGTTCCGGCCCATCGCCGTAAAGATCGAGGCTTGCAGAAACGCCGCGGTCTTGGAGCATTCGGATGGCCTCGATCAGGCGGTCAAAGTTCTTTCGCGCCATAAGGCGTCCGGCTGCAGCAAGGCGCAAGGGTGTGTGAAGCGCGTAGTCGCGCTTGTGGGAGGAAGCCCCATCGGCACGAAACAGAGGCACCACATGCGACCGGCGCCTGCGGGGCAGGAAGTATGCTTGTGTCTCCCGGAGCGTATTTTCGCAATCAGCCCAGATTTCGTCGACACGCCAGGACAGCGCCTTGAGCACAGGGCCATAAACGCCTTCGGCACGCCGGGAGCGGTAACGGGCGATGTGCTCGAATGAAACGCAGCGAAGCCGAGGAGCGAACATCGCAACTAGCCGTCCCAGGAGATTGGCCTGCTTGAGCGACAACACAACCATATCCGGCCGCCACTCCCGGATGAGGCGCAACATTACAAAGAACGTGCTCACGAAGGTGCGCAAGGAAGGCTCTTCGCTCTGCGACGTCAGGATAAGATTGTGCTCTCCGATCTTTGCGGCGATTTCATCGGCAAGAGCCCCGCGACCACGGCAACAGGCTAGAATCTTCAGCTCATGCCCGCTGAAAAATCCTGCTTGCAGCAAGGTCAGCAGCCCGTGCTCGGCACCACCGGGATCGAAGCCGTTGATGAAGTAAAGAATTCGCATGTGATACGGAAGCGTTCCCGATTGCCTTGTGCCTCTAGCGCTGAGCGCCCCGATATTCGTCAATGCCGCTCCCTTTGCGAAGGGCGCGGTAGAACAACAGCTTGGCTGCGCGGCGCACCTGGGGCTCCACGCCCCTCGGCAGGACGCAAAGAAGGATGTAAACGTAGACGCGCCAGGACAATGGATTGTGCCACATCGCGCGAATGAGCAAGCGCGCTCCGCGTTTCTTTTCGCCTTGAGCCACGCAATCATTGCCCGCCTTGGCGTACAAACGCGCGTTGCGCCGACGCGCGAGGTGCGTAAGTTCCGGCCGTCGCATGACCCATTCTCGCGTGAGGCGTTCGGCTACCGGCAGAAGCGCGTCGAGTCTGCGGGTTATGTTCGAGCCATGGCGCCGTTTATAGACGAGTGCTTCGGCCACATGTTGAAATGTCCAACGCTCGGCTGCGCGCATACAAAACTCTGTATCCTCTCCAGCCTTGAATGCCTCGTTGAATAACCCGATATCTTCGACCATCTCCCGCCGCATAACCATACTGGAAGGAACAATCGGCCCATCAAGCAGAAAATATGTCGGCAACGTATCGCACTGGTCCGCGCGATAGCGGCGCACGGCGACGTGTAGAGCATCGGACAGATCCGGCGCGGAAAAATCGACAAGATCACCATAGACAAGACCTGCCTTGCAGCCATTGCCCAAGACGGCTAATTGACGCTCAAGCTTGTCCTCGGCCCAGAAGTCATCGCCGTCGAGAATTGCAATAAGATCGCCGGCAGCATGTCTGATGGCAAGATTCCTCGCCGATGAAAGCCCGATACCCGCCGTCGTCAGGACGTGTATGCGCGGCTCCCTGCGACCCAGCGATGCTATCACTTCCGACGAGCCGTCCATCGAGCCATCATTGACAATGATGATCTCTTTGATGTGGCTCGACGCGGTCTGATTAATCACGCTTTCCACTGCCTGCACGATGAAGCGTTCTTCATTGTGGCATGTCATGATAACTGAAACACTCATCTCGTGTTTCCTGGCAAGGGGCTCCCGAGGAATCGGGGATGTCTCATGCTCCCGGGGTGGCTCCTCCGCGCCCTGTGCAATGATAGCCAAAGCCCGTGCCGCGTCAATTCCGGCAGGAGCGAGACAAGGATCAATGTGACGAACGCTCGTGTGCCGGAGGCTTCTGTTCCAACGTAAAGGGCGCAGGGAACAAGAAGCACGAGGGGCAGAAGCCGTGCCTGGGCCGCTCCGATCAATCCGTGAGAAAGGGCCCAGCTTAGAGTACGGCTTAAGCGAAACCATGCAGCAATCCATATGAGAATATAGAGGCTGAGCCCAATGATGCCGTTCTCGGTGAGGATGCGTTGAAACTCGCCATGTATCCCCAGCCGCAACTCGCCAGGAAGTCCGCTGAAATCCGTATCGATAATATTCTTGAATTGGTTCGTACCCACGCCCATCAGTGGATGTTCGGAGATGAGTTGTCTGGACAGAGTGAAAGCAAACGCGCGCTGGACATTGCTCGGGGTGTCACCAGGGGCATATTTCCCCGTCGCGACCAGATATTCGTATTGCCCCATGCTCAGCGGATCGAGAATGGTCTGCATTTGCTTCTCGACATAGGCGTTACCCATCGTGGTCGATAACATGAAAAGACCCACGAAGCCGGCGGCGATCGCCGGTACCATTGCAGCGAGCCGTCCGCGCATCAGAAGCGCAGCGGTCAGAAAGAGACAGATCAAAAACGCCTTGCGTTCCCCGGATAGCAGGAGCAGGGGAAGTATCCCTGCCCATGCAAACCAAAGGCCGCGCCGCTTGGCCCGTTTGGCGAAGAGGAGGAGCCCCGCGAGCGCAATTGGAAGGAAGGTGAATACGAGCCTTGGGTCGGCCAAGTGCTTCCAGCCGACCGAGTAGCCATGAGCCACATGCCAGGAGATCGTATAGGCGAGAATCAGCACCATGCCGAAAAGCAAGATGTTGACGGCCTTCTGCGTCTCGAGCCATCTAGCCTCCTGTGCGATGGCGAACGCAAAGGCGCCCACAGTGGACATCTGCAACAGCTCGCGCAGGCCGTTCTTCGCGTCCACGCTGAAGGCCGAGACCAAGTGCCAACCGAAGAAGGGCAGGAGCAGCAGAAAACCGACTGAAAAAGCCAAATTTCGCCAACGCCCCGTCGCCAGGCCAAATATGAGCGCCAGCAAGGCGATCAGCTCGAACGGACGCAGCAACACAAAACCCGTCTCGAGCCTGATTGGCAGGAAGAGACTCAATATCGCGAATGTGAGGAGATAACGCATCACAGCCTGCTCGCGGCGCAATATTCTTTTAGCATGTTCTCTTTCCCGGAAACAGAACTTGTTGGATGTATCAATGCCAGCCCGCGGAGAAACACTTCACCCTGCTCCAGCCGACAACCCCATCGTTCTGCCCGCTGTGGCAATCGCATATCGAAGAGGTTTCCGCCTGTTGGGAAAGCTCACCCTCCTCGGCTGCGGGGAGGCCTACTGGTGGCAGAACTCATCAGCAGTCCGACGAGAGTGGTGACGCATCCCGACGGCGTGCGGTCGATGCGGGCTAGCCGACGGTCTCGCTCTCCGGTGTCCAGGCTTCTGGCTGGTTGAGCACAGAGACCGCGCGAACATGGCAGCGAATCTTATGCCCGGTATCCCGCGAACTGAGCTCATAGCTTGTGCCGGTTTCGTCCACGATCGGAACGCCGTCGCGATACCAGAGACACTCTATTGCGACGCAATCACGTTCGATACGACAGTCAGCTCTTGGACTGGTGAAGCCTCGCCCGAGAAGACCGGCAATGCGCTGAATTTCGGCGGGACATCAAGGGGGATGGGTCCGCGCAGGACTCAGTGCACTCCATTCAGTCCGCAGAACCCTTCGAGAAAAGCAAGGGACATATCCGTGGCGGTGGTTCCAATCTCACCTCAGATACGATCGCTCGTGCTCATCGCCCGGAAGCACATAAAAGCCTGAGAGTTTAGGGCCGGGCCCAAGCCCGGAAATGGAGAATATCCGATCGAGATCGGGGCGAAGCGGCAGGCGAGTCTCTGTCGAAGCACCCTGTAGTCAAACCCCTTGTGATCGAGATAGGCGCCGGACTTGCTCCGTGGGACCTGTTGCCAGAGAATTGCCGCACGGAATAGCTCCCAGGCGCTGTATCGCCATCGCGATTTGTTTATGAAAATGGCGTTGGGGTACTTGAGCAAGAGAATAGGCCCAATCATGATGGGCACGGAGATGATCAGAACTCCACCAGCCCGAAGAGAGCGCTCACAGAACGAGATGAACTCCTCTAATACGTGGTCGTCGACATGCTCGAGGGTTTCAAAGGCCAGCACCGCGTCTAATACCTCATCAGGTATCTCTCCCAGGCTCCCTACCGGCGTGAACGATGGGGCTTTTGGCGTCACATAGGGATCATAGCCGTAAAGCGGTCCTGTCCAGCCCCCGCCGGCCAGCGTGTTAAGAAAGTCGCCATTGTTGGATCCGTAGTCGAGGATAGCGCTGCTTGGAGAGAGATGTTGCTTCACAAGTCGGATACCCCTTTCATGCCGGCTTCTCTGCGCAAACCGTGCGGCCGGGTTGGGGCTATTCACCGTCAAGCGATCATAGGCGGACGGACTCATATGTTTCTCCCGGGGCGAAAAGGAACTAAGAGGAGACCCTGCCGCCTGTCCTTTTTGCTCGGGCAGATGATGCCATAGTCAAGCCGCGAAAGCTCATTTGCACGATTACCTCTCTACGACGTCCGCTTCGGCTGTCCAGGCTTCCGGCTGATCAAGCAAAGAGAGCGCACGCACTTGGCACCGGATCCTGTGCCCAGCATCCCTTGCATTGAGCTTGTATGTTGCAGCAGTTTCGCCGATGATGGGAACTCCGTCACGATACCAAAGGTACTCCAGATGCGACGCTGGCACATTCGGCTGTACGCTCAGCGTGCTTCCGATTGAGGCAGAGCTGGAAAGCTCTGGCAATCGCGCGAAGCCTGCAGGCACCTCCGCAAGGTCCGACTCCTTCTGGCGGACCCGAATATAGTCTATGGCCATGTCGTAAGTTTCGGATGGATCCGGCAAGACTCCGCCCCTGCCGGATCGAAAGCCCAAATCGACCATGATGTATTTTTGCGCGGCAAGCTCCGGAGTCGTCGGGCAACGTGCCACTTCATAGCCATCAATCACGAAGTATGTGTAATTATCTTCGATCTGGGCGTACCACGTATGAAACTCGCCGTCATATATGTCTATCGCGTTGGGGAAGCCGTTTGATTGGTCGATCGGGTAGCCGGCGATCTTCCTGCGCACGTCAGCGGCGGCGATTTGGGGATCGAGATAGGCAAGCGCCGGCTTATGCACATGCTGGCTGATATTGATCCACGTTCCGTCCTCCGCCCCATATTCCCAAAAGTCAGTTTCCAGACGATTCCGCGTCCGCCAAAACAGGTGCTCCTTGCCATAGGCCCAGAAGGCAGGAAAGAAGCCCGGGCGCGGCGCGGAAAGCTTGGGGAACTTGGCGCGGATCTCGAATATTCCTTTTCCCCACCGCCGACCTTGGCCGTTGTTATTGACCGAAGAAAACGCTCCGGTCCTCCAAACCTTGTTGTGGACGAGACGGAGCGACAGCGTGTGGCTCTCGGCATCGTGAATGTATGAAGACGGCGTCCCGGAAATCCGCTGTGCCTTCGCATCCCCGCCGATATTGGTGAGGTGCGTCGGCGCGAACCAGCCGCTGCTCTGTGCGCCTGTCAGATCATCGACAATGGTGTTGGTCTCGAAATCGTCGAAGAACACCGTCGTATAGCCGCTGATATCGGGCGCCGCCTGACCGCGATGGGCTTGGTTCGTCCTTGTATCAACCGCCGCCCAACTTGCCCAAGCCTGCGAATCGAAGGCATAGCGCGCGGGATTGTCGCTGGCATCCACCGCCGAAGGCGGGCTCTTTCTATAGGGATGATCGTCGGGCAGGTCGGCTTGCCTGCCGGCGCGCCACATGGCCCAACCCACGAGCTTGTCGATCTGCGCATCATTGAGTTCGCTTTGCCCGATGATGACGCAATCGATCGCGACATCGGCCCTCATCGGATTGTTCACATCGCCCATGAAGCTCTGCGATTTCATCAGGTTGGGTTTCAATGCATGAATCGCCTGGCCGGCCGTCTTGACCCCATTCACCACAGCCTGCATCACGAATCCGCGGCGGTACCCGACCATGACATTCCAGTCGTCAAAATCGGTCGAGTACTGCCCTTCCTCGCTCTTGAGCTTGCCGTCATGGAGCCGCGAAACGAATGTGCCGGCCGAGGGCTTGAAACAGACCTGGGGCTGGCGATGCACCGGGCCACCCTCCGCGCCATTGACGCAAAGAACGGAAACGTTATCCGCACCGGTGTTGTTCACCGAATGGCACCGGGCGATCACGAGCCACCACCGGTGGAGATAGGGGGCATCCTTATCGACTGGCCAGGTCAACGCCTGTTTCGTGCCCTTCTTGAAGAGGACGCCGCCGTTATTCGGAAGCCTTGTTGGGCGCAGGGAGGGCTCGGCTTGCACCGCAGCCACCGGCTTCACGCCGCCGGATTGCCACGAGGAGATTTCGCCTTCGGCCAGATCCTCCTGAAACCAGGATTTCACAATCATTTCCGAGAACAGACCAGGACGCCAGGAGTCAGCTTCCGGCAGCGAGCCTTCCGCCGGGCCGGCGGCCCGAGCATCCCGTCCTGAGCGACCGGATGCCGTCAGCACAAGGGCGGCGCATGCGGCAAGTGCCAAATCCCGGCGAGATATGCGGTTGGTCATTATCGTGTGCCTTACCTATCTCACATCGCGCCAATATCCGCTGGTTTCGAGCTAAGGCTGCACCACGACGCCCGTTACCGATTATTGCGCTTCTCCTCGCAAAAACAATTCGCCGCTTTAGTTTGGCTTTTCAATGACGCCCTGCGGCGCGCCGAAGGGCAACAGAATCATTCGAAACGGAGTGGTCTGCGAGCATCGAGATATTATAGAACGAGCCGTTATCGTCATTCGTTCGGTCGAGGGGGCTCGAACATACGGGTCAACATGATCGCTGCCTCTCTCTCGACGTAAGATGGCCGCAGACAAGTTCTGGCAATTCTGCTACAAGGGGCTTAGCTTGCTCCGAAGGTCTATCCGCGCGCCGGAACCCACTTGGTCAGGTCGTCTCCCGCGAGTTCAATGTGATGAACTTCGCCCGTCCTAGTACCTCCTTTCAGAAATCGGATTTCCCATGCGTTTTCGTGTGGTACGAGTAGCGCTTGCAGTGCTGTCCGGCACGCGGCGATGAAGCGGGCGCGCTCCTGACGATGGTCGACAACCAAAAACACGCGCGCTACGGGTACAGTGACACGAGCCTTTACGACGCGAGGGTTAGGAAATACTATCGCCCAATACACTCAGACAGGTCAATAGCGCACCGAACCGCAATCCCTGGACCCCAGAATGGATCGAGCCATTGTCATAAATTCCTTCGGCCGCGGCGGGTCGAACATTCTGGCGAATATGATCGGCTCTTCGCCCGGCGTCCTCATGACCTTCGATGAGTTTTGGCAACGGCGGCTGGAATCTTCCTCCAAAGGTCTATCGGCGTCTGGGAGTCCGGGCGGGCAAGCTTGCCTCCAGGTCAG
>NZ_JBVVQC010000051.1:0-27408 GCF_055811515.1 Mesorhizobium sp. WSM4841
CAAGGCCCGAGCCAAAATGGGTCGGGCCTATCCGGAAATGGTCAAAGAGTCAGAACCACTGTGAAAAGGTACTAGCACTTTGAGTAGTCGCATCGTGCTTTCCGAAAAATCGATTCCGATTTTTCGGGCTGGTGCGACAGAGCGAAGCCTTTTCGGGGGATCGATCGCCGAAACATTTCCGTACAGGCCACACTTGTTGCATAATCGCCACAATGCGTTGCATACATCCGACGCAATCACTGGCTCTAGACGGCGACATGGCTTCACAGGCACCGACACCGAGCGAAACGCTTTTCAGCGAACCTGGCACACGGGACGGGCGCCGGCTGCTCGCGCTGCCGGGCGTGGTGGCAATTGCCGGTGCGCTGGTTACGGCAGCGATCTCCTTCGCCATTCTCGTCGGCGCCACGCCGATCACGCCGGACGAGAGGACGACGCTGGCGCTTATCGCCCTCAATGCGGCGTTCATCCTGTTCCTGATCGCGCTGGTCGGCCGCGAAGTGCATCGCATTTTGATGGCGCGCCGGCGCGGCAAGGCGGCGTCGCGGCTGCATGTGCGGATCGTCGCCATGTTCGCGCTGGTCGCCGCGATTCCCGCCATCATGGTGGCGATCATCGCCTCGATCACACTCGATATCGGCCTCGATCGCTGGTTCGAGATCCGCACCAAGACGATCGTCAATTCGTCGCTTTCGATCGCCGACGCCTATGTGCAGGAGAACGCGCGCAATCTCCAGGGGACGACCCTGTCGATGGCTTACGATCTCGACGCCTCCCGCACGCTCTACGGCCTCGATCGAACTGGCTTCCTCGATCTCATGAACAAGGAAGCCGTCGGACGCTCCTTGGCCCATGCCGCACTGGTCAGGCCCGACGGTTCATTCGTCATGAGCGCCAAGACCGACGCCGATTTTGCCATGCCGGAGCCACCGGAAGGCGCCATGAGCAGTGCCGCCGACGGCAGGCCGGTGCTGATCGAGCCGAAGACGCGCAACATCATGGGCGCCATCGTCAAGCTGCGCGAGATCGAAGGGCTCTATCTCTACACCATCCGGCTCGTTGATCCCGAGGTGATCAAGGCGCGGCAGATTGTCAGATCCAACACCGACGAATATCGCGGTCTGGAAGACAATCGCCGCACCTCGCAGGTCGCCTTCGCACTTCCCTACCTGTCGCTGACGCTGATCATCATTCTGTCCGCCATCTGGACCGGCATCGCCGTGGCAGACCGCCTGGTGCGGCCGATCCGCCAGCTCATCGGCGCAGCCGACGAGGTCGCGACCGGCAATCTTGACGTTGCCGTGCCGGTTCGGCCCTCCGACGGCGACGTCGCCTCGCTCGGCGACACCTTCAACAAGATGCTGCTGGAACTGAAATCGCAGCGCAACGAGATTCTGTCCGCCAAAGATTTGATCGACGAGCGGCGGCGCTTTTCGGAGGCCGTGCTTGCCGGTGTCACCGCCGGCGTCATCGGGGTCGATCCATATGGCATCGTCACCATCGTCAACCGCTCGGCGGAAACGATGCTGGCCATATCCGCCACCGCCGCACTCGGGCAAAACCTCTCCGCGGTGCTGCCGCATGTCGGCCGCGTCTTCGAGATCGGCCGCAAGTCGGGCAAGCCTGTCCACCGCGAGCAGGTGACCTTCTATCGCACCGGTACGGAGCGCACCTTCAACGTGCAGATCACGGTCGAGGCCGGCGATGACGGTGCGGAGGAGAAATCCTATGTCGTGACGGTCGATGACATCACCGATCTGGTTCAGGCGCAGCGTTCTTCGGCCTGGGCGGATGTGGCGCGGCGCATCGCCCACGAGATCAAGAACCCGCTGACACCGATCCAGCTATCCGCCGAGCGCATCAAGCGCCGCTACGGCAAGGTCATCACCGAAGACCGCGAGGTTTTCGATCAGTGCACCGACACGATCATCAGGCAAGTGGAGGACATCGGCCGGATGGTCGACGAGTTCTCCGCTTTCGCACGCATGCCCAAGCCCGAAATGAAGGCCCTCGATTTGCGCGAATCGTTGCGCGAAGCCTCGTTCCTCGTCGAAGTGAGCCGCGCCGATATTACCTTCGAGCGCGTGTTCGGCAACGAACCGCTCAAAGGCACTTTCGACAGCCGCCTGATGGCGCAGGCCTTTGGCAATGTCATCAAGAACGCGGCCGAGGCGATTGACGGACTTGATCAGAAGGACCGCTCGCACGGCATAATCCGGATTCAAGCCAGGCGCCAGAATGGTGCGATTCGCATCGATGTCATCGACAACGGCAAGGGCTTGCCGCGCGAGAATCGTCAGCGATTGCTCGAGCCTTACATGACGACACGCGAGAAGGGCACTGGGCTCGGCCTCGCTATCGTCAAGAAGATAGTGGAGGACCATGGCGGCCGGCTCGAATTGCATGACGCGCCGGCGGATTTCCACGACGGGCGAGGCGCGATGATCAGCATCATCCTGCCGCTCGCCGCCACCGTGCCGCCGCGCGGCGAAGGCAGGACGGAACACGAAAGACAAACTGAAAAGGTCGGTAATGGCGTCTGACATTCTCATCGTCGATGACGAGGAAGACATCCGCGAACTTGTCGCCGGTATCCTGAGCGACGAAGGTCACGAAACCCGCACGGCATTCGATGCCGACAGCGCCCTGGCGGCGATCGCCGACCGGGCGCCTAGGCTGATTTTCCTTGACATCTGGCTGCAAGGCTCACGTCTGGACGGACTGGCGTTGCTGGACGAGATCAAGACGATGCATCCGAGCCTGCCCGTGGTGATGATCTCGGGCCACGGCAACATCGAGACGGCGGTCTCGGCCATCCGCCGCGGCGCCTATGACTTCATCGAGAAACCGTTCAAGGCCGACAGGCTGATCCTCATCGCCGAACGTGCAATTGAAACCTCGAAACTGAGACGCGAGGTTTCTGATCTCAAGCTGCGCAGCGGCGAGACCTTCGACCTGATCGGCATGTCGTCGGCGATGAGCCAGTTGCGCCAGACCATCGAGCGCGTCGCGCCGACCAACAGCCGCGTCATGATCATCGGCCCGTCCGGCTCGGGCAAGGAACTCGCGGCACGCGCCATCCACACGCTGTCGGCGCGCAAGAGCGCCCCATTTGTCACGCTGAGCGCTGCCAACATCACGCCCGAACGCATGGAAGTCGAGCTGTTCGGCACCGAATCCAACGGTGTCGAACGCAAGGTCGGCGCGCTTGAGGAAGCCCATCGCGGCATTCTCTACATCGACGAAGTGGCCGACATGCCGCGCGAAACGCAAAACAAGATCCTGCGCGTGCTGGTCGAACAGCAGTTCGAGCGGGTAGGGGGCACCAAACGGGTCAAGGTCGATGTCCGTATCATCTCGTCGACCTCGCAGAATCTGGAGGCAATGATTGCCGACGGTCGCTTCCGCGAGGATCTCTATCACCGTCTGGCGGTGGTTCCGGTCATGGTGCCGGGACTGGCCGAGCGGCGGGAGGACATCCCATATCTGGTCGACAATTTCATGAAACAGATCGCCCGCCAGGCCGGCATCCGGCCGCGGCGCATCGGCGACGACGCGCTGGCGGTCCTGCAGGCGCACAACTGGCCAGGCAACGTCCGCCAGTTGCGCAACAATGTCGAGCGGTTGATGATCCTGGCGCGCGGCGACGATATCGATGCACCGATCACCGCCGATCTGTTGCCTGCCGAGATCGGCGATGTCATGCCGCGCACACCAAACCAGTCCGATCAGCACATCATGGCGCTGCCGTTGCGTGAAGCGCGCGAACAGTTCGAGAAGGACTACCTGATCGCCCAGATCAACCGTTTTGGCGGCAACATCTCGAAAACGGCCGAGTTCATCGGCATGGAGCGCTCGGCGCTTCACCGCAAGCTGAAGTCGCTGGGCGTCTGATAGCCAATCCAATCGTGGCTTACGCAATTATCGGTTACGGCGGCGGCGGAATCGCATAAGAAAGCGCTACAGCGCCGCGCGTCTTTTGGGACGCGCAAAGGGCGCTGTAGCGTTTTGATTTTTGCGGGCATGATCCTTTCCGAAAATCGATTCCGATTTTCGGGGTCATGCGCTGACTTCTCCAGGGGTGACCCATGCCGCGCATTGCCTATGTGAACGGGCGCTATGTCGCTCACGCCGACGCTTTCGTGCATATCGAGGACCGCGGCTATCAGTTCGCCGATGGCGTCTACGAGGTCTGCGAGGTGGCGCGCGGCTTCATCGTCGATATGCCTCGCCATCTCGGGCGGCTGAACCGTTCGCTGACCGAATTGTCGATCGACTGGCCGGTCACGCGGGGCGTGTTGCCGATCATCATGCGCGAGCTGGTCCGCCGCAACCATGTCACCGATGGCCTGGTCTATCTTCAGGTGACGCGTGGCGTCGCCAGCCGTGACTTTGTTTTTCCGGCGGGCACGAAGCCGTCGCTGGTGGTGACCGCCAGGAAAGCCGACCCCGCTGCTGCCACGAAGAGAGCCGAAAGCGGAATCAAGGTTATCACCGTGCCGGAGAACCGTTGGGATCGGGTCGATATCAAGTCGGTCGGCCTGTTGCCAAATGTGCTCGCCAAGCAGAAGGCCAAGGAAGCCGGCGCCCAGGAAGCTTGGTTCGTCGATGCCGACGGCACGGTCAAGGAAGGTGGATCGTCGAATGCCTGGATCATCACCAGGGATGGCGTGCTGGTGACGCGTCCGGCCGAGCACGGCATCCTGCGCGGCATCACGCGCACCACGCTGTTCGAAGTGGCCGCCAAGCTCGGCCTGAAGATCGAGGAACGGGGCTTTTCGGTCGCCGAAGCCAAGGCCGCGCGCGAGGTTTTCATCAGCTCCGCCACCACAATCGCCATGCCGATCGTGGCGATCGACGGTGCTCCCGTCGCCAACGGCCATCCGGGCTCCATAACACTTTCCTTGCGGCACGCCTTTTTTGACGTTGCGGAAAAAAGTCCAGCCTGATAACCGCACAGGTGGAATGAACATCAATATATCTCGTTCTGCTTGTCGTTATTGACGGCAAGACGGTGTTTGCGCGCTTGACATGTGCCAGGTAATTTGGCGCATTGGCCTGCAAACCGAAGGGGATCGGCGAAAGACAAGAACAATGGCGGAACGATCGCAAAATCTTCAGGACCTGTTCCTGAATTCAGTTCGCAAAAGCAAAAACCCACTCACCATCTTCCTCATCAACGGCGTGAAGCTGACCGGCGTGGTCACTTCGTTCGACAATTTCTGTGTTCTGCTGCGTCGAGACGGCCATTCTCAGCTCGTATACAAGCACGCCATTTCCACGATCATGCCGAGCCAGCCGGTTCAGATGTTCGATGGCGAGGAAAGCCAGGGCGCCTGATTGGCACGTAAGAAAGACGCGGACCGCAGCGTTCGCGAAAAACCAGCATATCAGCCGGGGACGGAAGCCGAAGGCTCGACCCGGGCCGTGGTCATTGTGCCCGTGCTTACCCGCCAGCCACGAGGCGACGAAGACACGAATCGTCCGCGCCTGACGCGTTCTGCCGAGGCCCGCCACGACGAGGCGGTTGGCCTTGCCCAAGCCATTGACCTCGACCCGATCCATACCGCGGTTGTGACCGTCAACGATCCGCGGCCTGCAACCCTGCTCGGAAGCGGCAAGGTCGCGGAGTTCGCGGAGATCGTCAAAGAGGGCCGTGCCGAACTGGTCATTGTCGACCATCCGCTGACGCCGGTGCAGCAGCGCAACCTGGAAAAGGAATTGAACGCCAAGGTGCTGGACCGCACCGGGTTGATCCTGGAAATTTTCGGCGAGCGCGCACGGACCAAGGAAGGCACGCTGCAGGTCGATCTGGCTCACCTCAACTATCAGAAGGGCCGGCTCGTGCGAAGCTGGACCCACCTCGAGCGCCAGCGCGGCGGCGCCGGTTTCCTCGGCGGTCCTGGTGAAACACAGATCGAGTCGGACCGCCGTGCCCTGCAGGACAAGATCAAGAAGCTCAAGCACGAGCTGGAAACCGTGCGGCGCACCCGTGACCTGCACCGCGCCAAGCGCAAGAAGGTGCCGTTCCCGGTGGTGGCGATCGTCGGCTATACCAACGCCGGCAAGTCGACGCTGTTCAACAGGCTGACCGGAGCAGGGGTGCTGGCCGAGGACATGCTGTTTGCCACGCTCGACCCGACACTGCGTCAGGTGCGACTGCCGCACGGCACGCCGGTCATCCTTTCGGACACGGTCGGTTTCATTTCGGATCTGCCGACGCATCTGATTGCAGCCTTCCGGGCAACGCTGGAAGAGGTGGTCGAGGCCGATCTCGTCATCCACCTGCGCGATATTTCGGACCCCGACACGGCCGCCCAGGCCGAGGATGTCGAGCGCATCCTCGCCGATCTCGGCGTCGATGCCGGCGACACCAAGCGTGTCATCGAAGTGTGGAACAAGATCGACCGGCTCGATGAAGGCAACCGGGCGCGATTGCTCGCCGACGGCATCGACGGCAACAAGGCGCCGCCGATTGCCATATCGGCCGCCACCGGCGAGGGCATCGATGTGCTGAAGGCGATCATCGAGACAAGAGTGTCAGGCGAACTGGAAACGCTGACCGTCACGCTCAAGCCTGAGCAGCTCGGGCTCGTCGACTGGCTCTACCGCAATGGCGACGTCGTCTCGCGCACCGACAATGAAGACGGCGGCGTAACCGTCGCGCTCAAGGCGACGCAAAGCGCGCATGAAGAGATAGAAAGCAGATTGCGCCGTAAAAACAGCGGGTAATTTCTATTACTTCGCGCTTTTGGCCCGCTGCCAAAGCGCCTCCATCTCATCGAGCTTCGCCTTTTCCAGGGTGTTTCCCGACGCTTCCAGCGCGTGCTCGACATAGTGGAACCGCGACCGGAATTTCTCGTTGGTGCCGCTGAGCGCCGCTTCGGAATCGACCTTGAGATGACGCCCGAGATTGACGACGGCAAACAGCATGTCGCCGAACTCGTCCTTGATCGACGCCGTATCGCCCTTGGCAAGGGCCTGGCGCAACTCGCCGATCTCTTCCTCGATCTTGTCGAGGATCGGCGTGGCCTCGCTCCAGTCGAAGCCGACGCGGGCCGCTTTTTCCTGTAGCTTGAGCGCCCGGGTCAAAGCGGGCAGGGCGACCGGTACGCTGTCCAGAAAACCCTTGCCATGATCCTCCGGATCGTGCCCGCGGGCGAGGCGGGCGTTTCGCTTTTCCGCCTTTTCCTCGGCCTTGATCTTCTCCCACATGCCCTTAGCCATGCCGGCGCTGCGCGCCTTCTCGTCGCCGAAGACATGCGGATGGCGGCGGATCATTTTTGTGGTGATGGCCTGGACCACGTCGCCAAAGGCGAATTCACCGGCTTCCTCGGCCATCTGCGCATGGTAGACGACCTGCAGCAGAAGGTCGCCGAGCTCGTCGCGCAGATCGTCCAGGTTGCCGCGCGCGATCGCGTCCGCCACCTCGTAGGCTTCTTCGATCGTGTAGGGCGCGATGGTCGAGAAATCCTGCTCGATATCCCACGGGCAGCCGGTTTCCGGCGTCCGCAGCGCCGCCATGATTTCGATCAGCCGGGAAATGTCTTTCGAGGGTTTCATCTGTCGAATGTTATCGTGCACCGATCACTCGGCAAATCCTGTCAGCCGGCAAGGGCGCATTGTCCACAGTTGCGCGGGACATGATCCCGAAAAGTGGAAGCCGGTTTTCGGAAAAGTTCATGGTCAAGCAAAGTGTTCAGTCGAGCACGGAGACGATCGCCTTGGCGAGCGCGTCCATCCCGTCCTCCGGCAGGCCAGCGACGTTGATGCGGCTGTCGCCGACCATATAGACGCCGTGCTCGGCGCGCAGCCGCTCGACCTGCGCTTCGGACAGGCCAAGCCGGGAAAACATGCCGCGATGGCTGGCGACGAAATCGAAGCGGTCGGAATTGGACTGCCGCCGCAGCGCTTCGGCGAACTGGACACGGAGCCGCAGCATACGCAGGCGCATCTCCTCGAGCTCAGCTTCCCAGTCGGCGCGCAGCGTGGCGTCTTCGAGCACGATGCGCACCGCGGCCGCGCCGTGGTCAGGCGGCATCGAGTACATGGCGCGGGCGGCCGACAGCATCTGGCTCATTGCCACATCCGCCTGCGCGCTGTCTTTGGCCAGGATCATCGCCGCGCCGACACGGTCACGATACACGGCAAAGTTCTTCGAGCAGCTCGAGGCAACGACCATTTCCGGGACTTTCGCCGCCAGCAGGCGCAAGCCGACGGCGTCAGCGTCGAGGCCTTCGCCAAAGCCCTGATAGGCAATGTCGACAAAGGGCAGCAGGCCGCGCTCGACGACGAGTTCGGCTATTTCAGCCCACTGCGCGGTGTCCAGATTGGCGCCTGTCGGATTGTGGCAGCAACCATGCAGCAGCACCACGTCGCCGCTCTTGGCGGTCGCCAGCGCACTCATCATGTCAGCGAAGCGAACAGCACCTGAGGCGGCGTCGAAATAGGGATATTCGCGTATGTGCAGGCCAGCGGCGCGCATCACCGGCATGTGGTTCGGCCAGGTCGGGTCCGACAGCCAGATCGTCGCGTCCGATCGCGTCCTCTTGAGCAGCTCAGCCACCAGTCGCAGCGCGCCCGAGCCGCCGGGCGCCTGCGCCGCACGGATTCGCGTCAGCTCGGCCGCATGGCCAAAGACCAGCCTCGCCATCGCCGTGTTGAAGCCGGTATCGCCGGCAAGGCCGAGATAGGTCTTGGTATCCTGGCTCTGCAGCAGTCGCTTTTCGGCTTCGCGCACGGCGCGCATCACCGGCGTCTTGCCATCGCGATCCTTGTAGACGCCAACGCCGAGGTCGACCTTGCCGGGGCGGGGATCGGCGCGAAACAGGCCGATCAAGGCGAGGATCTTGTCGGCTGGGGCAGGCTGGAGGTCTTCAAACATCGGCGCGGTTCCGTTGGCGGCGGAGTGATACGCAAATCGGCCGTGCTGCGCCAGCGGTTTCATTTGCACCAAGCTGAAAACCGCCAAACCGGAAGATAAGCCTCGATTGGCACGGCTCATCGTACTCGTCATTTCCACGACACGGCGAGGAGGACGCAGCAGGCAAATGTGGCTTTCCGCATGTCAGTTGGTCGACGCCGTTCTATGACGCCAGCTTGAGGGCGGCCGACGGCAAGGCGGCGACAGGTTGCTGTTTCTTGCCGCC
Organism: Mesorhizobium sp. WSM4841; assembly: GCF_055811515.1. Taxonomy (NCBI): domain Bacteria; kingdom Pseudomonadati; phylum Pseudomonadota; class Alphaproteobacteria; order Hyphomicrobiales; family Phyllobacteriaceae; genus Mesorhizobium; species Mesorhizobium sp. WSM4841. The sequence goes on from NZ_JBVVQC010000051.1 coordinate 9,150, forward strand.
CCAACCGATCCGCGGCAACCATTCGAGGTAATAGGCGAAGCCGAATTGCAGCGCGATGCCTGTCGAGATCAGGATTGCGTCGTAGAGGAGCCCGTCTGGGCTGACGACCTTCATGACCTGCGCGATCATGGCGAAGATCGTTCCGGCGATGAAGACCGGCAGCGAATGCTTACCGAGAACCGCGAGCGGGTGTCCGGGCCTGGTCCTCGCCAGGTTGGAAAGCGCCGGGATTGCCACGATGAGATAGGCGATCGCCAAAATGTGCATGAGGCGCGACAGCGACAGGAACGTCTTGTCGAAGCCGGTCAGCACGGTAGGCAGGCCGGAGGCCGTCTCGATGCCCCACAGCGGCAGCCGCACCCAAATCAGCGCACCGACCAGATACCCGACAGTCGCGCTCGCCATCATCCAGTTGAAGCGGATTTCGCCGCCGCGCTTGACATGCAGCATGCCGGCGATCCCGATGACGAAAAGAAACTGCCAGGAGAGCGGGTTCAGGAACCAGAAGCCGTCGCCGGGAAAATTCGAAGGCGCGATCTGGAAAATTCCGACGATGAGCCAGAGGAGAGCGGACGCAGCAAGCATAAGGCGCAGGCTGAAAGTGCCGATCCACAAGAAAAGCGGCATCATCAGAAGTACGACGGCATACATGGAAAGAATGTTGTTATAGCCGATCTGATGCCCGAGCGCCGCGATGCCGAGCAGCGCTTCCGGCGTGTCCTCGATGATCATCTGGATATTGATCAGCTTCAAAAGGTCGGGCCGCGAAAAATGCAATGCAGCCGCCGAGAAGATCGCCAGCGTCGCGACAGTGGTCATGACGTGGGTGACATAGAGGACACCGGCACGCCGCCAGGCCTTCAGGGTGATGAGCAACCGGTTCCCCGGCTGGAACTTCAGTCCGTAGGCGAGCCCAACGGCAATCCCTGAAATCAGCACGAAGGCTTCGGCCGAATCGGAAAAGCCGAAATTCTTATGCGTGAAATACTCGAAGATCGTCCCCGGCACATGGTTGACGAAGATCGTCAGTAGCGCTAGCGCGCGGAAGACATCGATGCGGGTATCCCGCTGGGTTGGCACATTGCTTGTCATGTCGGGTCGATAATTCGTTGAACAAAGCGGGCCCAAAGGGCCGTCGGCGAAGCGAAGATTCGGCGGTGAATGTTTCCTGCCTATAACTCGCACGTGCCCCGAGAAAGATGACACCTTCGCGATTTTCCGCGTCACAAATTAATTCAGGGATAAACATCGAAATCCCCGGTGCGCTAAAACCGCGCTCCGAATTGTGGCGGCTGAGGGGAGGACTGCTCGTTCGCGGACAAACAAGCCGTACGCGCGATGGTGGCGTTGTACCTGTGATGCCTGACCTTCCCGGATCGCAAAAAACTCAAAGAGCGGGATTAAAACCTGCCATGCTCCGTAAACAGGACGTGAGAGGGTCGATGCCACGCTTCGATATCATAGGACAGCTTGGTTCCCTGCGGCGCTACGCGCGTTCGCTGGCGCGCGACAGCGACGCGCTGGTGCGTGCCTATGAGCGGCGCGGCACCTTTCGATCCGGCGGTAACCTGCGCGCATGGCTGCTGTCGATCGTCCACAACACTTTCATTGACGGCTTGCGGTCCCGCAAATCCGAAGCGGTGCGCGTCGAGCAGGCCGGATATCTTGCCGACGCCAGCATGCAGGCTCCCCAGGAGCATTCCGTCCGCCTGGCACAGGTGCGCGAAGCTTTTTTCAAATTGCCGGATGAGCAGCGTTCGGCGCTGCATCTCGTCGCAATCGAGGGACTTACCTACACCCAGGCGGCCGAGGCCAGCGGCGTACCGCTGGGAACGCTGATGTCGCGCATCGGCAGGGCGCGCGCAGCGCTCCGCGAGATGGAGGACAAATTGCCGGCACATGCGAAAAGCCACCTCAAGATCGTGGGAGGCCCGTGATGTCCATGATGAGCGAACTGCGCAACCCGGTGACCGATGCCGACCTCGACGCCTATGTCGACGACCAGCTGGACGTTGCCCGCCGCATCGAGGTCGAGGCGTTTCTTTCCGCCCGTCCGGAGGCGGCCGCTCGCGTGATGTCCGACCTCAGGACGCGCGACGAACTGCGCGTGGCGCTTGCCGGATCCAAGGGCATGGCGCGGCCGGCAACGGCCGATGCGGCACGGCGGCTGGAGCGGGGACTGGCCCGGGGGGGCGCCTTACGCACGGCGCAGCGGGCTGCGGCGGTCGCAGTACTGGTGGCTGCGGGCTGGTTGGCGAACGGGATCGTCGGGCCGATATCGGTGACGAAAGTCGTCGCCTCGACCCAGCCGCCTGTCTATCTGGAGGAAGCGATCCGGGCACACAGGACGACGATCATGCGCGAGGCCATGTCATCCCAGCCCGAAGCGCCGAACTACGATGCGGACGAAATCCGCGCCGCCACGGCGATCGTCATGCCGTCGCTGCCGAAGGACTGGAAGGTGCGTGACGTGCAGATCTATCCGTCGCAGTTCGGCCCGAGCGTCGAGATGGCTGTCGAAACAGGGGACCTGGGGCTGGTCTCACTGTTCGCGATCAGGCCCGGAACGTTCGACGTGGTCCAGCCGACCGTCGCCCCCTCGGGCGAAATTTCCTCGGCCTATTTCCAGATCGGCGAAGTTGCTTACGCAGTCGTCGCCCGAAGCGGTGTCCGCGATCTCGATCGCACCGCAGAAACGCTCGCCAACACGCTTTACTGACCCTCACAAAGGAGAACCGGCATGAACACCCCCAATCTAGGATACCGCACCGGCGTCGGAGCCCAAACCGGCGCCGTCTACGACGAGGGCCTGCGCCAGCACATGCTGCGCGTCTACAATTATATGGGCGTTGGCCTCGTCGTTACCGGCGTGATCGCCTTCGTGGTGGCTTCCACGCCAGCCCTCTACGTGCCGATCTTTTCCAGCCCGTTGAAGTGGGTGGTGATGCTGGCACCGCTCGCCTTCGTGCTGCTGTTCTCGTTCCGGATACAAACGATGTCCGCGGCCGGCGCTCAGGCGATGTTCTGGGCATTCTGTGCGGTCATGGGCCTGTCGCTGGCTTCCGTGTTCCTGGTGTTCACCGGGACCAGCATCGCGCGCACCTTCTTCATCGCCGCCACCATGTTCGGCGCAACCAGCCTTTACGGCTACACGACCAAACGCGACCTGACCCAGTTCTCGTCCTTCCTGATCATGGGTCTGATCGGCGTGGTGATCGCCAGCATCGTCAATATCTTCCTCGGCTCGACTGCGCTCCAGTTCGCCATCTCGGTGATCGGCATCGCCGTGTTCATTGGTCTCACCGCCTGGGATACCCAGACGATCAAGGAGCAGTTTGCGGAAAACTTCGGTGCGGAATCGCAGCAGAAGCTCGCCGTGTTCGGTGCATTCTCGCTCTATCTGAACTTCATCAACATCTTCCAGCTGCTGCTGAACTTCACCGGCGAGCGCGAATAGCCGCGTCAAATCAATGCATGTCGCGGCAGCGTTTTTGGGGACGCGACATGCATAAACAGAAACTTGAAGCGCGTCGCGAAAATCTCTTGGAACGCGGCGCGCCTGGATGTCGGGGTGCTTCCCATGGACAGGAACGACCAGCAGGCGATCGGCAACCTTTTCGAGAAACTTGCGAACGTCGAGCGGCAGACGCCGCCGCGCGATGCCGAAGCGGAACGCTTCATCAACGATCAGATTGCCCGGCAGCCCGGCGCGCCATACGACATGGCGCAGACGATCGTTGTGCAGGAACAGGCGCTGAACGCGGCGCAGTCCCGCATCGAAGAACTGGAGCAACAGGCACAGCAGTCTGCCGGCGGCGGATTGCTTGGCGGCCTCTTTGGCAGCCGCGGCGCCAGGCGCGCGGGTTCTGTCCCGCGGGTCGGGCGCACCGCTGCCACCGCGCCGCAGGAGCCGCTTTCGGGCGATGATCGGCAGAGGGCAGGCGGTTTCCTCGCCGGAGCCGCCAGGCATGTTTGGCGGAAGCGAAGCGCAGGCAGCCGAACAGGTCGACCGTTAGCAGCCGGATCCAAGGCGTACTCGACGTTGATCAGCTTGGCATTTGCCAGTTCATGGTCACAAGGCAGGGCTCGGTCCAGCATATGCACTGCTTGCTAGGCGGCGAGCCGGGCGGTCATCAGCCGCGACTGCATCTGGCCACCTATCCGGAAGTCGCATAAGATAGATTATGGAACTGAGATGCGGTTTTGATTGCATGCATTCGGCCCAACCGCAGCTCCTTGTTCCTTGGAACTAAGCGGAATTGCGGTTGATAGCGTAGCGTCTCCTGGGACGCACACAGGCTCCTACGCCGCTTGCGGCACGCAGGCTTCGCAGATCGCCGCGATGTGCCGGTGGTCAGTGCCGCAGCAGCCGCCCAGGATGCGCATCGTCGGAAACGAGGCTGTCAGCCTGCTGTAGCGCCGCCCGAGATCGTCCGGGTCGCCCGCGTCGAGCGTCTCCGATTCGTCCAGTTCGGCATGGCTTTTGGCCGAAGCATTCGCCTTCACGCCATAGACGCGATCGAGCCAGCGCTCGCGCTTGTTCAGCGCCTGCATGAAATGCGTTGGATGGGCGCAGTTGATCATATAGTAGGCCGGCGCACCGTCTGTCGCGTCGTCGACCCTGTCGATCGCCTCGCCGAGCGCCATGCCGGTCACCAGCTTGCCGTCCGTTTCCACCGTGAACGAGATCATGCACGGCATGGCATGCGCCTTGGCCGCCCGCGCCACGCCGATTGCCTCGTGGAAATTGGTGAGCGTATAGGCCGCAACCATGTCGGCCTCGGTCCGCGCGAAACTCTCGATCTGCGGCGCGTGATAGGCTTCCGCCTCGTTGGCGTCCATCTTGCCGGCCTTGTAGCCGTCGCCGCGCGGCCCGATCGCGCCGCTGACGACGCACGGCGTTTCGGCGGTCTCGAACTCATTGCGCAGGTCGAGAAGAAGCTCGATCGAGCTCTCGTTGACGGCCCGCAACGCTTTCGGCCCGTAGCCGAGCAAGGTTCCCCAATCGGGGTTGGCTCGCCACGTCGGCGTGTCGAGGATGAAGCCGGTCCCGCTTCTGCGCGCAATGGTCAGATAACGGACGTAATATTCCCTCAGCTTCTGCCGGCCTTCAGGCGTTGCCATCAGCGTGAATGAAGCAAAGTGCGGAAGGTCGAGGCCTTCGTGAAAGATGAAAGTCGTTTCCATGCCGCCATCGCTCAGGAATGTTCTGTTGGCGAGTTGCGGCAGATTCTGGCGGTACTTGGCCATGTTTGTCTCCAGTGGTAAGATGACACCGTGCTGCCCCTGGTGGCGGCCGGTTCGGAATAGCCAAGTTTTAGCAGCGCGTGCCGCCGGTGCGATAGAAGGCTTGTGGTCCGGTACTCCACCTGAAGCGGGAACCGCAGTAATTACAGACGGATAGCCGCGCCGGGCCGGTCGTATTGCTATCGGTGCCGATGCTGGTGGGTGTGAAAACCATACCGCCGGTACAGTGGATTTGAGGGCATTCGGTCATGCGCAAGGGTGCGGAAACGCGCGAACGCATTCTGGAGATCGCCGAGGCCTCGGTGCTCGCCAAGGGGTTCGGCGCGACTTCCATCGAGGAGGTGATTGCCGAAGCCGGCATCACCAAGAGCGGCTTCTTCTATCATTTCAAGGACAAGAACGAACTCGCCCGCGCCTTGATGCTGCGCTACGTCGAGGAGAACGACCGCATCTTCGATGATGTGTTTCACCGCGGCCGGCAATTGTCCGATGATCCGTTGCAGTCGTTCCTGATCACGCTCAAGCTGCTTGCCGAGTTGATGGGTGATCTGCCGAACGGCCACCCCGGCTGCCTGATCGCGACGTTCACCTATCAGGAGCGCCTCTTCGACCGCACCGTTCGCGACATCGCCGCCGCCGCCGTACGCTCCTGGAACGGGCGGTTTCGCGATGCGCTGAACGAGATCGCGGCCGTTTATCCTGCCCGCAAAGGCATGGACCTCGAAGACGTGGCCATCATGTTCTCCTGTGTGATCGATGGCGGCATCATCATGTCGCGGGGGCTCGGCGACCCGCGTGTCCTCGAACGCCAGATCCTCGCCTTCCGCAACGTCGTAAAGATGTTGTTCGCGCCGGCGGCGCCTGACGTCATGCTGCCGCCCACCGCCATCGCCGCCGAATAGGAGTGCGCCGGGCGGCGCTCGCTGCAGCCCCGAGGCTGCGATATCAGGCGCGATCGATTCAGACTGCCAGCGTCGCTACGACAGCCTGGCTGCCCTGACCATTGCGTGTGGCTCGGCGGCGAACACCGCGTCGTGCGCGCCGGCCGCTGCCCAAACGCGATCGAAACCGAGCAGCGTTTCGTCGGCGAACGCCGGGATTGCAATCAGATGGCCGATCGGGGCTACGCCGCCGATTGCAAAGCCGGTCTCGTCGCGGATCTGCCGCGGGTCGGCGCGCTTCAGCGGCTCGCCGGTCAGTGCGGCAGCCCTGGCCAGATCGAGCTGATTGGAGCCGGAAACCAGGAAGAGAAACAGCTTTCCGCTGGTTTCCCCCTGGAACACCAAGGATTTGACGATCTGGGCGACTGTGCAGTCGCATTGCGCGGCGGCTTCCTCGGCGGTGCGTGTCGAGGCACCCATGCGCGTGATTTCGATCTCGAGGCCGGCATCGGCCGCTGCCCTGGTCACACGATCAATGCTTCCAGCCATGAAGAACCGAACCTATCATGCAGATTCATAAGGGATTTCGATCGTCATGCCGTCATAGGCCGGCTCGACATCGACCGGCGTCTCGGCCATCACCGCAGCGTAGTCGAGCGGCACATGCATGTGCGTCAGAACGGCCTTTTTCGGCGTCAGTTTTTCGATCCAGCCGAGTGCCTGGCCGAGCGACAGATGGCTCGGATGTGTCCTGTACTGCAGCGCGTCGATGACCAGCACGTCCAGGTCGCGCAGCCGTTCGGCGGTGGCGTCGGGGAAATCACTGACATCGGGGCAATAGGCGAGCCCGCCGATGCGAAAACCAAGCGATATGATATCGCCATGGATCTGCGGCAGCGGCTCGAGGGCGAGGGTACCCCCCTCGCCTTCGATCACCACCGGCCTGGCGTGGTCGATGATATGAGGCTCTACGATAGGCGGATAGGAACTACCTTGCGGTGTTTCAAAACAGTAGGCGAACGCCTGCCGCAACCGCAGCATGGTGGGCTGGTCGGCGTGGATATCGATGCGATGACTCTGCTCGAGCACGAAGCCGCGCAAATCGTCAATACCGTGGATATGGTCGGCATGCGGATGCGTATAGACGACCGCATCGATGCGCCTGACCGATGCCAGCAGCATCTGCGCGCGAAAATCCGGTCCGGTATCGATGACGACTGTGGTCCTGTCGCCGTTTGCCGCGATCCGCTCGATGAGCGCTGCGTTGCGCATGCGCCGGTTCCTCGGATTGGCCGGATCGCAATTGCCCCAGTCGCCGGTGATGCGCGGCGTGCCCGGCGATGAGCCGCAGCCGAGTATGGTGAGGCGCAGCCGGTCGCTCATGCGTCAGGCGCTCAGCGCGGTCGGGCGCGGCATCTTGCTGAACAGCCGGAAGAAATTGTCGGTGGTGACGGCGGCGATTTCGGCCTCGCTGACGCCGATCGTTTCGGCCAGCACCTTGGCCGTATGCGCGACATAGGCAGGCTCGTTGCGCTTGCCGCGAAACGGTATCGGCGCGAGGTAGGGCGCGTCGGTTTCGACCAGCAGGCGGTCGTGTGGCACATCGGCGGCGATGGCGCGCAGCTCGGTCGAATTCTTGAAAGTCACGATGCCGGAAAAGGAAACAAAGCCGCCGAGCCCCACCCCGACTTCGGCCAACCTGCGCCCGGACGAAAAACAGTGCAGGACGAAGGGGAAGGCGCCCTTCCCTGTTTCGTCCTCGAGGATATCAGCCATGTCGCTGTCGGCGTCGCGCGCATGGATGACCAGAGGCAGGCCCGTCTCGCGCGCTGCGGCGATGTGCGTGCGAAAGCCCTGCGCCTGCGCATCGCGCGGCGCATGATCGTAGAAATAGTCGAGCCCGGCCTCGCCGATCGCCACCACTTTGGGATGAGCGGACAGCCGGACAAGCGCCTCGACAGTCACGTCCAGCTCCTCGGCAGCGTTGTGCGGATGGGTGCCGACCGAGCAGTAAACCTCGTCGAAAGACTCAGCGATCTCAAGCACTTGCTGGAACCGCTTCACACGCGTCGAGATCGTCACCATGCGGCCGATTCCGGCGGCTAAAGCGCGGGCGACGACGGCCGCCCGCTCCTCTGCGAAGTCCGGAAAGTCGAGATGGCAGTGACTGTCCACCAACATCAGATGTTCGCGTCCGGCTGCTCGACGTAACGCGGAAACACACCCTCCGGCGCGGGCAAAGCAACCCCTGATACCAGCGCATGGTCCGCGTGGACATGTACGAAATCGCGGCTGTCCGCCGGTACGGCCAGCAGGTCGAGCAGCTTAGCGGCCGATCCCGGAATGAAGGGCTGGCACAGCAGCGCCACGCGTCGGACGACTTCCGCGGTCGTCCACAGCACCGTTTCCATGCGCGCCGGATCGGTCTTTCTGAGCGCCCAGGGTTCCTGCGAGGCGAAGTAGCGATCGGCCTCCGCCACGACGCCGAAGATCGCCGCCAGCGCTAGGTGGATGCCCTGCTCCGCCATCACCTTGCGTGCAGTAGCAAGCGCCTCCACCGCCTGGTCGAGGATCGCCCTGTCGACCTCCGCCAGATCGCTGCGTTTCGGCACTACGCCGCCGCAGTTCTTGGCGATCATCGACAGCGAGCGCTGCGCCAGATTGCCAAGGCCATTGGCGAGGTCGGCATTGGTGCGGTTGACGATGGCCTCGTGGCTATAGCTGCCGTCCTGGCCGAACGGCACCTCGCGCATGAAGAAATAGCGTACCTGATCGAGACCATAATGCTCGATCATCGCAAACGGATCGACGACATTGCCGACCGACTTCGACATCTTCTCGCCGCGGTTGAACAGAAAGCCATGCGCGAATACGCGCTTCGGCAGTTCGATCCCTGCCGACAGCAGGAAGGCCGGCCAGTAGACGGCATGGAAGCGGACGATGTCCTTGCCGATGACGTGGACGTTCGCCGGCCAGAAGGACCATCTGTCATCGGCCGCATCCGGATAACCGGCAGCCGTGATGTAGTTGGTCAGTGCATCGACCCAGACGTACATCACATGCTTGTCGTCGCCCGGCACCGGCACACCCCATTTGAACGTGGTGCGCGAGATCGACAGGTCCTTCAGCCCGGATTTGACGAAGCTGACGATTTCGTTGCGCCGCTCCGCCGGTCCGACAAATTCGGGGCTGCTCTCATAGAGCGCGAGCAGCCTGTCCTGATAGGCGGAAAGGCGGAAGAAATAGCTCTCTTCCTCGGTCCACTCGACGGGCGAGCCGAGCGGTTCGCGACGTATGCCGTCGTCGCCGACCTTGGTTTCAGCCTCGTCGAAATAGGCTTCCTGTCGCACCGAATACCAGCCGCTATAGCGGTCGAGGTAAATGTCGCCGTTTTCCGCCATGCGCGTCCAGATCGCCTGGCACGCCTTGTAGTGGCGCTCCTCGGTGGTGCGGATGAAAACGTCGTTCGAACAGCCGGTCGCTTCAAGCATCGAGCGGAAGATCGCCGAATTGCGATCGGCAAGCGCTTTTGGCGTCAGGCCTTCGGCGTCCGCCGTCTGCTGCATCTTCAAACCGTGCTCGTCGGTTCCCGAGACGAAGAAGACGTCCTTGCCGTCGAGCCGCTGGAAGCGGGCCAGCGTGTCGCTGGCGATGACATTGTAGGCATGACCGATATGCGGCTTGCCGTTCGGATAGAAGATCGGCGTCGTGAGGTAGTATTTTTCGAGTGCCATGGATGAGCCGTCATGAATGTCTGAATGAAAGATGCCGGTGAGATATCGTATCGAAACGGCGATTGCCATCCCGATGGGCCGTCACATTCGCATTGCAGAATTCAGGCGGTCGATCATGGTCAAGGCGTGCTGCTTCTTGTCGAGATTGTAGGTGTCGGTCTCAGATATAGCGTTCAAAGCCTCGTGCCAAGTATCCGACAGCGTTTTGGCCCGCGCCATATCGCCCGCCAGCGCGGCCTGGCTTGCACCGGTCGAGAGCAGGTCGAGCGCACGGCGATTGAAGATATCGAACTGGATGGCCCGGTCGCGCCCGGCGACCGCCTCCGCGAGGCGATAGGCGCCGGCAACATCGCTCTTTCCCGCTGTCGCCAGAGCGTCGAGCGTTTCGGCGATTTCCAGCCCGCCATACTGCGTCAACAGGATTGCGGTGCGCGCGCTGCCCCCTGCCCGCTTGGCCAGTGCTGCGCGCGCCGCGGGATCGTCCGGTGGCGGTGGTTCGACGCTCTCCAGAACCGTCATCAGGCTCTCGGCATCGAGCGGAGTCAGCCGCACCATCTGGCAGCGCGAGCGGATCGTCGGCAGAAGGCTGCCCGGCGCATGGACAATGAGGATGAACAGTGTGCGTGCCGGTGGTTCTTCAAGATTCTTCAACAAAGCGTTGGCAGCATTGGTATTCATGTCGTCGGCCGGATCGACGATCACCACCCGGTAGCTGCCGTCATGCGAGGTCAGCGACAGGAAGCGGCTGACCTTGCGGATCTCGTCGACGGTGACGACCGTCTTAAAACTCTTCGTCTTGTCGTTCGGCGGGCGGGTCAGATGCAGCACCGAGGGATGCGCGCCGGTGGCGATCTGGCGAAACAGCGATGACGCCGGATCGGGAACGGCAAGGACCTCCGGCGCCTGTTCGAACGCCGGATGCTTCAATAGATGATGCGCCAGGTGAAAGGCGAGCGTCGCCTTGCCGATGCCGACCGGTCCGACAAAGATCAGCGCATGCGGCAGCTTCCCGGAGCGATAGGCGGTGGCGAGCATGTTCGCCGCCTGGCCATGCCCGACCAGACGCGGCGTCTCGGATGGCTCCGGGACGCCGTCCAGCGTGTCGTGCTGTTCTGGTGCGATCCGTTCGAAAATCATCCCGGCGCCTCCTTCCTGTGCGCCGGCGTCATCGTCTCCAGGGCCGCGAATGCGGCGGCGGTGACGACATTCTCCACCGTGTCGGGGTCGGCGGACGCGTCGACGACGATGCAGCGCTCGGGTTCTGCCGCGGCGATTGCCAGAAAGGCTTCGCGGCGGCGCTGGTGGATATCAAGTGTTTCCTTTTCGAAGCGGTCGGCGCCGGCATCGGTGCCCCGCCGCGCCGTGGCGCGCCGCAGTCCTTCGGCCGGGTCGATATCAAAGATCAGCGTTATGTCGGGCACCATGCCATTGATGGCGACCTTTTCCAGCGCTCCCATAAACGCCGGGTCGAGGCCTCCGGTGACGCCCTGGTAGACGCGCGAGGAGTCCATGAAGCGATCACAAAGCACGATCGAGCCGCGTTCGACCGCCGGCCGGATGACCTGCTCGACATGGTCGGAACGCGCGGCGGCGAAAAGCAGCGCCTCCATCCGGGGGCCGAATGGCTCGGCAGCCCCGGAAAGCAGGACATGCCTGACCGCCTCTGCGCCCGGCGAGCCACCCGGTTCACGCGTGACAAGGACATCGTATTTCTTGGCGCGCATCTTACTGGCCAGCCGCTCGATCTGCGTCGACTTGCCTGCCCCTTCTCCGCCTTCGAAGGTGATGAAAAATCCGTACGCCAAAGCCCTTATCCATGCTGCGGGACCGTAATAGTCCTGACTTGAGAAAAGATCCACGCATGGTGCTAACGCAGCCAGCCGACGGCCAGTTCCTTGGCGGCATCGAGCGCGCGTTGCGGCAGCGTGCCGACGCCAACCGATTCGGCCGCGAAAAGCGGCGTCTCCTGGCTCAGCGTATCACCGATCCAGACCTGCAGCGCACCCACTGGTTGTCCCTCCTCCACGGGAGCTGCAACCGGCCCGTCATAGACGATCTTGGCGGTCAGCTTGTCGCGGTTGGCGATGGGCAGGAAGATGACCACGGGCGCTTTTGCCTTCAGCGCCACACCGGATTTCGCACCGCCGAAAACCTGGGCCTCGCCGACCACCTCGTCCTTGGCGAAAATCTCGGTCTTCTGGAAGGAACGAAGGCCCCAATCGAGCAGCTTTCGCGCTTCCTCGGCGCGCTCGCGGTCACTTGCCAGGCCGCTCATCGCCGCAATGACCCGCCTGCCACTGTGGCTGACCGAGCCGACGACGCCAAACCCGGATGCCTCGCTCCTGCCGATCGCCAGGCCGTCGGCACCGATATCCATCGCCAGCAGCGGGTTGCGGTTCCTCTGGGTGATCTTGTTCCAGGTGAAATCCTTTTGGCCGTAGTAGCGATAGAGGTCCGGGTACTCGCGCCAGATATGCAGGGCCAGAATCGCAAGCTCTCGAACCGTTGTCTGCTGACCGTCGGCCGGCAGACCGGTTGCATTGACGAATGTCGATTTTTCGAGGCCAATCTGCCTTGCGCGCTCGGTCATCTCAGTCGCGAAATTCGCCTCCGATCCCGCAAAACCTTCGGCGATGATGATGCAGCCGTCATTGGCGGCCTGAACCGTCACGCCCTGGATCAGGTCTTCAAGCCGGATCGTTGACTTCAGCTTGGCAAACATTGTCGACGTCCCGGATGGCGCGCCGCCGGTGCGCCATGCGTTCTCACTCACCACGAATGTGTCGTCGAGCGTCACGCGCCCCGATTTGATGGCGTTGAACACCACCTCCATCGTCACCAGCTTGGCCAGCGACGCCGGCTGAATCGGCCTGTCGGCATCCTTGGAAAACAGCACCGTTCCGGTTTCGGCATCGATCATGAAGGCCTGCGCGGCCTTGGTCTCGAAAAGCTGCGCCGCGGCCGGAGCCAGCGAAAGCAGCAGGAGGCCAAAACCCAAAAGCCCGGCGAGAGGCGCGGCGAAGCGAGATTTCATGGGAGGTTCGACCTGTCAGCCGGTATTTCTGGGCAAGCTCTACAAGCTATCAGGCTTTGTCCCGGCCGATCAACCGCGCGATGGACAACAGGGCAAAACTTCAGGTTTTGCCGGTCAGTTCCGAACCACGAGCGCGTCCGGTGCGCCATGCGACCATGCCGCCTGCAGCATCTCGTCCAGGCTGCCATGGCCGTCCGGATAGAGGTTGACCGAATACCAGTCCTTGCCCTCGAATTCGGAGCGCTGGATTTCGGTCTTGCCGAAGCTGGAAAGCCGGGCTGCCACACGCTGCGCCTCGGCGGCATCCTCGAACGAGCCAGCCGCGATATAGTCCGTGGGCGAAGCGGCCGGAGGAGCTTGCCGCTTCCACGATCGAAGGATTTCGGCAGGCGACATGCCGGCGCCATCCAGCGCGGCAAAGACATTGGAGGCGCGCTGCACGCGTTCGTCCGCGTAAGACAGCGCCGCTACGCCGAACGGCGATTGCGCCGGCAGATTGATCTGCGGGCGTTCCGGCACGATCGGCCCGAAATCGGGCAGCGTCACATTGCCGGAGGCCGGCGCCTGCGCGGCAATGACAGGCTGTGCCGATGCGGAATTCGTCAACTGGCCGGGAAATGGAGCGGCGGCGACCAACGCCGTACTCGGCGATGGTCCATCCATGGCGATCATGACACCGGTGGGCAAGCCGTCCGACGGATCCGGCACTCTGTTGCCTGGATTATAGGAGGCCATCAGGTACCGATCGTCATTGCCGTCAAGCGGCGCCCGGCCGACATATTCGACCTTCACCTTGGCCGTGCCGATATTGGCATAGTCGAGCATTTCGGCGGCGCGCTTCGACACATCGATGATGCGGCCGTCATGGTAAGGGCCGCGATCGTTGACGCGCACGATGACCGAGCTGCCGGTCTTCAGATTGGTGACGCGCGCATAGCTCGGCAGCGGCATTGTCGGATGCGCGCCGGTCAGATGTGTCATGTCGTAGACTTCGCCGTTAGCGGTCAGCCTGCCGTGGAAGGCTTCGCCATACCAGGAGGCGAGACCCATCTTGGCATAGCGCTTGTCTTCCTTCGGATAATACCACTTGCCGCGCACCTGATAGGGCTTGCCGAGCTGGTCGCGTCCGCCGCCACGCTGCAGGCCCGACATCTTGAAGGTGACGCGCGGGCTGGCCTTCACGCCGTATTCGGATTCGGAAAAATATTCCTTGGAGCGGGGTTTCTTGTTGACCATCGCCTTTGGCTGTGGCGGCGCGGCGCAAGCCGCCAGCAAGGCAGCCGACAGGGCAAACAACGCGAAAGCGGAAGCGCGACGAAGACGCGGGCGCGCCGTGCTTTGCATTTCTTGGTTGTCCCCTCTCAACAAAGGCACCGCAACTTGACCGTCGGCAGGGCCAAAACCCACTCGACAAATGCCAGCGCCACCTTGATTCGCAATCCCTTGTGCACAGGAATTGTTTATCACCGTATTAACCGATTGTGGTCGGAACCGGGCGAGATTGTGGCGCAAACCGTCCCGGCGATTGTTGTGAAAAACCACCGCTTTTCAATCTTCGGCGCAGCGATGTTCGACGTGGTTCAGTTCCGCCGTCAAACGCCCATGGCAGGAACAGGCAACGGCTGGTTGACAGGACTTCGTCGGGCGCACTAGAGCAATGAAGCGCGAACGATCTCCGGGTGGCGCAGCAGTGCCGACAGGTATGAGTTGAGATCAGGACGAGCATCCAAGTGATTGAAAAATCACGATGGAGGGATGGCCGAGCGGTTTAAGGCACCGGTCTTGAAAACCGGCGTGGGTGCAAGCCCACCGTGGGTTCGAATCCCACTCCCTCCGCCAGATATTAAGCTATGTGTCTGATTTAAGTTACCTTTTCCATTTTTATCAAGGCTAGTTCCTAACTCCGTTCCTAACGTCCACAAACGATGAAGGCCCAAATCAACGCCGCTAACAACCGTGCTTGGCCTTTGATGGTCCGCATTGTCGCAATTTGCGCTGCACCGCCACTGATCATTCGGCCCTCTGAATGACCGCCCGTCTTTTGCGGGAGAGCTTGAAAGCGCCGCCGACCGATCGCAGCTATGTCGCGGGGCGGAACTGCAGATCATCCTGCGCCGCACGCATTGATGCTCAGAAACGTTGCCGGCGTGCCGCTGGAGCCCGCGACGGAGGACGCTCTAAACTCCATCGCGGCCGAAATGAAAATTGGCCGGTCGGACCTCATTCAGATCGTGCCGCGCGAGTGGCTGGAAACCAACGCCTATCTGCCAGTCCGAACGATTGATGAGGAAAGCGAGACGGCAGCGCGTAGGCTGGGACGCGACCTCTATGCAGAAGACCCGCCGCTACATTTGCGAAGCGACGGGCCTCCGCCCCGTTTCCCCCATACCTGACCAAGCAACTGCCGTGCCAGACTTATTGACCCATTGCGGGGCACCTTATGGCTTCTGCGCAGCGGAATTACCGACACGTACTTCGTTCGCATGTTTCGATTGCATTAGCTTTAATTCACGTATTCACCAGCCACGTGAGCACGCCCCCCGAAGGCTCGCTGGTCAGGCCCAGCGGCCTCCCCCCGCAACAAAGCCGCTGGGCCGCCCCCGCTCCGCTAGTCTAGACTAGAACTTCCCTTTGAACCGATCTCCATCCATGGGGCTGGGCAGCTACATCATAGGCGAATGAATCCTATAAGCGGTAGATGATCGGAGGCGACCCGCGAAAGCGGCGTGTCATGGGCTTCGACGGTTGAGATCATTCCGTGTCGATTTGCCATGATCCGGTCGAGCGACAGCAGCGGCAGACTCGATGGAAAGGTGGGGACCGCCGGCGGCGCGGGACCGAAAGTCGTGTGCAGCGTGTTCAGCGCGGAACGGTTTCCGAGTCGCCATTCGTTCAAATCGCCGAGCAGCAGTGTTGGTTTTTCGTCCGGTCTGTTCATGATTTCGAGCACGACACGGGCCTGTTCGGAGCGCGATCGGCGCAGCAAGCCGAGATGGGCTGCGATAATGCGCAGAGTTCGTTTCTCGTCCAGATCGATTTCGGCAACCAGGGCTCCGCGCGGCTCCAGCCCCGGGAGCTTTATCTGATGGACATTGCGAACGATGCCCCGTTTGAAAAGCAGAACGTTGCCGTGCCAGCCGTGCCCTTTGCCGTTTCCGGACACCGGCACCGGCACCAGGCCTGTTTCCAATTCGAGACGCAGCAGATCCAGAAGGCCGGCACGATCTCCAAAGCGATTGTCCGCTTCCTGCAACGCAATGACATCCGGGGCGATTTCCCGGATGACGCGACCGATTCGTTCGGGATCGAACTTTCTGTCGACGCCCACGCATTTGTGAACGTTGTAAGATGCGACCAGAGTCCCCGCGGGGCGTGTCCCTTCGGACGGCGCAGCCTTCGCCTTCTGCTTTTTTCTGTCGCGAATGGATTTGAGCACACTTGCAGGAAAGCTATGTCCAGTTCTTTGCATGAGTCTGCTGCTCGTCCTCACTACCTTCAAGACTTAGCTTTGTCTCACTCAAATAGGATCTGCAATCGCTGCTTCCCTGCCCTGACGAGATGCGGCGCTTAAAAGGAGCGATGGCTGCGTCACCCGAATTCCCCCCGGCAGAACGAGAAAGCCTCTAAAGGTAGGGCGATCCCAGCCACAACACTCGGTCAAACAGGCGGACGATAAATGGCCGGGCTCTCAAGGTTTCGATCGTTACAGACGCGGCGGAGGCGATTGCCGATCCGATCCGCGCTTCAATCTCCGCGGCAAAGCCTGCATCAAGAACCTCTATATCAATCTCAAAATTCAGCCGCAGGGACCGGGCATCAAGATTGGAGGATCCTATATAAGCCCAAACTCCATCGACCGACAGCAGCTTCGAATGATCGAACGAGCCCTCCGTGCGCCATACGCGGCAATAGTGCTTCAGGACCTGATCGAATTGCGCCGTCATCGCCCGGTCGACGAGGAAGAGATTGTTCACCGCCGGTACCACGATGTCGATCTCGACGCCTCGCCTGGCCGCGGTCGTCAGCGCGCTGATCAGTTCCCGATCCGGCAGGAAATAGGGCGACATGATGCGGATCGATTTGCGGGCGACGGAAAATGCCCCGATCAGCAAGTTGTGGTTCGTTTCGATGCTGGCATCCGGCCCGGATGCAACCGCCCGCGCCAGCATCGGTTGACCGGGAGCTGCGGGAAGCGTGGCCACTTGCCAGTTTTCGCCTTTCAGGAGCTCGCCGCTCACGAAGCGCCAATCTTCGGCGGCAACCGAAAAAAGGTCGGCTACGACCGGCCCGGTGACCTGAAAATGCGTGTCCCTCGCGCTGGAGGAGCCGGCGAACTCGGCTGAGAATCCCTTTCGGATGTTCATCCCTCCGGTGAACGCAATCGTGCCATCGACGACCAGGATCTTCCGGTGTGTTCTGAGGTTGGCGTAGGGAAGACGCAGGCCCATGACAATGTTGCCGTTGAAGAGGTCTGCTGTGATTCCTGCCTCTCGCAGACGCCCAAGACTGCTGGGGACGGAGTAACGCGCCCCGACGGCATCGATCAGCACGCGAACGCTGACACCCCGCTGGACGGCTCCGGCGAGAGATTCCACGAAAAGCCGCCCGACATCGTCATTGTCGAAGATGTAGGTCTCGAGAAGGATAGCGCGTTGAGCGCCATCAATCGCTCGGCACATTGCGGCATAGGCCTCGTCACCTGTCTCCAATATCGCAATCGCGTTTGCCGAGGTCAGGGCACGCCGGGCCACCCTGTCGCCCAATGTCTTCAGGCCGGTGAAGCGTTGGCCGTACCGCTCGGCAATCAATTCCTCGGCGGCAATGTTGCGCTCATGTTTTGCGGAAGCCGCCTCGCTGGAAAGGGGCCGCATGGCGCTGATCGTTGCACGACGGATGCGGTTTATGCCGGCAACGGCGTAGATGATCGCGCCAAGGAATGGCGACAGGAACATCACGCCAACCCAACCTGTGGCGGCGCGGACGTCTTCCTTCGTCATTATGGCGTGGACAATGCCGATGGCCGCCATCACCAGCGGAATGATCGCGAGGATCTGGGGCCAATGAGTCATTAAGGTCTGCAACATCGCCAGGACTATCCAGCGAGCGGTTGCAGAACGCAATGCAGCTCATGCCCGGCGTTGATTAGCACCTCTTGACCAAGTTTTGGCCGCAGTCACCCAATTCGTAATGCAGAGCACCGCAAGCCTCCAGACCACGGTAACAAAACTGGACAGAGCCGCTGCCTGGTTCGATGGAACGGCCCCCATAGGCGCTAACTTAGGGCATGAGCGTTATCCTTGCTGCGGCGGATTGGCTTTTTCGTCGCCTCGGTGGATCGCAGACGTGGCGGATGATTTCGGCAA
>NZ_JBVVQC010000052.1:0-27405 GCF_055811515.1 Mesorhizobium sp. WSM4841
CGGCGCGCCGCCCTCGTTGGTGAGGCGTATATAGTCGGCAGCCGTCCAAAGTGTCAACAACCATTTCCGTCTTTTTTGAATTTTTTGCGACGAAAGATTGTGGCGCCGATTTTCGGTAGCCGACTTCCGCGGCGGCATGGGGATAACAAAGCCGACCACCGCCACGGAGCCCTATTGCCGCCGCATTGCGGTTTGACACCAAGGCCAACGAAGCCGGCGCATGCACCACCGGCGCGGCGCCTTATAAGAGACTGTAAGAGAGCCACTAAGAGAGAAGTATGACTGGGGATCTCGGCCGAAGCCAGGCGCTTCGTTGACTTCGCCCGCCGTGACAGGCAAATGTCATGGCCACAACAAAAGCGACAAGCCGTCCCGCCCGGGGAAGAAGCAGCCTTTCTGGATGCCAGATACGGAAAATGTCATAGCCGAACTCGGCAACGAGCCGCCGCTGATTGCGGACGGTCGCAGTGGCCCGCCCGACCGGCGCGA
Organism: Mesorhizobium sp. WSM4841; assembly: GCF_055811515.1. NCBI lineage: Bacteria > Pseudomonadati > Pseudomonadota > Alphaproteobacteria > Hyphomicrobiales > Phyllobacteriaceae > Mesorhizobium > Mesorhizobium sp. WSM4841. The sequence continues at coordinate 490 of NZ_JBVVQC010000052.1, forward strand.
GGTTTCGGCGCGCTGGCTGTCGGGCACTTTTCTTACGGGCGTGACGTCGAGCGTGCTGATGGGCGTGGCGCTGTTCGCGGCCCTTGACGGCCGTCAGCAATTGGCAACGCCGCCCGAGATCGCCGAACTGATCAGCCTTGCAAGAGGCGACGATTCCGGCGAGATCGCCAAGACCACGAGGCTGGTGGCGCCGCGCCAGATCGCCAGGGCCAAGGACCGCCGGCGTATGGAAGTGTCGATGGTGACCAAGGTCGGCGACCGCGACGTCATCCACACCATGCCTTTCGTGCAGATCAAGATGGCGCTTGCCGCCGGGCACACGACCAGCCGCGCCTATCCGCCTTTCAACCCCATGCAGGTGTTTGGCGACGACCGCGACGGCAATGCCGGTCAGCCGGCGACCGCCGCCGCCGGCCAGATCTATGGCGCCAAGGTCGAAAGCGAGATGAGCCTGAAGACGGTCGATTTCCCGATCGAGACGGCGGCCTTCGACGAAAAGAGTGACTTGTCCGCCGACGAGGTGGAAAAGGTGGTGCGCCAGGCCGGCACGGACCTGAGCGACGGCGCCGTGCAGGTCGCATCGCTGCATTATGTCGACCCGCAGCGATTCGGCGATGCATTCGCCGAGAGCATGGCCGGGTCCTACGACGTCAGGATCGTCCCGGAAAACGTCTCGGTGTCGCCGCGTGCTGCCCCCGACGATCAAGCGCCGGCCTTCGCCGAGGAGATCATCCCGTTCACCAGGGACCGCGACATAGTCGAGGCCTTCGCCGATTCGGGCTATACGGGCGAGGACGCCACCGGCATGGCCGAGGCGATCGCCAAATTGCTGAATGCGACAGCGCTCAAGGCGGGAACCGTGCTGCGCGTCGGCCTCGAGATCCATGGCGACGCCGCCAAGGTCGTTCGCACCGGCATCTACGACAGGGCCCAGCATATCGTCACCATCGCGCTCGACGATCACGGCCAATATGTGCCGGCGCAGGAGCCGGAGCCCAATCCCGAATTGCTGACTGCGTTCGATGATTCGCCGCCGGTGGTGGTGCGCGGCAATCTGCCGAACGTCTATGACGGCATCTACCGCGCCGCCTACTCCTACGGCATGTCCAAGGCGATGACCAAGCGGCTGATCAAGCTCCTGGCGTCCGGTGTCGATTTCCAGTCGCGGCTCAATCCGTCGGACCGCATCGAGGTGCTGTTCTCGCAGCCGGACGGCGACGACCGGGCATCCGACGAATCCGAGTTGCTCTATGTCTCGGCGAGCTTCGGCGGTACGACGCGCAATTTCTACCGGTTCCAGATGCAGGACGGCAGCACCGACTATTTCGACGAGGACGGCCGCAGCGCCCAGCAGTTCCTGCTGCGCAATCCCCTGCCCGCGGGAAAATTTCGCTCCGGCTTCGGTGCCCGCAGGCATCCGATCCTCGGCTATGTGCGCATGCACACCGGCGTCGATTGGTCAGCCTCCATCGGCACGCCGATCATTGCCTCCGGCAACGGTGTCGTCGAGAAGGCCGGCTGGGCCGGTGGCTATGGCAAACAGATCATCATCCGTCACGCCAATGGCTACGAGACCTCCTACAATCACCAGAGCGCTTTTGCCAAAGGCATCGCGCCGGGCGTGCGCGTCCGCCAAGGCCAGACCATCGGCTTTCTCGGCCAGACCGGTCTCGCCACCGGTCCGCATCTCCACTACGAGTTGATCGTCAACGGCACCAAGGTCGACCCGATGCGCGTTCGCCTGCCGGTCGGCAAGGTGCTGAAGGGCGACGATCTCGTCGCCTTCAAGCGCGAGCGCGGGCGCATCGATGATCTGCTCAAGCAGGAAGACAGCGATTCGCTGAAGGTCGCGAGCGCCAAGATCGAAGGCTGAGCCGGAGCCTTTCCGAGCTCCTCAGCTCTGCGAAGTCTCAGATCCACGCGGCCATGGCAGTCGTTCGCCGGAAACAGTCGTCCACGCCACGATTGCCGAGAGCAGGCAAAGCAGCGCGGTCGCCAAGGCGACGGCTGCGAAAGCTGCGTCGCTGGCGGCAAGCCTTGCTGCATCGGGATCCGGTGCCAGGCCCGCCGGCGCCGGTTCGCCGAAACCCGGAATGCCGGATGCGGCACCGCTATTCAGCGCTGCCGCATAGATCCAGGCCGCCAGTGACCCCATCGCCGCCACCGCGATCAGGCCGCCAATGCGCGAGACGGCATTGTTGATTCCCGAAGCAGCACCCGTATCCTTGTCCTCGACCGCCGTCATCACCGCCGTCGACAGCGGCGACACGACCAGCGCCATGCCGAGCCCCATCAGCGCCATCAGCGGAAACACTCCCCACCAGAAACTGTGGATGCCGGCATAGGCCAGCAAAGCAAGCCCGGCAAAGGCGACAGCGACGACGAGGCTGCCGCTGGCGATCGGAAAACGCGGACCGATCCGGTCGGACCACTGGCCGACGGGCCCCGACAACAGCGCGATCAAGACCGACAGCGGCAGGAAGATGAAGCCGACCTCGGCGGCGCTCAGCCCCCATCCGGCGATCAGCAGCATCGGCAGATAGAACAGGTTGGCCGACAGCGCGAAATAGAGGAAGAAGGTCACTACATTGGCGCCGGCGAAGGCGCCGACCCGAAACAGCGAGAGATCGATCATCGGTTCGTGGTGCCGGCGCTCGAAGACGATGAACACGATGAGCAGCACCGCGCCGGCGGCGATACTCGGGCCGGACATTTGCCCCTCGCCTTCGCTGCCCATCGAAGTCAAGCCGTAGGCAAGCGCGCCGAACGCCAAGGTGGCGAGGGCAGCGCCGCCGAGATCGAGGCTGCGCTTTTCCGTCGGTGCGTCAGCCGGGACCTTGGCGAGCAGAAGGTAGATCGAGACAAGACCAAGCGGCAGATTGATCGCGAAGATCGCCCGCCAGATGCCGTCGCCGAAGGCCGACAAGACAACGCCGCCCAGCACCGGGCCAAGCGCCGTCGTCAGCGCCGAGGCCGCCGCCCAGATGCCGATCGCCCTGCCGCGCTCCTTCTTCGGATAGGCTTTGGCGATAATGGCGAGGCTGCCCGGCACCATGATGGCGGCGCCGATGCCCTGAATGGCGCGAAACGCAATGAGCACCGGCGGGTTCGGCGCCACCGCGCAGGCAAGCGAGGCGGCAATGAACAGCGCGATGCCTGCCACGAAAGCATGCCGCAGGCCAAAACGGTCGCCGGCGGCGCCGCCGACAAGGATGAGTGCCGAAAGCGTCAGCGCATAGGAGTTCGAAATCCACTGCGCCTCGGCGAGGCTGGCGCCAAGATCGACGCGGATCGCCGGGGTGGCGATGGCCAGGATCGAACCGTCGATGAAGCCGAGCGCGGAAGCCAGGATCGCCGCGATCAGCACGAAGCTGCGCCGCGATTGCGGGCAAAACGTATCGGCCGGAAGCGGCCTGATCAGTGGGACGGCTTCGGCGCCGACTTCGCTTGGAGAACGCATGAAGCCTGCTTAGACCTCCTATGCGCCGGCAACAACCGGCCAGAGGGTTGCTGTCGTTGAAACCAGAACAGGATCGGGACTTCTATGCCGCCGGACCGCGGCTCCTTCGCTTGCCAAGGACCATCGGCCGATTAATACGTCGCCCAAAAACCCTGCTCCCGGGTTGACCCAGGGTGCGCGATGATTTGGGATATGGCGCTCAGTCGATGAATTCCACCGTGACGCCCGGCGACACGATTTTTGCCAGTTCGCGCGCGTCCCAATTGGTCAGCCGCACGCAGCCATGGCTTTCGGTCTTGCCGATCTTGGAGGGGTCGGGTGTGCCGTGAATGCCGTAGGTCGGTTTGTCCAGCGCAATCCAGACCGAGCCGACGGGGCCGTTCGGGCCCGGCGGGATGGTCAGGATCTTGTTGTTTTCGCCCTGCTTGAAATTGATACTCGGGTTGTAGGTGTAGTTCGGATCTAACGCGACCCGCGACACCACATGCGTGCCGGTGGGTGAAGGCGTGTCCGCCGAGCCGATGGTGGCTGGATAGGCCGCGATTAGCTTGCCCGACGCGTCATAGGCACGGACTTGCTTGTTGCCCTTGTCGGCGATGATGTTTGCCACCGGATTCGCCACCAGTCTGCCGAAATTGGCGACCTTGATGATCGTACCGGGACGGTTGAAGTTCGCTTCGGGATTGAGCGCCTTCAGATAGTTCTCGTCCATATGGAACCGCTCGGCCAGCGCTTCGGTGACGGAGGTGTAGCTCAGCCGGTCGAGCTGCGCCTTCTGGCCGTAGTCTTCCGGCACCGAGGCGACATAGGGGCCGGCCGCATCCTCGGGCGTGACGTTGTAGGAGGCGAAGGCATCGCCGCCGGACTGCTCAAGGGCTGCCTGGATGCCGACCACATCGGTCGACCGCAGATTGCCGCCGGTGATCTCGTTGTAGGCGGCGAGCGCCTTGTCGACATTCGAGCCGAAGCGCCCGTCGACGACGCCGGGCGAAGCGCCGGCGCGGTCGAGCAGCACTTGCAACGCAGCAACATCCTGGCGTGCACCGAGTGAAAGCGACGGATCAATAACGGTCTCGCCGCCGATCTTTGGCGGCAGTGCCGCCTGGTCGCCCGGCGCCGTCGGCTCGACCGGTTCGATCGAAGCCTCGTCGAGCGGCTGGCGCTTGACGGTGCGCGGCTCTATCGGCTGCGGCGCTTCCGGATAATCGTTGCCATAGCTGCCGTCATCGCGCGGTGCTTCGGGAAAAGCTTCCACCGAATTGTCGCTGTAGGGATCGTATTCGTCGACCGGCGGTACGACGATCAGGCCTTCCTCCTCCAATTGCCTGCGGCGCAAGCGCGCCGCGTCTTCCGGGTCGTCGAGATAATAGCGGTCGTCCTCGACCGGTCCGAGATTGCGCAAGCGCTCGCGGCGGAGCGCGCGGCGGTCGAACCTGGTCTGCGGCGGCTGGATAGCGAGGACCTTGCCGGTTACCGCATCGACGATGACGCGGTTTCCCCTGGCGTCGTAATAGACGTCGAAATCGCCGTTCTGGGCGACCAGCACGCCACCGGCATCGGCCGCACGGGCAGATCGCGGCGCGATGTCTTCCGTCGGCGCGGCCATTGCGCTCGAAGAAAGCAGCCCGGCGGCAAGCGCCGAAAGGGTGAAGATCGTGCGGAACATGTTGGGCAAATTCTCCAGTCCATAATTACCGCCGCCCGGCGTTGTCACTTTGGAGCGCCGCGCGTCCCTTCGGACGCGCAAGGACGCTCTAACACTTAAAATCTCCGCATCATGCATTCCGAAAATCGAATTCGATTTTAGGGCCTATGCGGCAGCGAACCCCTTCGCCAGCAAATCAGTTGCCAACCATAAGGTTCCAACATGAACCGGGCATGAAGATGGCGGATTTCTGGCGGTGAGAGCAACCTTAGCTAGCTGGTGGCGAGTCCCAATTCCTTGCGCGCCTGCTTCGTCAGCTTGAGCACGACAAGGCGATGGCTTTCGCGCAGATAGTCCTTCAGCGCGTCATCGTCCATGCTTTGGCTTGTCTGGCGCTGGATCCATTTTATGCCGCGAGAGGCAAGATAGGGCGCGGGCCGAAGGCCCGGCTGTTCCTTCAAGATGTCATAAGCGATGTCGGAGCATTTGAAGGTGACGAACGGCTCCTTGCCCTCGCTCCAACCGCCGATCGCAAAGACCTTGGCTCCGACCTTCCAGACATGGGCGCCGCCCCACTGGACGACGTGGCTCGCCGCAGGCAGCGAGGCGCAGAAGCTGTTGTAGTCATCCAGCGTCATCTGCGCCCCGTTGTTTTAATTATGTGGCGGCCTCGAAAATCAGGCCGCCGCCTCGGTCGCCACGACCGTCGGCTTCGACCGGAAGTTCAAACGGTCGGAACCTGCGGTGACCTTGACGGTCGAACTGTCGAGGATGTCGCCGAGCAGGATCTTCTCCGCCAGCGGATCCTGCAGGTCCTTCTGCATCACCCGCTTCAGCGGCCGCGCGCCATAGGCCGGATCGTATCCCTTGGCCGCCAGCCAGTCGATCGCCTCCTGGTTCAGCGAAAGCGTGATCTTGCGATCGACGAGCAGGCTTTCCAGCCGCTTGAGCTGGATCTCGACGATGCGGCCCATATCCTGCCGGCGCAGCCGGTGGAACAGGATCACCTCGTCGACGCGGTTGAGGAACTCCGGCCGGAACGACGCCCTGACAGCGCTCATCACCTCGTCGCGGACGACATCGACGTCCTGGTTCTCACCGAGATTGACCAGATATTCGGCGCCGAGGTTCGACGTCATGATGATCAGCGTGTTGCGGAAATCGACCGTACGGCCCTGCCCGTCGGTCAGACGGCCGTCGTCGAGCACCTGCAGCAGCACGTTGAACACGTCCGGATGCGCCTTCTCGATCTCGTCGAACAGCACGACCTGATAGGGCCGGCGCCGCACCGCTTCGGTCAGCGCGCCGCCTTCCTCATAGCCGACATAGCCGGGAGGCGCGCCGATAAGCCGGGCGACCGAGTGCTTCTCCATGAATTCCGACATGTCGATGCGCACCATGGCGCTCTCGTCGTCGAACAGGAAGCTGGCGAGCGCCTTGGTCAGTTCGGTCTTGCCGACGCCCGTCGGTCCGAGGAACATGAATGAGCCGATCGGCCGGTTCGGATCCTGCAGGCCGGCGCGGGCACGGCGAATGGCTTTCGACACGGCCTGCACCGCCTCGCCCTGGCCGACGACGCGCTTGCCGATCTCGTCTTCCATGCGCAGCAGCTTGTCACGCTCGCCTTGCAGCATCTTGTCGACCGGAATGCCGGTCCAGCGCGACACGATATGAGCGACGTGATCAGGGGTGACTACCTCTTCGACCATGCCGACCTTGCCGTCCTGGGCTTCGGCTGCCTTCAACTTCTTTTCCAGTTCCGGAATCTTGCCATAGGCAAGCTCGCCGGCGCGCTGGAATTCACCCTTGCGCTGGGCAATGGCGAGCTCGTTGCGCGCCTCGTCGAGCTGTTTCTTCAGGTCGGCGGCGAGCCCGAGCTTCTGCTTCTCGGCCTGCCATTTCGAGGTCAGTTCGGTCGATTCTTCTTCCAGAGCGGAAAGATCCTTTTCGAGGCGGGCGAGCCGGTCCTTCGACGCGTCGTCCTTCTCGACCTTCAGCGCCTCACGCTCGATCTTGAGCTGCATGATGCGGCGGTCGATCTCGTCCAGCGCTTCGGGCTTCGAATCGACCTGCATCCGGAGCCGCGACGCGGCCTCGTCGACAAGGTCGATGGCCTTGTCCGGCAGGAAGCGGTCGGCGATATAGCGGTTGGACAGCGACGCTGCCGCGACCAGCGCCGAATCCGAGATGCGCACCTTGTGGTGCTGCTCGTATTTTTCCTTCAGGCCGCGCAGGATGGAGACGGTGTCTTCCACCGTCGGCTCATTGACGAAGACCGGCTGGAACCGGCGGGCAAGGGCGGCGTCCTTCTCGACATGCTTGCGGTATTCATCGAGCGTCGTTGCGCCGACGCAGTGGAGTTCGCCGCGTGCCAGCGCCGGCTTCAGCAGGTTCGACGCATCCATGGCGCCGTCCGCCTTGCCGGCGCCGACCAGCGTGTGCATCTCATCGATGAACAGGATGATGCCGCCGGCGGCAGCGGTAACTTCCGAAAGGACCGCCTTCAGCCTCTCCTCGAATTCGCCGCGATATTTGGCACCGGCGATCAGCGACCCCATATCGAGCGCCATCAACTGCTTGTCTTTGAGCGATTCCGGCACGTCGCCGTTGACGATGCGCAACGCCAGTCCTTCGGCGATCGCCGTCTTACCGACGCCGGGTTCACCGATCAGCACCGGATTGTTCTTGGTGCGGCGCGACAGCACCTGGATGGTGCGGCGGATTTCGTCGTCGCGGCCGATGACCGGGTCGAGCTTGCCGGCGCGGCCGTCGGAAGTCAGGTCGCGCGCGTACTTCTTCAGCGCATCATAGCCCTGCTCGGCGCTCGCCGAATCGGCGGTACGACCCTTGCGGACGTCGTTGATCACCTGGTTCAGCGCCTGTGGCGTCACCCCGGCCTTGGTCAGGATGTCGGCGGTCTTGGCGGATTTCTCGACCGCCAGCGCCGTTAGCAGCCGCTCGACCGTGACGAAGCTGTCGCCGGCCTTCTTGGCCAGTTCCTCGGCGGTCGAGAACACCTTGGCCAGCGGCTGCGCCAGATAGAGCTGGCCGTTGCCGCCTTCCACCTTGGGCATGGCCTCAAGTGCCGTCTCGACGCCAAGCTTGACGTCGCGGACGCTGCCGCCGGCGCGCTCGATCAACGACGCGGCCAAGCCCTCGTCGTCGTCGACGAGCACTTTCAATATATGTTCGGGGGTGAATTGCTGGTGGTTGCGCGAGAGCGCCAAGGTCTGCGCGGACTGGATGAAGCCGCGCACGCGCTCGGAATATTTTTCAAGGTTCATCTCTGTCTCCTTCCGTCACCGGCCCGCTTTGCGGCACCGGATCAGATTGCGGTGACGGACCCGCCCGTTCGAGCCGGGTCCTTTCACGCGAGATATGGGGCGCAAGCCACGGACCCTCAAGACGTCCCAATAATGGTGAATGCATAATATTGCCCGGGCGCGCAAAACAAAAACGGCGGAGATTTCTCTCCGCCGTCCAAGAATGTCTGAAGCCTTGCTCGATCAGTTGTTGACGTCGATGACGGCGGGCTCGCCACCGGCATCTTCCGCCGGAGCTGCATTCACGTTATCAGCGCCAGCATTGTCGTTACCGCCATCCACCTGATCAGCATTGACGCGCGGGCGGCGCGGACGCCTGGGGCGGCGGGCAGCGCCGCTTTCGGCGGCTGCTTCGTTCATCTCAGCCTGGGCAGCGAGAGCCGCCGGCGAAAAGTTTTCGAACTGCGGCGCGGGTTCGGTCACAGAAACCGGCTCGACCGGAGACACAGTTTCCGCCTGTACGGGCGTCTCGTTCTGTACCGGTGTCTCGTTGCGCCGGCTCTGATCGTCGCGCCGGTTCTGATCGTCGCGCCGGTTCTGATCGTCTCGTTGTCCGCCCTGCTCGCCGCGCGCACCGTATTCGCCGCGCTGGCCGTTCTGGCCGTAGCCGCCATTGGGGCGACGGTCACGATGGCGGCCGCCATTGTTGTCGCGCCCACGGTTATCGCGATTATCACGGCCGCTTTCCTGGTTGAACGCCAACTCGGCCGGCGTGCCGTCGATGACCGGCTGCGGGCCGCCACCTTGGTTGACCACCGGAGCCGCAGTCTCACCGACATTGCTGTTACCGGCATTGTCGAACTCGTCGCGATCTTCGTCGCCGTCATCGTCGAAATCGTCGCGGTTCTGCTGAGCGCTCTGGATCGGTAGCTGCGCCTGCGCGGCAGCGATGATGCGATTGTAGTGCTCGGCGTGCTGGAGATAGTTTTCCGCCATCACCCGGTCGCCGGAGCTTTGCGCGTCACGGGCAAGGGTTGCGTATTTTTCGGCGATCTGCTGAGCCGATCCGCGGATCTTCACGTCCGGACCGTTGCTCTCGTAGTTGCGCGTCAGGGGATTTGGGCCCTTGCGGTTGTTGTTGTTGTTATTGCCGCCGCCATTGTTGTTGCGACCGCGCATGCGCCTGTTCTGCTGTTGTGGCCTCATTCGACTCTCTTCATTTTGAAATTTTCGAAAATTGTTCACGCACGGAGGCGCTCATGCAGCCAGCCGTCTCGTTCTTCACCGGCGTTCGCCCGCATCGATTGCGTTGGCGCCACGTCTCATCCTGTTCCGGTTACATCACTTGTCGGACGATTCCCGCACGAAGCTTGGGCGTCGTTTGCGCAAGAAGGCAGCTATTTCCAAGGAAACCGAATCGCTAAGAGCACTGCCTGCTTCGTCTCATCCGGTTAAGGCGACCCTAGCCGCATTCCCCGGCATTGCCAAGCGCTTTTTTTGCACTGCATCACGGCTTTGTCAGTTCCTTTGTCAGTTCAAAGATCAGAACCCTCTCGTTTCCGCCAAAGTCTCGGAATACCCCCGCCGGCATATAGCCGGCTGCGGAGAATATGCCCGTGACCTCTTTGCGTTGGGTGTGGCCGATCTCGACCGCAATCCTGCCCTCGGCTTCCAAAAAACCTGCCGCCTCGGCGGCGATGATCCTGTAAGGACTCAGACCGTCCACGCCGCCATCGAGGGCTTGGCGTGGATCGAAATCGCGGACTTCGTCCTGCAGATTTTCAATGTCTATGGACGCTATATAGGGCGGGTTAGCGGCAATTACATGGTATCGGCCAAAAACTTTTTCGAACCAGTCGGATTTGAGCACCTGGAACCGGTCGGCTAACCCCAATTCCCCGGCATTGCGCATGGCGGTCGCCAGCGCGCCTTGCGAAATATCGACACCGGTGGCGACCGCCGCCGGAACGGCGCTGAGCAGCGCCAGCGCGATCGCGCCGGTGCCGGTGCCGAGATCGAGGATGCGGCATTGGCCTTGCCGTTCCGCTGTCGCCCTAGCGAAGGGCAGCACCGCTTCGACCAGCGTTTCGGTGTCCGGTCGCGGCTCCAGCGTTTCCGGTGACAGCGACAGGCGCAAGCCGTAGAATTCGCGATGGCCGAGGATGCGATGCACCGGCTCACCCGCAATCCGCCGCTTCAAGGCTGCATCGATCGCGGCAATCGCGCAGGCATCGACCGTGCATTCGGGATCGGCGATGGCTTGTGTGCGGGTCGTGCCGGAAAGATGTTCGACGATCAGCCTTGCATCCAGCGCCGGATCGGCGACTGAGGCCGCGGCAAGGCGTGCCCGCGCCGCTTTCAGCAGCGGCCCGAGCGTCCCGGGCAGACTGTCAGCCATCGAGGCCGATATCGGCGAGCAGCTTCGACTGGTGATCGGCGATCAGCGCGTCGACGATCTCGTCGAGTTCGCCCATCATCACCCGGTCGAGCTTGTAGAGCGTCAAATTGATGCGATGGTCGGTGACGCGGCCCTGCGGGAAATTATAGGTGCGGATGCGCTCCGAGCGATCGCCGGAACCGACCTGCGATTTGCGCGATTCGGAGCGTTCCTCGTCAGCCTTGCTGCGCTCGAGGTCGTAAAGCCTGGCGCGCAGGATCTGCATGGCTTTCGCCCGGTTCTGGTGCTGCGACTTCTCCGCCTGCACCACCATGATGCCGGTCGGCAGATGGGTGATGCGCACCGCCGAATCGGTGGTATTGACGTGCTGGCCGCCCGAACCCGAGGCGCGCATCGTGTCGATGCGGATATCTTCGGCCCTGATGTCGATGTCGACCTCTTCCGCTTCGGGCAGCACCGCAACCGTCGCCGCCGAGGTGTGGATACGCCCGCCGGCCTCGGTCGCCGGCACGCGCTGCACACGATGCACACCCGACTCGAATTTCAGATGGGCAAAGACCCCCTTGCCCGAAATAGTGGCGATGATTTCCTTGTAGCCGCCGACCTCGCCCTCGCTGGCCGACACCGTCTCGAAACGCCAGCCGCGTGCCGCGGCGTAGCGTTCGTACATGCGGAACAGGTCGCCTGCAAAGAGAGCCGCCTCGTCGCCGCCGGTTCCGGCGCGGATTTCGAGGATGGCGTTCTTGTCGTCTGCGGCATCCTTGGGCAGAAGCAGGATCTGGATGTCCCTTTGCAGCGCCTCGATGCGTTCCCTGACCTCGGGCAGATCGGCCTCGGCCAATGCCCGCATCTCGGCATCGGTGCTTTTGTCGGCGAGCATCGCCTGCAAGTCGGCCTGTTCATCCTCGGCGGTCCGCAGGGCCCTGATCTTTGCGACCATCTCCTGGATGTCGGCATATTCCGACGCCATCTTGACATAGGCGTCCGCCGCCGGCCCGGCCGACATCTGCGCTTCGAGCATGTCGAAACGCTTGACGACTTGATCCATACGGTCGCGGGGCAGGTTGATCATAGTCCTGGAACTTCGATAAGATTCACGTCAGGGCGAGCCGAAAATGACGAGTTTCGAGAACCGGCCTACGCCGGCCGTAGCCTTCATAGGGCGGAGGCATCGATGAGGGCTTCGGCCGGCGAAGGCCGGAGCGGAATGTACATTTAGGTACATGAGCACCGGAAGCGCAGAAAATCGACATTTGCAGGCCGCCCTCACGTGAATTTACAACGGAATGGAGCGGTCGTCGGCAAAGGCTTGCAGCAGCGCCCGCATCGGCAACCCCTGGACCGGCGCCATGAGATTGTCGTCGAAGAACGTCTCCAGTTCGGCCAGCGGCAGTTCCGTCAGCATCGCCTTGACCGGACCGATCGAAGCCGGCGACATCGAGATCGACCGGTAGCCAAGGCCGATCAGCGCCATCGCCGAGATCGGCTTGCCGGCCAGTTCGCCGCACAAGGTCACCGGGGTTTGATTGCGCACCCCGGCGTCGGCAATCTGCTTCAGAACGCGCAGGAACGGCGTCGACAGCGCATCGAAGCGGTCGGAGAGCTGCGTGTTGCCGCGATCGACCGCCATGACGAACTGGAACAGATCGTTCGAGCCGACCGAGACGAAATCGACGGCCTTCATCAACTCGTCGAGCTGGAACAGCAGCGACGGTACTTCCAGCATGGCCCCGAGCTTCAGGCTGGTCGGCAGATGATGGGCAAAACGCGACAAATGCCGCACCTCGCGATCGATGATCTCGCGCGCCTGTGCGATCTCGCCGAGTTCCGTCACCATCGGCAGCATCAGCTTCAGTTCACGCCCACCGCAGGCCTTCAGAAGCGCGCGGATCTGGGTGCGCAACAGGCCCGGCCGGTCGAGCGTCAGGCGGATGGCGCGCCAGCCGAGCGCCGGGTTCTCTTCCTGGATCGTGTCCTTGAAGTAGGGCAGCACCTTGTCGCCGCCGATATCGATGGTGCGGAAGGTGACCGGCTTGCCGCGCGCCGCGTCGAGCACGTCGCGGTAGAGCCGTTCTTGGGCTTCCGCACGCGGAAAGGTCGAGGCGACCATGAATTGCAGCTCGGTGCGGAACAGGCCGATGCCGGCGGCGCCAGCCTCGGCAAGCTGCGGCAGATCGACGGCCAGGCCCGCATTCATCAAAAGGTCGACCTGGACGCCGTCCTTGGTCACCGACGGCTTCTTGCGCAGTTCGCGGTAGACCTCCTGCCGCCGCGCCCGGAAGCGGACCTTTTCGGCATAGGCGGCTTCGAGGTCGGGCTGAGGGCGCAGATGGATCGCGCCTTCCTCGCCGTCGACAATGATGGCGTCGCCGTTTTCCGCCATGGAAACGGCGCCCCTCATCTGGCCCGCGACCGGTATGCCCATGGCCCGCGCCACGATAACGACATGGCTGGTCGCCGCGCCGTCCTCGAGCACCAGCCCGCGCAGCTTGTCTCTGGGATAATCGAGCAGTTCGGCGGCCCCCATCGAGCGGGCGACGATGATGGCGTCCTTCGGCAGCGAGGCCGCAACGTCGTCTGGCCCGCGCCCCATCAACTGGCGCAGCAACCGGTTGGCGAGATCGTCGAAATCGCTCATCCGCTCACGCAAATACGGATCGGTCATGTGCAGCATGCGGGCACGCATGTCGCTCTGCACTTTTTCCACCGCCGCTTCCGCCGTCAGGCCGTTGCGGATCGCCTCTTCCAGCCGGCGCACCCAGCCGCTGTCGTTGGCGAACATGCGATAGGCTTCGAGCACCTGGCGGTGCTCGCCTTCGAAAGCGACTTCGCGGCGTTCCAGCATATCGTCGATGGAGAGCCGGAGCGAACCAAGGGATGCATCGAGCCGCTTGATCTCCTCATCGCTGTCCTCGTTGAACAGATTGGTGACGACGATGCGCGGCTCGTGCAGCACGACATGACCGAGCCCGACACCCTCGTTGAAGGACAGGCCGGTAAAGCTCACCGGGCGGCGCAGGTCGAGTTCGAGCCCGGGCCGGGTCAGCCGGGCAAGGTCGCCGGTGGCGATCATCTCGGCGATCACCATCGCCGTCGTTTCCAGCGCCTCGACTTCGTCGTCGCGATAGTGGCGCATGGTCTTGTTCTGGACGACCAGAACACCAAGCGTGCGCCCTGCCCTGAGCACCGGCACGCCGAGGAAGGAATTGTAGATCTCTTCCCCCGTTTCCGGCAGGTAGGCGAAGGCTGGATGTTCCTGTGCGTTGGAGAGATTGAGCGGCCGTGCTGAGGCCGCGATCGTGCCGACGAGGCCTTCGCCCAGCCTGAGCTGCGCCAAATGGACGGCCTTTGGGTTCAGACCCTCGGTGGCATAGAGTTCGAGCACCGAATCGGCGCGCAGCACATAGAGCGAGCACACCTCGGCGACCATGTTGGCGGCGATATCGCGCACGATGCGGTCGAGCCGCTCCTGCGGCTCCAGCGGCTCCTGCATGAGCTCGCGGAGCCGTTTCAGCAAAACGCGCGGGCCACTGGCCGTATCACGCATCGCGGCTTGTTCTCCAATGGACATTTTGCCCGCCGCAGTTTCTCCCGCGGCCGGCGCTCACGCAACAACTCAATTAGAGCGCCATGCGTCCAATTGGACGCCAAAGGACGCTCTAAGACTTTCGATCTGCTGCATCGTGCTTTCCGAAAATCGACTCCGATTCTCGGGCCGATGCAGTCTGCTACTGCTTATCCAGACCGTAGACGGAATGCAAAGTGCGAACCGCAAGTTCGGTGTAGGGACCGTCGATCAGGATCGAAATTTTGATCTCGGAGGTCGTGATCGCGCGGATGTTGATCGCCTTGTCGGCCAGCGCCTTGAAGGCGGTGGCGGCGACGCCCGCATGGCTCCTCATTCCGATGCCGATGACCGAGACCTTCGACATGCCGGCTTCCGACTGTACGACGTCGTAGCCGATCGTAGTCTTCAGCCGCTCGAGCACGGTAAGCGCCTTGTCGACATCGCCGGACGGCACGGTGAAGGTCATGTCGGTGAACTTGCCGTCCTCGGAAATGTTCTGAACGATCATGTCGACGTTGATGTTGGCCTCGGCCAACGGCCCGAAAATGCCGGCGGCGACGCCCGGCCGGTCGCTGACACGGCGCAATGAAATCTGCGCTTCGTCCTTGGCATAGGCAATTCCGGTGACGACCTGCTGTTCCACGATCTCTTCCTCGTCGCAAATAAGCGTTCCGGGCGGATTGAGCAAATCCCCCATTCCGGGCGCGTCGGGATCGTCGAAGGACGACCGCACGAAAGTACGCACCTTGTGCACCATGGCAAGCTCGACCGAGCGTACCTGCAGGACCTTGGCGCCGAGAGAGGCCATCTCAAGCATTTCCTCGAAGGAAATCTTGGCCAGCCGCCGCGCTTTCGGCTCGATGCGCGGGTCGGTGGTGTAGACCCCGTCGACATCGGTGTAGATGTCGCAGCGGTCGGCTTTGACCGCCGCCGCGATGGCGACAGCACTGGTGTCGGAGCCGCCGCGGCCGAGCGTCGCGATGCGATTGTCCGGCCCGATGCCCTGGAAGCCGGCGACCACGGCCACCTGGCCCTCGCCGAAGCGCTTGATCAGGAACGCGCCGTCAATGTCGAGAATGCGCGCCGCGCCATGCGCATTGTCGGTCTTGACCGGGATCTGCCAGCCTTGCCAGGAACGGGCATGGACGCCCATGTTCTGCAGCGTGATTGCCAGCAGGCCGGCGGTCACCTGCTCGCCGGAGGCGACGACGGCGTCATATTCGCGTGCATCGTGCATGGGCGAGGCTTCGCGCGTCCATTGCACGAGCTCGTTGGTCTTGCCGGCCATCGCCGAGACGACCACCGCAACCTCATGGCCGGCATCGACCTCGCGTTTGACATGGCGCGCCACATTGCGGATGCGGGCGATGTCGGCGACGGAGGTTCCGCCGAATTTCATCACGATGCGCGCCATGGAAGCGAAATGCCTTTGACTGGGTGCCGGACCGGCTGCCGAAAAAACGGAAAGGGCGACTGGGCCGGCCGCTGAATTCGCGGCCTCCTTAGCCAAATGCTTTGGGTTTCGCAAGGCGTGCTGCCGGTTGCAGCTGGCGACGAAGGCGACAGACGAGGGCGGCAGCGCGTGCCCGCATGCCTATCGACGACATGCGGTGGCTTCAGGCCAGGTGCGCTGCGCCTCTCCACAGGCCCGGATAGTCGACAACGAAGCCGGCCGGCGAGACTTTCAGGATCTCATCGTAGCCGAACATGGGCGAAGCATAGGCGTAACGGGCCTCGTCGAGACGCCGATAGGTCTGTTCGAGGCGCACCAGCCTGAGTTCGGGAAATGTCAGATACGCAGCCGGAGCTTGTGTCGACATGCCGACCTCCAGGTCGAAACGGCGGATCGCCAGCAGGTTGGTAGCGGGCGTGAAGCCGAGATCGACATCGATGAGGCCAGCGACTTCTCCTTGGCATTCGCCGTTCAGCATCCGCCGTCGGCAAGTCGTTCAATCGCATAGTGCAGATCTTGTGTGCCGAGAAAGCCCTCGATGTGCGCCGATCGTGTATGCCAGCCGGCATCGCAGGTCACCTCGTAGGCAATGCTGCACGGCTTGCCGTCCTGGACGAAAAGCGCCTGCCCTCTGAGGCTGCGCCCACCGTCCGTTTCCGAAGGCCGGCCAGATTCAGACAGCAGGCCAATTTCAGACAGCAGGCAGGCGTCATGGCCTCGAGGTCAAGTCGGCGCCAAAGGATGGAAGCTACGCTTCGCATCATGGTCTCCTCCCGTTGAAAGCAACGCCTCTCCTTCGTCCGCCGGAATAATTTTGTTTCCGCCGTGAGGCGTATCGAGCTGCCACATGCTGACAGATCGCAGTCGGCACCGCCCGGCATCATGAGCACTGCTCTGTCGACAGGCAAAATTGCTGCCTTGACATTCGCTGCCTCGCGACCGACTTCCTAGCGCACCAGAGCGCGATCAGCAAAAGTGATATCCGGTTTTGCGCCCGATCGCGCTCTGAACTTTTGAGTCTGCGGGAGACACGCCATGCCAGAACCCCGACGGTCGACGATCGATGCCGGAGAAGTGGAGCGCTTTTCCGCCCTTGCCGCCGAATGGTGGAATCCGAACGGCAAATTCCGCCCGCTGCACAAGTTCAATCCGATCCGGCTTGCCTATATACGCGACCAGGTGGCGGCGCGCTTCGGCCGCGACCCGCGTGCGGCGCGGCCGTTCGAGGGCCTGCGCTTCCTCGACATCGGCTGCGGCGGCGGGCTGTTGTGCGAGCCGATGGCGCGGCTTGGCGCCGAAGTGCTCGGCGCCGACGCATCCGCCACCAACATCGAAGTGGCCAAGCTGCATGCGGCGGAGGTCGGCGTGACGGTGGATTACCGTGCCACGACAGCGGAGGATCTGGCTGCCGCCGGGGAGAAATTCGACGTCATCCTCAACATGGAAGTGGTCGAGCATGTTGCCGACATCGACCTGTTCGTGGCCAAATGCGGCGAGATGCTCAAGCCCGGCGGTATCATGTTCGTCGCCACCATCAACCGCACGCTGAAGGCGCTGGGCCTGGCCATCATCGGCGCCGAATATGTGCTGCGCTGGTTGCCGCGCGGCACTCACCAGTTCGGCAAGCTGGTGCGGCCAGACGAGCTGGAAAAGGCGCTTGCCGGCGCTGGCCTGACCATCATCGACCGCACCGGCGTCGCCTACAATCCGCTCGCCGACCGCTGGCAGCGGTCGAAGGACATGGACGTCAATTACATGGTGCTGGCGGAGAAGGCACCCGTCTGAACCTTCTCACGCCGCCACCTTCTCACCCGTCTGGCTTTGCGCCTTCGTGGCGATCTGGCTTTGCGCTTTGGTGGTGATGAACACGCCGGCAGTGATGATGGCAGCGCCCGCCCAGGTCAGCAATTGATAGTGCTCGCCGAGAAAGATCGTCCCGGCGAACAATCCGACCGCAGCCGCGACATAGCCGATCTGGCTGAGATAGACCGGGCCGCCGACCGCCTGCAGCCGGAAGAAGAAGGCGAACATCGCCGCGGCTGACGCGACCTGCCCGACGACCACCAGCGGCACGCCGCCGAGCAGGGCGAGCGAACCGCCGCCCTGCAGCGTGAAGATGCCGCAAAGAAGCAGCGCAGCCGATGCCAGATGGCTGCCGACGGCAAGCTCGATCGGTCCGGTCCCTTCGGGCCAGTCGACCGTGCGGTAGATGTTGCCGGCGGCAAGGCTGACCGGGATGAGCAGCCCCACCGCCACCCAGAAAAATTCGGCCGGCTGGCCAGCCTCGCCGCGCGTCACCGCCACCATGACAGCACCGAGGAAGCCGACGGCAATGCCGACGATACCAAGCAAATTGGGACGCCGAACGCCAAGCAGGATCGAAAACACCAGTGTAACCACCGGCGACAGCGTGAACATGATACCGGTGTAGCCGGCGCCGAGATGCGGAATGGCCGAGAACATCAAGAGATTGGGGAAGGCATAGGACACCGCCGCGGTGACGAAGAAATAACGCAGTCTGTGCAGGGTGAGCCGGATGCGTTGTCCGCGCAGCAGCAAGGCGCACAAAAGCACGCTGCCGGCGCCGAGCGAGATGACGAGGGCCCAGACCATGGCCGAAACACCGGCCGCCGTTGCGATCTTGCCGAACGGCAGCGTCAGGCCGAGCAGGCCGCCGGTGACGACCAAAAGGCCGAGTGCTGAATCCCAGAGAAATTTCATAACGAACCTATTGTCTTTGCGGCTCTTGGCCAGCACTGTGTCTTGAGGTAAGATAATGCAAAGATTCTTAACGTCAAGATATTTAACGGTGATATAGATGGATCGCGCCGCGAAGGCCATCGAGCAGTGGAAACGAGAGCGGCCGGATTTGGATGTCTCTCCGATGGCCGTGCTTGGACGGTTGAACGAAGCCTCGTCGCTGATAGCACGAGAACGCCTCGCTCCGCTGTTTGCGCGTTTCGGTTTGCAGTCCGGGGAATTCGATGTGCTGGCGACGCTGCGCCGTTCCGGATCACCTTACGCGCTGACGCCAACCGCTCTCTACGAAGCGACGATGGTGACGTCGGGCGCCATGACCAACCGGCTCGACCGGCTCGAAAAGTCAGGATTGATCATGCGCGGGCCGCATCCCAACGATCGGCGCGGGGTTGTCGTGCAGCTGACCGAAAAAGGTCTGGCATTGGTAGATGAGGCTGTCGCCGCCCACGTCGCCAACGAACACGAGATACTTTCCGGTCTGACGCGCGCCGAACAAGAGACGCTTGCTCGCCTGCTTGAGAAATTGATCGGCAGCGTAACCTAGCCAGTCAGTTGCGGTCGTCGGGGAAACTTGGGATCGGCATGAATTCGACGCCGTCCTCGGCCAGGCTCTTGGCCTCCTCCAGCGTCGCCTCGCCATAGATGCCGCGCGGATCGCTCTCGCCGAAATGGATCTTGCGCGCCTCCTCGGCAAACTTGTCGCCGACATAGTCGGCGTTCTCGCGCACCTTCTCGGCCATCGCCTTCAATTGCGCCAGCGCCTGCTTCTGGGCCGCGCCCATGGCGAGCGCGATCTTCTCTCGGCTGCGCCCGGTGGAGAGGGCCGGTGCCATCAACGCCTTCTCTATTTTGTGCGAGCCGCAGGTCGGGCAGTCGACGAAGCCACGCTTCTTCTGGGTGTCGAAATCGTCGTTGCTGCGAAACCAGCCTTCGAATTCATGCTCGTGGTCACAGATTAGTGAAAAGCGAATCAAGACGCCGCACCCCTGAGACTTTGCGCCTCGACCGGAGTGGCGTTCACGGCGAAGTCGCGTGAATTTTTCAGATTTGGGATTTTCTTGCGGGCAGCGACCGACTGCGCCGGGTCGATCTCGGCGATGATCACGGCCGGCTGGTCATGTGCCGCTTCGGCGACGATGCGGCCCCACGGATCGACGATCAGCGAATGGCCATAGGTCTCGCGGCCGTCCTCGTGCAGTCCGCCTTGCGCCGCGGCGACGACATAGGCACCGTTCTCGATGGCGCGCGCCCGCAGCAGCACATGCCAGTGCGCCTCGCCGGTCTGGCGGGTGAAGGCGGCGGGCACCGAAAGCAGGTCGGCGCCGGCCAGCGCCTCGGCGCGGAAGAGCTGCGGAAAGCGCAGATCGTAGCAGACGGCGAAACCCAGCCTCGCCCCATCGATCCCGGCGCCGCTGATCTCGGTGACGAGGGCCTCGGTGCCTGGCTCATAGGCGGCGGATTCGCGCCAGCTTTCGCCATTGTCGAGATCAACGTCGAACATGTGGATCTTGTCGTAGATGGCCAGTGTCGCGCCATCCGGCCCAAACAAAAGCGCACGGTTGGCGAGTTTGCCGTCGGCGCGCAGGATGGCGGTCGAGCCGATATGCAGGAAGACGCCAAGTTCTTTCGCCAGCTTGCGCGAGGTCGAGACGATGATGTCCTTGTCCTCGGACGTGAACGAGGCGGCCCGCGCCTGGCTGTCGCGGATCAGCGCACCGGTCATTTCCGGTGACTGGATATAGGTCGCACCCTGGCCCGCGGCCTCGCGCACCAGCCGCTCCAGATCGACCGCGTTGCGCTCGGGGCTGGTGCCCGAACGCATCTGGATCGCCGCCGCCTTGAAAGTACCCATCGTCATATCCTCAATTCGTCGAGCCATTGGCGAGCAGACGGTCCAGCCGGCCCTCCGCCTCCAGTTCGTGGAGATCGTCGGAGCCGCCGACATGGGTATCGCCGATGAATATCTGCGGAAAGGTCGAGCGGCCATTCGCACGGGAAATCATTTCCCGGCGCAGTTCCGGCGAGAAGGAGGCGTCGTGCTCGGTGTAGGCAACGCCCTTACGCTCGAGCAGCCGCTTGGCCGCCACGCAATAGCCGCACATCATCCGTGTATAGATCGTCACGTCGACCATCGGTCAGCAATCCTGCCTTTCTTCAATCTATATAGTCGCGGACTCGTCGGCCCGAAAGTCCCCCGGCAGCACGCGCGCAAAGGTCAGCACGTCGACGGTCCCGGCACCGCCCTTCTTCAGCGCCTTGGCGACCGCGCGGACAGTGGCGCCGGTGGTATAGACATCGTCGATCAAGAGCACCCGGCGGCCGGCGATCTCGATCTCGGCCTCCTCCGGCACTCTGAAGGCGGCACGCACATTCTCCTCGCGTTCCCGCCGCTCCAGCCCGACCTGCTGGCGGGTGAGTTTGACGCGCCTGACCGCCGAGGGCGCAAAAGGCAGGCCACCAAGTTGCGATACCGCCCTTGCCAGTTCCGCCGACTGGTTGAACTGGCGCCTGAAAAAACGCCGCCAGTGCAGCGGCACCGGCACGACCACATCGGCCTCCGCGATCAGTTCGGCACCGGCGCGCAGCATCCAGCGCGCCATCCACGGCGCCAGGTCAGTGCGATCCTGGTATTTCAGCCCTTGCACCATCTGGCGGGCGACACCGGAATAAGCGACCGCGGCCCGCGCGCGCTCGAAGGGCGGCGGGTCGGCGATCGCCTCGGCCGACAGAAACCCCTCGCCCATGTGATGGATGAACGGCGTGCCCATCACCGGGCACCATGGCCGCTCCAGAAGCCTGAGCTTCGGCCAGCAGGCGCCGCACAGCACGCCGGGCTGCGAGACATGCCGTCGGCAGCCGGCGCAAACCGGCGGAAACAGGATGCGCGCCGGCCAGTCCAATGCCTTTCGAGCGGTACTCTTGATATCTGGCATTGGATCGGCCACGTGGTTGCTCCTCCGCCACCCTATATCAGACAGCGGAAACCAGGAACCGTCAGTTGCAACCTATAGTCGATACTTCTCTCTGGCTGGCGCACAAGCGCCGGGCGCTCGCCCGACCGACTGCCGGCGCGGATTTCCTGATGCGGCGGGCGGCCGAGGAGCTTGCCGAGCGGCTGGGCGCCGTCGAGCGCAAATTCGACAGAGCGGCCGTGCTGTTTTGCCAGACGCCGGCGGCGGTCGACGTGCTCGCGACAAGCGGCAAGGTGACGGACATCATACGCGTGGAGGCGGACGCTATGTTCCTGGGCGATGCCGCCGGACTGGTGGCGCCGCTGGAGACCGTGCCATTCGAGCCGGAAAGCCTCGACCTCGCGGTGTCTCTTTTGTCCCTTCAGGCAATGAACGACATTCCCGGCATGCTGGTTCAGATCCGCCGCGCGCTGAAGCCGGACGGTCTTTTCCTCGGCGCTTTTGCCGGCGCCGGTACGCTTTCCGAGCTGCGCGAAAGCCTCCTCGCCGCCGAGACCGAGCTTTACGGCGGCGCCAGCCCGCGCGTCACCCCGTTCACCGACGTGCGCGACGCCGGCGCGCTTTTGCAACGCGCCGGCCTGGCCTTGCCCGTCGCCGATGTCGAGACGGTGACGGTGCGCTACGATTCCCTGTTCGGCCTGATGGCGGACCTGCGGGCGATGGGCGAGACCAGCGCGCTCATCGACCGCAGCAGGCGACCGGGCACACGAAGGCTGTTTGCCCGCGTCGCCGAAATCTACGCCGAGCGGTTTTCGGATGCCGATGGTCGCGTCAGGGCGAGTTTTCCGATCGTCTGGATGTCAGGCTGGGCGCCCGACGCCTCGCAGCAAAAACCGCTGAAGCCCGGCTCGGCGAAAATATCGCTGAAGACGATACTGGAAGATCCCGGCGGGCGTTGACCGGATTCTACGGATGCGGCTGGCCGGCCGTGATCACTGCGCGAAAGCGTTCACAAGCTTGCTGGAATTGTCGCTGAACAGCCACGCCATTGCGTCTGCGGCCTGGCCGATGCCGCCTATGATGGCAAGCGACAGCACGGTCACGATCAGCCCATATTCGATGGCCGTCGCGCCGGTCTTGTCTTCCAAAAATCGTTGCAGCACTGTTTTCATGACCGTCGATCCCGCTTGCCGGAACCCTAGCGTCGACCTGTTAAGAAAGGTTAACGGCACAGGCTTAACAGGCGATGAAACGACCGCTTTAAACCATCTCAGCAGTCGCCGCTGCGCTTGCCATTGTCGCGTATCACGCAGATCGAACTGGGCAGCGGCTGCAGCACGCTCCTGCGCAGCGTGTAGGTAACACGACGGCCGATCGAGCCCGTGCTTCCAATCGAGCCTATGCTCCCGACCGATCCTGTGCTCATTCCGTCGAGGCCGCCGGCAAAATGGTCGCGGGCGGATCGCGTCCGGCTGTCGAGCAGGGGCGTCGCGATCAAGGCCAGCGCCACCGCGGCCGAGCCGAACAGCAGCGTGATCCGCAATATGCCCATGCCGGCATGGACAGCGCTGAAGCTGCGGTCGGGTCGGATCGATTCCCAGTCCCTGTCGAGGCTCATGCAGCCGCCCTCCGGCGAAGGCCTGAACACGGCCTTCCCTTCGATTTTCCATGCCGTCAATTTCTCACAGCGAGATAAATCTTCCATTAACGCTGTCTAAATCGGGCAGTGACGGCACAATCACAGAAGATCGATGAGGAACTGGATCAGCGGCGCGTCGGCCGGCGGCATCGGAAAATCGCGCATCTGGCGCGGCCGCACCCATTTCAGCACCTGCCCCTCCTTCGGCTGCGCGATGCCGCGGAAGCGACGGCAGACGAACAGCGGCATCAGCAGGTGAAAATCATCGTAGGAATGGCTGGCGAAAGTGAACGGCGCCAGGCAGGGAATATCGGTCTCGATGCCGATCTCCTCGTACAACTCACGGATGAGGCATTCTTCCGGCGTCTCGCCGGGCTCGACCTTGCCGCCCGGAAACTCCCACAGGCCGGCGAGCTGCCTGCCTTCGGGCCGCTGCGCCAGCAGCACGCGGCCGTCGGTATCGACCAGCGCGCAGGCTGCGACCAGGAGCAGGCGCTTGCCGACAGGGTTCGGGCCGGTCATGCGCCGGGCGGCCGGCGATAATGGTAACGATAGACTTCGTCGAACCCGAGCGAACGATAAAGCGCCAGCGCCGGCGCATTGTCGGCCTCGACCTGCAGCCAGGCTTCCCGGGCGCCGCGCAGCCGTGCCCATTTCAGCGCTGACAGGATGAGGTGACGGCCGTGGCCCTGGTTGCGTACTGATCTGTCGGTGGCGATCTCGAACAGTCCGGCAAGATCGCCATCATGGACGCAGATCAGCGTCGCCAGCGGTTCGGTGCCCTTTTCGAGCGCGAACAGCCCGGCTTCCGGCTGGATGGCGCCGATGATCTCCGACAGGCCCGGCCGCAGCGACACATCCGAGCCGCTTACTTTGAGCGACGCGCCGATGAAGCGGCTGATGTCCTTCAGCGGGATCTGGTCCATGGCAGCGTCCAGCTGGGCGTCTGCCAGCGGCAGCCGCATCACCAGCGATTCGTCGAATGTGCTCCAGCCTTCGGCGTCGAGATGTTTGGAAAGGACCGGCCCCGACAGCGGCGATATGCGGAAGGTCAGCGGCCTGCCATAGGCGTCGAAACGGCGGCTGGCGCGGCCAATGCGCTCGGCAATGTGCTGGATGTCGCCCGGATCGAGCGGGTTGACCGAATTCAGCCGCTTGGCCGGATGACCCGCCGTCAGCCGCACCACCCAGGTGCCGTCATAATGGACCGCCGCCGCCGGCCAGGCGCGAAAGCCGGCCGCCTCATAGCGGCGCACGATGGCAAGCACGCTTGCCGGATGTCTGGAAACCAACGCCATCAGCTCCGATAATCGCCGTTGATGGCGACATACTCCTTGGTGAGGTCGCAAGTCCACACCGTCGCCTTGCCGCGGCCGATGCCGATATCGGCATGGATGCGGATCTCGTCGCGCTTCATGTAGGCCGATGTCGCCTCCTCGGAGTAGGCGGCGTCGCGCTCGCCCTCATGCGCCAGCCTGATATCGCCGAACCAGATCGACAGAAGGTCGCGGTCGGCCGGTTCACCGGCCTTGCCGATGGCCATGACGACGCGACCCCAATTGGCGTCCTCGCCGGCCACCGCCGTCTTGACCAGCGGCGAATTGGCGATCGACAGCGCGATGCGCTTGGCCGAGCGGGCCGATTTCGCGCCGGTGACGGTGACCTCGACCTGTTTTCGCGCGCCCTCGCCGTCGCGCACCACTTGCAGCGCCAGCGATTTCAGCACCTTGCCGAGCCCGCGGCGGAAGGCGCCGAGGCGCGCATCCCCGGCATCGGTGACGTCAGGCGCGCCGCGCCTGGATGCCGTGCCGGTGGCGAACATCAGCAGCGTGTCGCTGGTCGAGGTGTCGCTGTCGACGGTGACCGCATTGAAGGTCTTGGCCGTGCCGCGCGACAAAAGATCCTGCAGCACTGGGGCTGCGATCGGCGCATCGGTGGCGATGAAGGAGAGCATCGTCGCCATGTCGGGCGCGATCATGCCGGCGCCCTTGGCAATGCCGTTGATGGTGACGTCGGCGTCGCCGAGTTTTACCGTCGCGGTCGCCAGTTTCGGATAGGTGTCCGTGGTCATGATCGCCTTGGCGGCTTCGGTCCACAGATCCGGCCTGCCCTCCTTGACCAGTCCGGCGAGCAGGTGGCTGAACTTGCCGGCATCCAGCGGCTCGCCGATGACGCCGGTCGAGGCCAGAAACACCTCGTCCGGCGTGCAGCCCGCAGCCTTGGCTGCAGCCTCGCCGGTCATTGCCGTGGAGGCTCGGCCCTTGTTGCCGGTGAAGGCATTGGCGTTGCCGGAATTGACGACCAGGACGCGCGCCTTGCCTTGCGCAAGATTCTGCCGGCAGAAATCGACCGGCGCCGACGGACATTTCGACCTGGTGAACACGCCGGCGACCGTGGTGCCGGCATCGAAGACCATGGCGAGCAGGTCGGTGCGGTTCTTGTACTTTATCCCGGCCTCGGCAGTGGCGATGCGGACGCCCTCGATGTCAGGCATTTTAGGATATTTTTTCGGCGCGAGCGGCGAAATCGTGGCTGACATGAAGACCTCGGGCGGGAAAATCGCAAGCGGAACGCCGGTTTGCCCGATAGCGGGCGCCGGCGCAAGGGCGTTTTCCCGACCGTTGCGGACGACACCGAACTGCCGCACCACGCTTACCTCACTGGGCAGGATTGAGGAACCGTCGGAACATCTTCTGCACGCCCGGAATGAGCCCCCAGATCATGATCGCGACCATCAGCGGCGCGATGACCAGCGTGCGTTGCCATATCTCCCACTCTTCGGTCAGCGGGAACACCACATAGAGGATGGCGGTGATCAGCGGATAGACGCCGGCAAGCACCAGCAGCGCAAAGCGGAGGCGCGAGAAGCGGGCGGCGGTCGAGGTCATTGGCCTTCTCCTTATCGTTACGAAACGTTCCGTTATATAAAACGGACCGTTCCGTTTCGTCAAGAGAGGTCGTATATGCATGTTGAGGAAATTGTCGATAAGGAAAAAAAGCAGATGGCTGAGGACGCAGATCGGACCCGCAAATCAATTGGCGCGCGACGCAACCCCGACAGCGCCGACGCCATTCTCGACGCCGCCGAGGCGGTGCTGGTCGAGGCCGGTTATTCCGGCTTCTCGATCGAAGCGGTGGCGCGGCGGGCGCGTGCGGGAAAGCCTACGATCTATCGCTGGTGGCCGAGCAAGGCCGCTTTGCTGTTCGACGTCTATCAGCGGCTAAAGCGCGTCGAAAATCCCGATACCGGAAACCTCGAGGATGATCTCGTCGGCTTCCTGAAGAACCTGTTCTCGCACTGGCATGATACGTCGTCAGGCAGCGTCTTCAGATCGCTGATCGCCGAGGCGCAGTCGGATGCGACCGTGGCCGCCGTGCTTGTCGAATACACCAAAGGACGCCATGCCCATACCGGCCAGATGATCGAGCGCGCCAAGGCAAGAGGCGAAGTGGCGGCCGACGTCGATGCCACGCTCGTCGCCGACCTGGTCGCCTCCTTTGCCTGGACGCATCTTTTGACCAATCGCCTCGACGAAGACGAAACGACGCTGCGCAAGGCGGTTGGATATGTGGTGAAGGGCATAGCCGCTGACGATGCCGGCTCGCTCGACGCCGCGGCGGTCCGGCGGAGGCGTCGACGCATCGTAGGATAGGGCGATCTCGGCGCCGCGCTTCTTCCCTTCTCCCCTTTGTTTGGACTGGGGACATCGCGAACAGGTGTGCGAGGACATCGCGAACAGTTTTGCCATCCTATCGAGCCAGGGCATTGAGGTCGATGGTTTCTATTTTCTGGTGTCTGAACCAGGCGTCGAAGACGC
>NZ_JBVVQC010000053.1:0-23838 GCF_055811515.1 Mesorhizobium sp. WSM4841
ACCCCCGCCCACCCTGTGCCTGGTGAACGACTGATCGCCCGCCGTGCCGAAAGGTGCGGCGGGCTTTTTGACTTCCGTATGGAACACCGGCTCGGGGAGGGCGTTCGGCTTCCGCAGCATCTTCTCCTCTCCCGGAGGCGCGGGCTTTTCGAGCGGTGGTTATCTGGTTGACAGGCCCGGTTGGGAGATAGCCAACAAACCGTGCTACATGGGCGATGAAATTCCCCCGCCCGGCGTACGACCTTGCCAACACATTGAGCGAGATCGGGCTGGCGCGGGCGCTACGTGCCACCCTTGCGCATCAGAGGGCGCGAATGATCGCCTTACTTAGCGATCTGCCCAAACCCGAATGGAAGCCAGAGATGCCGCCGCCGTCCGCGCTCATTTGCGAGCTGCCGGCGCTGCCCAGCCGTAGGCGTTGACTGATTTTTTCCGTTCCGGAAAATGCTGATGCATGTCGCGCAAAAGTGTACAGCGGTTTTGCGATAACGACATGCATAAAACAGCAACCTAAAGCGTCGCACGAGGCCGGTCAAACGCGACGCGCTTTAAGGCTTGCCTGTCGCAACCGATGGTAGTAGATTGATATGATTAATTCTAAAAGTTGAGCAGATGTGACAGGTTACTGGGTGCCATGGGCGAGCGCGGTGAGGAATACCTCCCTGAATGGATTGCAGGCCATCTGTCCGATGATCCGGTAATTGCCGGAGACATCTCGGCCAGAATTTGGAACATGAAGAACGTTGGGCTCCCGTCCCGTGGGATCAGGAGAAGCCAGCGGAAAGAAGCGTTGATCGAGGGCGGAGGTGAAGCTTTGGAAGCTCAGTCGACTCGCGCGATCACCGTCATCTTTCCAGACTCAACACCCATCATGCTACTGGCTGTCTTGGCGCTTTCTGTGCTGCTGCTCCTGGGCGTGGCAGGGTCCGGGCTATTAGATGAGGCGGTTGCGTCAAGGCTCTGATGGAAAGCGAGTTCGAACTGCTTGCTGTCGAGCGCGGAGAGGCAAGCCCGCATTTGCGCTCGTGGGCGAACCGGGCACCCGGAAATATGTCGGCAGTGCCTTCGTCAGCGTCAATCGCGAGATGCGCGAGCGGCTTTGGAAGCGCGTCCAGGAGCATGCCGGCGAGGCACCCAAGGACATGAAGAAGCGGCCGGCAACGCAGTGGGTGAAACCGGGCATGAAAGCCTGCGTGAAGCACTTGCGCGGCGAGGACGATCTTCGGCACGCCTTGCTTCCCAAAGCTTTGGGAAGACCAGGTGCGACGTGACTGTTTTCGCTCGTTAAAAATTGAGTATGGACTCTGATCCTGACAGGATTATGAATTATCCGGGCGCCGTTGTCGGGATGTCAGCGCACACCGTGCTCCTGCCCATCAAAGGAGGAGGACATGAGAAAGCCTCTGGCGCTCATCTTTGAGGACGAGCCGATGATCGTTATCGATATCGAGGCGTCACTCAGAGAGGCTGGCTTTACGGTGGCCTCAGAGCCAAGTTGCAGTCGTGCACGACTAATTTTGGCCCTTGTTGAGCCGGACGTCGTCATCCTGGACGTGCTCTTGCAGGACTGCATCAGCTCTTCGGTTGCTGAAGAACTCGTGGCCCGTAATATCCCTTTTGTAATTTACAGTGCCACGGACATCGAGGGCCGCGGTGAGGCTTTCAAGGCCGGTACTTTTGTCGCGAAACCTGCGGACGAATCCGTGCTTGTAGCTTTGGCGGATTCCATGGCTAGGGCATCCACGGCTGCGAGAACGCTTCGAGAAAGCTCGAGAGACGGGTGAGTGCTCTAAAATCCGCTGTCAGAAACTCAAAACCGCGCGACCGGCTACACCGAACGCATAAAGAGGCGACGAACCGCGCTGCGCCCCCGGCATGAGGCTCCACATCAGGCATCTCCGTGACGAGGAAGAACTGCGCCACGCCTCGATGCTGGGCTCCAGCGACGAGGACGCCTCGGTCGCGCTCGCACGGACCACCCGCCAAATCGAGGAATGGCGGGTGGTCCTTTATCAGCGCAGGAAGGGACTTAGCTGCCCAGATCTCAGTTTCGTTCTTCGGTCCAATTCGTCAAAGTCCGATTATCCCTAGCTAACGACCATTCCAATCGCCAGGAACGCGGTGGAGACGGCCTCCGGAGCGAGCAACCAGCGGGCTCGGTGAACGCTATTTTCCATGGGCTCTCCCATGAACTCAAAGCGAGCAACTACTACGAGCAGCCGCCGTTCCGGGTGGCGCGATGTCCGGACTATTACGCGAAACCAGGTGAGACTTAGGTCCCGTCTCGGATCAGACCGAAGCCCAGCCAAGGAACGTTTGCAGCTGCCTGAGGTTTGAAGAGCCTGGCGCGAAGACGATGCCGTTCAGCGCAGGGAGGAGTATGATCATCATGTCGAACCGTGAGATTGGAGCGTCCCAGGCGCTGCGAATGCGCGTGGCCGACCTCAATGAGAGGATGCGCGGCGCCCGGATTACCGAGAGTGAACTGAAGACCTTTCGAAAGGTCGCGGCCGTCATGGAGGGCGGCAAGGGCAGAATCGATGCCGACGATTTGATTGCCGCATCCTTCGTCGTCGAGACGCTGGACTAGCCAAACCGCCTACAAGCTCTCCAGAATGCGAGGCGCTGCAATGTCCCTCTCTCCCAGCCTATTCTCTGTTGGCCTGACTTTCCAATGCCCGCAATGCGACTTCGCCGTTATCAAGAACGGCAGCTGGTTTCAGGTCGTTTCCCACTACAGGTGTGAGGGATGCGGACGCGAGATCCGGATTACCTATCGCGACAAGATTGCGATCTTCCAGAAGCACGCGCACTTGGCCATGCCGCCGCCGGGAGCGCGGTAGATGCGACAGATGTGCAGACCCCTTCATCGGATGTGAGCTCGAATTGCTGGGGTCGAGTGCGAGGCGCCGGCATTCGCTCTGATGGGCGAGATCGGCACGCGCAAGTATGTCGGCTCGGCCTTCACTGATTCCAGCCGCGCGATGGTATCACCAATCGCCCGGGCGCCTCGGTAGACAGGATTCGCCGACGTCGCGGGCATCTCTTGTGCTTGCGTTCATTCATGTCGCAGTGAGGAGGGGCATTGGCGATTCGCCAATGGCGGGGCAGGGCGGATCTGAACGGGGCTTTTCCACGAATGACATTGATGGGCGCGGCGGCACTGCTGATCCTGATCCTGACCTATGCCGGCGTCGCCGTCGGCAGGTTCCCCGGCTTGCGCCTCGACCGGGCAGGCATTGCGCTGCTCGGCGGTGCGGCGATGATCGCCATCGGCGCGCTCAGCCCGGAGGATTCCTACCGTGCCATCAATTTCGATACCATCACGCTGCTGCTCGGCATGATGATCCTTGTGGCGCATCTGAAAGTGTCGGGCGCTTTTCGCGCGCTCGGCGCCGTCGCCATCGAGCACGCGCACGCGCCGTTCATGCTGCTGGTGATGGTGACGCTGCTGACCGGCGTTCTGTCAGCGTTCCTGGTCAATGACGCGATCTGCCTGGTCATGGCGCCGATCGTCGTCCACGTCACCCGCGTCATCAACCGCAACCCGCTTCCCTATCTGATCGCTACCGCCACGGCGTCGAATTGCGGCAGCGTCGCCACCATCACCGGCAACCCGCAGAATATGGTCATCGGCGCGCTGTCGGGGATATCCTATCCGGCCTTCTCGGCAGCCCTGGCGCCGGTCGCGCTATTCGGCCTCATCGCCGTCATCGTCATAGTACGGATCGTCTATCGCGCCGAATTCGCGCGCAAGGCCGAGCTCAGCCCCGAGGTCTATCGCGGCCGCATGCTGCCGGGACAGGTGGTCAAGGCCGTGGTCGTCTGCATCGGACTGGCGATAGCCTTCTTTGCCGGCGTCCCGGTTGCCAAGGCGGCGCTCATAGGCGGCGCCATTCTTCTCGTGACCCGCGCAATCAAGCCGGCGCGCATCTACCGCGAGATCGACGGGCCGCTGCTGTTCATGTTCGCCGGCCTGTTCATCGTCGTCGCCGGCGCCGAGAAGACGCTGCTCAGCCCCGACATCGTCGCCTCGGCAAAAAACCTCGGGCTGGACGACGTCTGGCGGCTGTCCGGCTTCACCGCAGTGCTGTCCAACATCATGAGCAACGTTCCGGCCGTGCTGGCGCTGCGGCCGTTCATACCAGGCCTGGAAGACCCCGAGCGCGCCTGGCTGGTCGTCGCAATGAGCTCGACGCTGGCCGGCAATTTCACGCTGCTCGGTTCAGTCGCCAATCTGATCGTCGCCGAGTACGCGCGGGTCTCCGGCACACCACTGTCGTTCGCCGCCTTCTTCAAGGTCGGCTTGCCGCTGACGCTGGTCACGCTGCTTGCCGGGACGGCATGGCTGGCGCTCGGGTTTTAGGCCGCCGGCGCAGCAGCCTAGGCGGTTCAAGCGCAAGCCTGATCAGACTATTTGGCGTGGGTGGGCCAGAACGCCCAAATCAGCAAAGCTGCCAAAGCCAGCCAGAGCGCCACGACAAGAAACATCCCCGTCCTGCTTTGCGGGTGTTTTTCGAGCGCGGCAGCCCGCGCTCGAAACTCGTCCATCAGCGGCGGCGGAACAAGCCTTATGGCGAGGATTACGCCGAGCGGGACGATGATCAGGTCGTCGAGATAGCCGAGCACCGGAATGAAATCCGGGATCAGGTCGATTGGGGAAAGCGCATAGGCGGCCACCATCCCTGCAACAAACTTTGCAAACCAGGGCACCCGAGGATCGCGTGCGGCGAACCACAGGGCGACGACATCAAGCTTGATGTCGCGCGCCCGGCTCTTTGCCGCTTCCAGCCATGCTTTCATAGGGTTACTTTAGCACAGATTGTCGTCCGCCTGCATCCGAGCGGTTGCCGGTCGCGCAAAACCAGACCGTCCATAGCGCGTCCCAAAGGGCGTGCGGCGCTTTAGCACTCCGACGATTCGGTGCTGCTCGCCGGCTTCGCGCCCGAAACATAGGAGTCGAGAAAGTCCTGCGAGGCGACATCGTCGGCGAGGCTCCTCAGCTTTTCGGCCGCGGCCGCCCCCAAAATCGCCTCGACGCGCCGGTTGGCCTCGACCCACACGACATATGCCTGCTGGTATCGCGCTTTTCCGAGCGGCGTCAGTACAGCATGTTTCGTTCGCCGATCGTGGGTATCGTGGCGGACCTCGACCAGACCGTCTCGCACAAGCGGCCGCAGAGCGTGCGTCAGCGCTGAGATCTGGATCGCCAGGCGGCCGGCGAGGACCTGCAGCGTCGGCCCATCCTCGCCGTAAGCGGTCGCGAGCCCGTCGATCTGGCCGAGCAGAAGGGTTTGCGTTGACGTCAGCCCGGTTGGGACCAACGCCGCGTCATACAACTGGCCAAGCCGGCGCGCCGCACGGCGCAGCGACGAATTGATGCAAACGAAATCGCTCGGCATGCCGGGCGCTTCTGCATCTGGCTCGTCCCGATCTTCGAGCGTCGCAAACGATTCGACTGTTTTTTTCATCCTTACAAAATAGTTGAGGGCTGAAGCATTGCAAAGGGGCACAGATCTGGTAGTTAGTTGAGCGCTCAACATTTGAGCGCTCAACATTCAGGAGATAACCCATGTCGAACTCCGCTTCCAAGCCGGTCGCCGTCGTCACCGGCGCCTCCGCCGGCATCGGCGCTGTCTATGCCGACCGCCTCGCTGCCCGTGGTTATGATCTTGTGCTCGTGGCGCGCCGCGCCGAACGCCTGAAAACCCTCTCGGCAAAGCTGTCGCGGGCCTATGGCGCCAAGGTCGAGGTGATCGGCGCCGACCTGACCAAGGAGGAGGGCTTGGCGCGTGTCGAGAAGGTGCTCGCCACTAACCCCGCCATCACCTTGCTTGTAAACAACGCCGGCAACGGCACGCTCGGATCGACGATAAACACGTCCGACGAGAATGCCGCGTCGACAATTGCGCTCAACATCACGGCGCTGACGCGCCTGACCCGAGCGGCGCTGCCGGCATTCCTGTCGCGCAACGCCGGGGCGATAATCAACATGGCCTCGGTCATGGCGCTGCACTCGCTGCCGATCACCTCTCTCTACAGCGGCACCAAGGGTTATGTGGTGAACTTCAGCCGTGGCCTGCAGGAGGAGCTTGCCGGAACCGGCGTCAGGCTGCAGCTCGTTCTTCATGCCGCGACCGCCACCGAATTCTACGAGTTCGCCGGCATGCCGCTTTCAGCGTTCGACCCGGCAGTGGTGATGACCGCGGAAGACATGGTCGATGCGGCCCTGGCAGGGTTCGATCAGGGTGAAGCCATCACGCTGCCGTCGGTCCACGACCGCGCGCTTTGGGAAACCTATGACGCCGCCCGCGCCACCTTGTTCGCCGCGACGCAGACCGGCGAGCCGGCGCCTCGCTACCAGGCGGCTTGACGTCGCCGAACCGCCCTGCGAGCGCGCAGGGCGGTCTCCGCTGGCATGGCTAGGGCGACGTCACCGTCAGACGGCCTTTCATATTGGGATGGAAGCGGCAAAAATAGTCGACCGAACCTGCCGTCTTCAGCGTCAGGCTCGCCGATGTCTTCGGCGGGATCATCACCTCCCAGCCGCCTTTGACGGTCGCCGTGTGGGCGAACACGTCCTTGTTGACCCACTCGATCGTGTCGCCGACCTTCGCCTCGATGCTAGCGGGCGAAAACACCAGTTTCTCGATCGTCACCTCGATCGTTTCGGCCTTGGCTGGTGCGGCAGCAATAATTAGTGCCATTGCAATCCATAGATGTCGTTTCGACACCGTTGGTGCTGTTCTCATTTCAGCATGCCGGCGACATGTTCGGCATGCTGTTCATGGCCCTGGAATAGCTTCAGGCCGGTCTCCAGCAGGCTCTTCAGTTCGGCATTCTCGACCGAGGGGATCAGCAGGGTTTCGAGCGCGCCGTTGACCTGCTTGTGGTAGGCGACCTCGTTGTCGACATAGGCCTTGTCGAACGCGGCGCCGTCGAGCTTGGCGAGCTTCGCCCGTTCCTCGTCCGCCGCCTTGGTCAGCGCCTTGCTGGTGGCGTTGTCCTCTGGCGTTACGTTGAGCTTCTTGACCAGGTCAAGGGCTTGTTTGTTTACGGCTTCATGGTCTCGCACCATGTCTTTGGCGAAATCGAGAATCTCCTTGTTCTTCGATTTCTTCAGCGCTTGCATGGCCGCCTCGACGTCAAGCACGCCGGCTGTGTAGGCGATGTGGGCGATCTGCGGGTCGCTCGGCTTGTCGGAGGCTTGCGCCAACGTCGCTGCGCTGAGCAGGAAAAGCGCTGCCAGTGCGGTGGTCGATCGAATAAACATGACGTTCTCCTTCGCCGGATGCGGTTGGCTCCGGGCATTTTCAGTTGACGATGATTGGATGCCGGAAGGGGGCAAACGTTCCCGGGAATTGGGGAAAATCAGTCTGTAAAGCCAAGCCGCTGCATCACCGCGGCGGTCAGCCTGTCACACCGGCGGCCGGCGAAGGGGAAGGCATCGAGCAGCACCGGGCCGATCTGATCGGCCAGCGCCTTGCGGACGAGGGCGCGGGCGCGGTGCAGCCGGGTCTTGACGGTTTCGGGCCGCACATCAAGCAATTCGGACGTCTCGTCTATGCTGAGACCCTCGATCACCCGCGCCACGAATACTGTCCGGTAGACATCGGGAAGGCGATCGGTCGCCCGTTCGACAAGCTCGAGGATCTGCCGTTGCGCCATCATCCGCTCCGGATCGTCGCTGGGATTGAGGGGGAACTTGATGATTTCGGCTTGTAGATTTTGCGGCATCGCTACCGTTCGCCGCCCTTTGCGCAAACGCCCAAGCGCCTCGTTGATGACGATGCGTGACAGCCATGTGGCGAGAGAGGATTCGCCGCGAAAATCCCCGAGCTGGGCAAAGGCCCTGACATAGGCCTCCTGTACGATGTCTTCAGCCTCGCTGTCGTTGCGGACGACGCTGCGGGCGATACGATAGAGTCGCTGGTTGTGCATTTTGATAATTGTGTGGAAGGCTCCGCCCTCGCGCGCCAGCGCACGGCCGACAAGCTGCATCTCGCCAGGTGCGGCGGGCATGACGGTCGCAGACATGACCGGTTTCCTCATCGCGAGCCAATCTCCTGACCGGAGGGCAAATCCTCCGATCGAAACATTGGACGGCCTAACCGGCAAAAGGTTCCGAACATTTTTCCCGGCGGCCAGCACCGCCTACGCTACCGCTTCCACCAGCAGCTTGTCTGCAGCTTGCGCGCGCCGTTGCGGCCAGCAGATCGGCCGGGCCGAGGATGCGCCTGTTGGAAGACCCCCTGCCGTCGCTCAAGCTCCCGCCGCCGCGGCGAGGCCGCGTGCCAGATCGGCCTTCAAATCCTCGACATCCTCGAGCCCGATCTGCAGGCGGATGAGCGGGCCGTCATAAGGACCCTTGGCGACGACGCGGTCGCCGAGGAACACCGGCACCGCAAGGCTCTCATAGCCGCCCCAGGAATAGCCGAGGCCGAATATCCTGAGCGCGTCGAGGAAGGCATGCTGCTGTTTCTGGTCGCCGCCCTTGAGCACGATCGAAAAAATGCCGCTCGAGCCGCAGAAGTCGCGCTTCCAGAGATCGTGATCGGGGTGGCTGCCAAGCGCTGGATGCAGCACGCGCGCCACGCCCGGCTGGCCCTCCAGCCAGACGGCGATGGCCAGTGCGCTGCGCTGATGGCGGTCCAGCCGTACGCCCATGGTGCGCAGGCCGCGCAGCACCTGATAGACATCGTCCGGCCCGGCGCAGCAGCCCATTGTGTAGAAGGTCTCGCAAAGCTGTTTCCAGCAGGCGTTGTTGGCCGACGCGGTGCCGAGCAGCACGTCGGAATGGCCAGCCGGATATTTCGTCGCCGCATGGATCGAGATGTCGACGCCATGGTCGAGCGGTCGGAAGTAGAGCGGCGTCGCCCAGGTGTTGTCCATCATGACGATCGCACCTGCGGCATGTGCCGCGCTGGCAATAGCTGGTATGTCCTGCACCTCGAAAGTGTTGGAGGCCGGCGATTCGGTGAACACGACCCTGGTGTTGGACTTGATCAGCGCGGCAATAGCGGCGCCGACATGCGGATCGTAGTACTCGACCTCGATGCCCAGCCGTTTCAGCATCGTGTCGGCGAAATTGCGGGTCGGGTGATAGACGGAATCGACGATCAGGACATGGTCGCCCGCCGATAGGAAGGCGAGCAGCGGCAGCGTCACCGCCGCCAGGCCCGAGGGCACCACAATCGTGCCGGCCGAGCCTTCCAGCCCGTCGATGGCGCTGGCAAGGGCGTCGGTGGTCGGCGTGCCGCGCGTGCCGTAGGTGTATTTCTGGCTGCGTGCCGCCATCGTCGCCGCGTTGGGATAGAGCACGGTCGAGGCATGCACGACCGGCGGATTGACGAAGCCGAAATAGTCGTGCGGATTGTTGCCCGAATGGGCAAGCCGCGTGTTGATGCCCATTTCGTTGCCGTCTTTTGTCATTGCGCTTCGCCTCTGATGAAGCGCTAGCCATAGTGCGGCGGCATTGGCCGCGCAACCGTCCGCCATCCGCCAGCCGGCGGACTTCGGATATGCCAATTGATTCGCTGACAACCCTGTAATGCGTGGCGTTCCGAAGGCGGATTTTCAAAGGCCCAGCCCCGACTTGCGTCGACCGGGCCTTGCCGGCTTTGTTCGCACTCATGGCTAATTTCCCGGCGCGTTTGTCTGCAATTCAGGCATTTGCGGCAATTGGTTTTCAAACTGTTTCGGTTTCGGTCATTTTCCTTGACCTCACTGAAATAATCGCCTTCGATGCAGTTCGTGAATGGGAGGCAGCGCGTCGGTTGCGATGCGGGGTTCCGGGAATGGGCCGGAACGGGAAGCTGCGTTCACACGGAAAAAAGTCAGGTTCGCCTGAAAAAAACAGAAAAGGGTCTGTGGGTTATGAAACACATTGCAATCGGCATCCTGGGCGCCGCCGCGCTTGGATTGGTGGCTTCGGCCGCGTCGGCGGCCACGCTCGACGACGTCAAGGCCAAGGGCTTCATCCAATGCGGCGTCTCGACCGGTCTGGCCGGCTTCTCGGCGCCGGACGACAAGGGCGACTGGCAAGGCATCGATGCGGATTTCTGCCGCGCTGTCGCGGCCGCCGTTTTCGGCGATGGCACCAAGGTCAAGTTCACGCCGCTCAGCGCCAAGGAACGCTTCACCGCACTGCAGTCAGGCGAGATCGACCTCCTGTCGCGCAACACCACCTGGACCATCAACCGCGATACGGCGCTTGGGCTGAATTTCGTCGGTGTCACCTACTATGACGGCCAGGGCTTCATGATCAATGCCAAGAAACTGCCGGGCGTGAATTCCGCACTGCAGCTTTCGGGCGCGGCGGTCTGCGTGCAGAGCGGCACCACGACCGAACTCAACCTTGCCGACTATTTCAAGTCGAACAAGATGGAATACAACCCGGTCGTCTTCGAAAAGCTGGAAGAGGTCAACGCCGCCTATGACGCCGGCCGCTGCGACGTCTACACCACCGACCAGTCCGGCCTCTACGGCATCCGCCTGACGCTCGGCGCACCCGCCGACCACGTCGTGCTGCCCGAGATCATCTCCAAGGAACCGCTCGGACCGGCCGTGCGCCAGGGCGACGACCAATGGTACCACATCGTCAAGTGGACCTACTTTGCGCTGCTCGGCGCCGAGGAACTCGGCATCACCAAGGCCAATGTCGAGGAGATGAAGACCTCGGACAATCCTGAGATCAAGCGTGTGCTCGGCCAGGAGGCCGATACCAAGATCGGCACCGATCTCGGCGTCTCCAACGACTGGGTCGTCAACATCGTCAAGGCAGTTGGCAATTACGGCGAAATGTTCGAACGCAATGTCGGTTCGGGCAGCCCGCTGAAGATCGCGCGCGGCATCAACGCGTTGTGGACCAAGGGCGGCCTGCAATACGCTCCGCCGATCCGCTGATCGAAATGTGATCCGGAAGGCAGCGTTCCTGCCTTCCGGTTTCTCTTTCCAGGGGATGGTCGAATGGCATCGCAGGAAATTCTTCGCGAGGAGCCAAGCCGCGGCTCCTTTATCAACGATCCGAAGGTCCGCGGCATATTCTTCCAGGCGGTGGTCGTCATCGTGCTGGTGGCGTTGGTCTGGTGGATCGTCCAAAATACCATCGACAATCTGACGCGCCTGCACATTGCATCAGGCTTCGGCTTCCTAAGGGGCCGCGCCGGTTTCGACATCAGTGACAGCGCCATCGCCTATTCGTCGGATTCGACCTATGGCCGCGCCATTGCGGTCGGCTTCATCAACACGCTCATCGTTGCCGCCGCCGGCATCATTACCGCCACCATCATCGGCTTCATCCTCGGCATCGGCCGGCTTTCGCACAACTGGCTGATCCGCAAGATCTGCATGGTCTATGTCGAGGTCTTCCGCAACATTCCGCCGCTGCTGGTTATCTTCTTCTGGTATTCCGGCGTGCTTGCCGTGCTTCCCATACCGCGCGAGAGCATCAACCTGCCTTTCGGCTCGTTTCTCAACCAGCGTGGCTTCTATTTTCCGCGCGCCGTCTGGGGCGACGGCTCCTGGTTGATCTTCGTCGCTTTGCTTGTCGGCATCGCCATGGCGTGGTTCGTTGCCCGCAAGGCGCGTCAGCGGCAGATGGCGACCGGCCAGCAATTCCCGGTGTTCTGGACGTCGGCGGCGCTGATCGTCGGCCTGCCGTTGCTTGCCTATGCGCTGAGCGGCTTCCCGCTGAGCTTCGACTATCCAAAGCAATCGACCTTCAACCTGACTGGCGGCTTCCAGGTCAAGCCGGAGTTCCTGTCGCTCTATCTGGCGCTGTCCTGCTATACTGCGGCCTTCATCGCCGAAATCGTGCGCGCCGGCATCATGGGCGTCAGCAAGGGCCAGAGCGAAGCAGCCGGTGCGCTGGGTCTGCGTCCAGGATCGATCCTGCGGCTTGTGGTTGTTCCGCAAGCCATGCGCATCATCATTCCGCCATTGACCAGCCAGTATCTGAACCTGACCAAGAACTCTTCGCTCGCCATCGCCATCGGTTATCCGGATCTGACGGCGACCGCCGGAACGGTGCTGAACCAGACCGGCCAGGCGATCGAGTGCGTGCTGATCATGATGGTGGTCTATCTCGTGCTCAGCCTGCTGACCTCGGCGGTGATGAACGTGGTCAACGCCAGGATGGCGCTGGTGGAGAGGTAGCGACATGCAGGAACACGATACCTCCTGGGTTCGGACCGAAATGGCGCTGTCGCAACAGGCGCCCGCCGGCGTGCGCGGTCTGGGGGCCTGGATCCGCAAGAACCTGATCGCGTCGACCGGCGACACCATCCTGACCATCGTCGGCATCGTACTGGTCGCGATGATCCTGCCGCAGATTATCAATTGGGCCTTCATCAACGCCCAATGGACCGGAACCGACCGCACCTTCTGCGCCACGGTGGCGCAGGGCGGCATCCAGCCGGACGGCTGGTCCGGCGCCTGCTGGGCCTTCGTCAACGCCAAGTTCGGCCAGTTCATGTTCGGCCGTTATCCGATCGAGGAGCGCTGGCGGCCGATCCTGGTCGCCATCCTGTTCGTGGTGTTGCTGGTGCCGTTGCTCATCCCGCGCGTGCCGCGCAAGGGGTTGAACGCCATCCTGTTCTTCCTGGCACTGCCGATCGTTGCCTTCATCCTGCTGACCGGCGGCGTGTTCGGCCTGCTGCATGTCGAAACTCCGCTGTGGGGCGGCCTGCTGGTGACGCTCAGCCTGTCCTTCGTCGGCATTGCTGTTTCACTGCCGGTCGGCATCGTGCTGGCGCTCGGCCGGCGCTCGAAGATGCCGATCGTCAAGACGCTGTGCGTCATCTTCATCGAGACGGTGCGCGGCATCCCGCTGATCACCGTGCTGTTCATGGCCAGCGTCATGCTGCCGCTTTTCCTGCCGGCCGGCGTCACCTTCGACAAGTTGCTGCGCGCGCTGATCGGCGTATCGTTGTTTGCCGCTGCCTATATGGCCGAAGTGGTGCGCGGCGGCCTGCAGGCGATCCCCAAGGGCCAGTATGAGGGTGCCGATTCGCTCGGCCTCGGCTACTGGCAGAAGATGGGCCTGATCGTGCTGCCGCAGGCGCTGAAGCTGGTCATTCCCGGCATCGTCAACACCTTCATCGGCATGTTCAAGGACACCAGCCTTGTCTACATCATCGGCATGTTCGACCTGCTCGGCGTCGTCAAGCTGCACTTTTCCGACGCCAACTGGGCGACGCCGCAGACCGCCAGGTCCGGCCTGGTGTTTGCAGCCTTCGTCTTCTGGCTGTTCTGCTTCGGCATGTCGCGCTATTCGATGTTCACGGAACGCCGGCTCGACACCAGCTACAAACGCTAAGAACAAAAAAGGGAACCTTCCATGGCCACAGAAAATGCCGTCAGCGCGGAAGAGATCAAGGTCAATGCCGCCAAGATGCATATCTCCGACACCGATGTCGCCATCGACATCATCGCCATGCACAAATGGTACGGCGAATTCCATGTGCTGAAGGACATCAACCTGAAGGTGATGCGCGGCGAGCGGATCGTCATTTGCGGCCCTTCGGGCTCCGGCAAATCAACGATGATCCGCTGCATCAACCGGCTGGAAGAGCACCAGAAAGGCAAGATCATCGTCGACGGCAAGGAATTGACCAACGATCTCAAGAAGATCGACGAGGTGCGCCGCGAGGTCGGCATGGTGTTCCAGCACTTCAACCTGTTCCCTCATTTGACCATCCTGGAAAACTGCACGCTGGCGCCGATCTGGGTGCGCAAGACGCCGAAGAAGCAGGCCGAGGAAATCGCCATGCACTTCCTCACGCGCGTCAAGATCCCGGAACAGGCCAACAAATATCCCGGCCAGCTTTCCGGCGGCCAGCAGCAGCGCGTCGCCATCGCCCGCTCGCTATGCATGAACCCGCGCATCATGCTGTTCGACGAGCCGACCTCGGCGCTCGATCCGGAAATGATCAAGGAGGTGCTGGAGACGATGGTTGGCCTCGCCGAAGAAGGCATGACAATGCTCTGCGTCACCCACGAGATGGGCTTTGCCCGCAAGGTCGCCAACCGGGTGATCTTCATGGATCAGGGCCAGATCGTCGAGCAGAACACCCCGGCCGAGTTCTTCGACCATCCGCGCCACGAGCGCACAAAACTGTTCCTGTCGCAGATCCTGCACTGATCGCTCTCATGCAAATCAAAAAAGAGCCCGGCCGAAACCGCCCGGGCTCTTTTTGCGTCTGAGCCGTCAGCCCCCGATTGCGCCCCAATTGCGAGGCCGTTCCCTCATGAGAAAGCCGTCCCTCGTGAAAAAGCTTGGGCGTTTTCTCGCCATTCTGGTGGTGGCAATAGTGCTTGCCGTGATGCTGGGCACAGTCATTCCACGGCCGCTCTTGTCGGCGGCCGCCGCCGATCCCGTCGCCACCAGGCACATCCTGGTGCTGAAAAATCCGATCCACACCGATATCGCCATTCCGGTCGATGACGATGTGCGCAGACGCTTCCATTTCCTGGTCGATGGCGGCATTCCGGCCGGCATGGCCGAGGTCCGCTACATCGTCTTCGGCTGGGGCGGCCGCGCCTTCTATCTGGAGACGCCGACCTGGTCGGAACTGAAGGCCGTGCCGGTGATGAAGGCGCTGACTTTGGACGCATCGGTGATGCATGTCGATGTCGCCGGCAATATTGTCGAGCCGCATGCCGACGTGGCCGGCTTCGACATCAGCGAGCAGCGTTTTGCAGCGCTGCTCGACTTCATCGCCGCGAGTTTCCAGCAAGGGCCGAACGGTCCGATCCTGATCGAGAATGCCGCCTATTCCAGGTTCGACCGCTTTTACGAAGCCAACGGCCATTTCAATGCGCTGGTTGGCTGCAACACCTGGACGGCGGCGGCTCTACGTATCGCCGGCCTGCGGACAGGCTGGTGGAATCCGCTGCCGGCCTTGCTGGACATATCGATGCGGATTTATAATTGATGGTCGCAGACACGCCCGAACGGATCAGTCGGTCTTGCGGTTACGTGCGCTACGCCAAAATTTCTCGGTTATCTTGGGAAGATCGCTGACGTCGATGTCGACCTCCGGCCGCGCGATCAACCAAGCGATCTCGGCTTTCTGAGCATCCGTTAAAGGTGGAGGATTCCTCGGATCGATTTCATGTCGGATGACTTCGGCCACAGCGCCTTAATACTCAGTGCTGGCACTGCAGTCGAATGCGAGCGCCTCATTCCTTCGCACCCCCCTCCGGCCTGCCGGCCATCTCCCCCGCAAGGGGGGAGATCAGCAGCTTCGGCGCTCCGCTCACTCCTGCAACGTTGCAGATTGGCGAAGGCCGCAGTGACGGCCAATCTCCCCCCAAGTGGGGGAGATGTCCGGCAGGACAAAGGGGGGCGCTGTCCTGGGCGCTGTCCCGCCAGACGGTCGAGTTTTCATCGCCGATCGACGATTTCCGGCGGCCGCCAGCCATAGAGCCAGTCGAGATCGGCCGCGAGCTTTTCCGGCGAGCGCAGCTTCAGGAACAGGTTGCGCGCGACGGCCACCGGCCCCGCTGCATGCCAGGCGAAGCGGTTGACGGCACCGCGGCGGGCGACCCTGGCGATGCGCGGGCGCCGCACCTTTTCCCAGGCGGCAAGCGCGCTCCCTGGATCGGCAGGCGAGGCGGCGACAAAGCCGGCAAGGGTTGCGGCATCCTCGATCGCCATCGCCGCGCCCTGCGCCGCAAACGGCGTCATCGCATGCGCCGCGTCGCCGATCAGGGCGATGCCGGCGGGCGTCGTCGTCCATGGCTGTGCTTGGTCGACCGTATGGATCGGCCATGCGGTCCACGGGCCGGCGTCCTCGGCAAGACGGGCCAGTGCTGGCGCCGTGCCACGCATGGCGCCGGCGAGGATATTGGGGTCGGCGTGGCCCGACCAGCCCTCGGCGATGATCTCGCCCCTGGTGAAGGCGGCCAGATTGAAAGCCGTGCCGTTACTGACCGGATAGGTGACGAGGTGGAAGCCGGGATGCAGGAAGGTGGTCACGCAATTGGCGGCGCCGACCGCCGCAACGGCTTCTCCCGCGACGCTGTCTGCACTGATCGTAGCGCGCCACGCAAGCTCGCCCGAAAACCGGCTTTTGGCCGCAAGCCCGCCAAAAGCGCGGATCGCCGACCAGACACCGTCGGCGCCGATCAGCAGAAAGCCGTCGGCTTCCACCGTCTTGCCGGCAATCTCGACTGTTGCCGTGTTATGGCGCGGTCCTGTGGCGACGCCGCTGACGCGCGCGCCGGTGGCGAGACTGATGTCCGGCTGTTCGGCGATCCGCGCCATCAGCGCGTCTTGCAGGTCGGCCCGATGAGCGACGAGATAGGGCGCCTGCCAGCGCCTTTCGGCTGCTTCGCCAAGCGGCACCCGCGCCAGCTCGCGCAGCGTGGCCGCCTCCTTGAGCACGACCGCCTCCGGCCGCATCGCCGCCGGCAACAGCCGGTCGAGCACGCCGAGGTGGCGAAGGATGCGCGTCGCGTTGGGTGAGAGCTGGATGCCGGCGCCGGCGGCTTCGAGGCGCGGCGCCTGTTCGAACAGCCGCACCAGATAGCCGCGCTCGGAAAACGCCAGCGCCGCAGTCAGTCCAGCGACGCCGGCTCCGGCGATAACCACCTGCCGGGACCGGGTGTCGTCCATGCGGATGGCGTGCGCGTCAGGCAGCCTGGTCGATATAGAGGCATCCCGCAGGCTGCGTTTCCGTCGCCTTCAGCTTTGGCGAATAGCGATAAAGGGTCGAGCAATAGGGGCAGACCTTTTCATTGTCGTCGCCCATGTCGAGAAACACATGCGGATGGTCGAAAGGTGGGTTGGCGCCGGTGCACATGAATTCCTTGACGC
Organism: Mesorhizobium sp. WSM4841; assembly: GCF_055811515.1. Lineage (NCBI taxonomy): Bacteria > Pseudomonadati > Pseudomonadota > Alphaproteobacteria > Hyphomicrobiales > Phyllobacteriaceae > Mesorhizobium > Mesorhizobium sp. WSM4841. The sequence continues at coordinate 16,823 of NZ_JBVVQC010000053.1, forward strand.
CGATGTCGATCGCCGCATAGCCCGCATCGTTCTGGAAATGGGGAATGGAACCGCCTGCCATCGTCGTCTCCTATATTTGACGCATGACCCCGGATCATGCGCAAAACCAAAATTCCACCGCGACCTTTGCGCGTCCAAAGGACGCGCCGCGCTGTACCTGGATTGCATCTGGATCATAAGCAGTCTCTTTGCAAGATCGATGAAATCAAACTGTCGTAAAAGCCTGTCACAGGATAAGCTAAGCCGGTTAAGGCATGGTCCGAAAACCGAATTCGGTTTCGCTGGGGATCATGCGTAGCTTAAGTGTGGGAGCGTCCTTTGCGCGTCCGCAAAGACGCGCCACGCTGTGGCCAGCGGTGCGAAACGAGCAGGAACCATGAACGAACTAAAGCCGGTGCAGAGCGAATTCACCACTGTCGAGGTGGCGAGCCCCGAGGGCGGCAACCCGGACCGCTTCGTCAACCGCGAGTTTTCCTGGCTGCAATTCAACCGCCGCGTCCTCGAGGAATCGCTGAACGCCAATCATCCGCTGCTCGAGCGTGTCCGCTTCCTGTCGATTTCGGCCGCCAATCTCGACGAGTTCTTCATGGTCCGCGTCGCCGGTCTCGCCGGCCAGGTTCGCGAAGGCATCACGCTGAAGAGCCCGGATGGCCGCACCCCCGTACAACAGCTGGAACAGTTGCTGCGCGAGGTCGAGCGCCTGCAGGAGGACCAGCAGAAAAGCCTTTCCGCGCTGATGCTGCTGCTCGACAAGGAAGGCATCGAGAGCATCAGCCGCGATGCGCTGACCAAGGACGAGAAGACCTGGCTCGAGGATCATTTCCAGGAGCAGGTGTTTCCGGTGCTCACACCGCTTTCGATCGACCCGGCGCATCCGTTCCCATTCATTCCCAATCTCGGCTTCTCGATGGCCCTGCAACTGCGCCATCGCAGGAATGGCGAAGAGATGAGCGCCCTGTTGCGTCTGCCGGTGGCGCTGAAGCGGTTCATCCGCTTGCCTGACCGCAAGCGTCATTTCCGCTTCATTCCGCTGGAAGAGGCGGTCGGTCTCTATATCGGCAAGCTGTTCCCCGGCTACGAAGTCAAGGGCTCCGGCACGTTCCGCATCATCCGCGACAGTGACATCGAGGTCGAGGAAGAGTCCGAGGATCTCGTGCGCCTGTTCGAGACGGCGCTGAAGCGCCGCCGCCGCGGCTCGGTCATCCGCATCGAATTCGACAAGCTGATGCCGGCCGAACTGCGCGAGTTCGTCGCCGGCGAGCTTGGCGTCTCGTCGAGCCGCATCAGCGTGCTCACCGGTCCGCTGGCGCTCAGCCAGATTTCCGAGATCGTCGCCATCGCCCGCGACGATCTCAAGTTCACGCCCTATAATCCGCGCTTTCCCGAGCGCATCCGCGAGCACGGCGGTGACTGTTTCGCCGCCATCCGCGAGAAGGACATCATCGTTCATCACCCCTACGAATCCTTCGACGTGGTGGTGCAGTTCCTGCGCCAGGCGATGGCCGACCCGGAAGTGGTGGCGATCAAGCAGACGCTCTATCGCACCTCGAACGACAGCCCGATCGTGCGCGCTTTGGTCGACGCGGCGGAGGCCGGCAAGTCGGTGACGGCGCTGGTCGAGCTCAAGGCACGTTTCGACGAGGAAGCCAACATCCGATGGGCGCGCGACCTCGAGCGCGCCGGCGTTCAGGTCGTGTTCGGCTTCCTCGAACTGAAGACCCATGCGAAAATGTCGCTGGTGGTGCGGCGCGAGGACGGCAAGCTGCGCAATTACGTGCATCTCGGCACCGGCAACTACCACCCGGTCACCGCGCGCATCTACACCGACCTGTCCTTCTTCACCACCGATCCGACGATCGCCCGCGATGTCGCCCAGCTGTTCAATTTCATCACCGGCTACGCCGAGCCGACCGAGGAGATGCGGCTGGCCATCTCGCCGTTCACCCTGCGCAAGCGCATCCTCAAGCACATTTCGGAGGAGATTTCGCATGCGCTGGAGGGCAGGCCGGCCCGCATCTGGATGAAGATGAATTCGCTGGTCGACCCGATCATCATCGACGCGCTCTATGACGCCAGCCGCGCCGGCGTCGAGATCGATCTCGTCGTGCGCGGCATCTGCTGCCTGAGGCCCCAGGTGCCGGGCCTGTCGGAAAACATAAGGGTCAAGTCGATCGTCGGCCGCTTCCTCGAACACAGCCGCATCTATTGTTTCGGCAACGGCCATGGACTACCGTCGGACGGGGCGGTCGTCTACATCTCATCGGCCGATTTGATGCCGCGCAATCTCGACCGTCGCGTCGAAACCATGGTGCCGATCACCAACCCAACGGTGCATGAACAAGTCCTCGGCCAGATCATGCTGGGCAACATCATGGACAACCAGCAAAGTTTCGACGTATTGGCTGACGGAACCTCCCGGCGCGTTGTGCTGGAGGAGGGCGAGGAACCGTTCAACGCGCAGGAATATTTCATGACCAATCCGAGCCTTTCCGGACGCGGCGATGCGCTGAAGTCGCATGCGCCCAAGCGCATCGCGCAGTTCAAGCGCCGCAAGAAAAACGGCGCAGCGACCGGCTGATGATTTCAACGTCCCAGGGCCGGCTTCAGGACCGCCGACCGCTGTCCATCATCGACATCGGGTCGAACTCGATCCGTCTTGTCGTCTATGAGGGGCTGGCGCGCTCGCCGACCACGCTGTTCAACGAAAAGATGCTGGCCGGCCTCGGTCGCGGTATCGTTTCGACCGGAAGGCTCGATCCCGAGGCGGTAACCCGCTCGATGGAGGAATTCCGCCGTTTCCGCGCGCTGTCGGAGCAGGCCGGCGCCGAGCATATGTATGTGCTGGCGACCGCCGCCGCCCGCGAGGCGGTCAACGGCCCCGATTTCATCCACCGCGCCGAAGATGTACTCAAGACCGAGGTCCAGGTGCTGAGCGGGCGCCAGGAAGCGCATTATTCCGCGCTCGGCGTCATTTCCGGCTTCCATCCGGCCGACGGCATCGCCGGCGACCTCGGCGGCGGCAGCCTCGAGCTGGTCGACGTCGACGGCGAGGCAATCGGCGACGGCATCACGCTGCCGCTGGGCGGCCTTCGCCTGCAGGATATGGCCAAGAACTCACTGCCCCAGGCGGGAAAGATAGCGCGCGACGAGCTCGCGAAGGCGAGGCTCCTGAAAGGCGGGCAGGGCAGGCCGTTCTATGCAGTCGGCGGCACCTGGCGAAACCTGGCCCGGCTCTACATGGAAATGACCAGCTATCCGCTGAACGTCATGCACCATTACGAGATCGGCATCGACAGCGCTGCGAACTTCCTCAAGCAGGTCGCAAAGGGCGAGATCGAGAAGGTAAGGGGCATCGAAGGCGTCTCGAAGAACCGCCGCTCGCTGCTGCCTTATGGCGCCATCGTGCTGCAGGAGATCATGGCGGCGATGCAGCCGTCCAAGATCATGGTCTCGGCGCTGGGCGTGCGCGAGGGCTTTCTCTATTCGCTGCTCGACAAAGCCGAGCAGAAGGCAGATCCGCTGATCTCGGCCTCGGAGGAACTCGCCCGGCTGCGTTCGCGCTCGGTCACCCACGCGCATGAGCTTGTCGAGTGGACGGGCAAGACATTCGCCGCCTTCGGCATCGAGGAGACCGTCGACGAGGCGCGCTACCGCCAGGCCGCCTGTCTGCTTGCCGACATCGGCTGGCGCGCGCATCCAGAATATCGCGGCAAGCAGTCGCTCAACATCATTGCCCACGCCTCCTTCATCGGCGTCGACCATCCCGGCCGCGCCTTCCTGGCGCTGGCCAACGCCTACCGTCACGAGGGCATATTCAACGAATCGATCGCGCCGGAAATCAAGGCACTGGCAGCCCCGCGCTATATCGAGCGCGCCCGCATGCTGGCCGCGGTGATGCGCGTCGTCTATCTGCTGACGGCGGCGATGCCGGGCGTCATGCCGCGGCTGAAATGGGAGAGACGCGGCAATGGCGCGCTGGCGCTGGTGCTGCCGGCGTCGCTGGCCGATCTTTACGGCGAGCGGCCGGCCGGGCGCCTGGCGCAACTGGCAAGGGTCACCAATCGCCGGCTGGTGCTGGCGGTCGAGGGCGGTCCCAATATGCCAGCCAAGTAATCTGGCTCAGTCAAATAGCTCGTATCGGTCAAGTCGTTTCAGGATCGATCCGAAGTGTCCGCCCGTCGATCGAATAGGCGCCTGCGCCAGCCATCGCCAGCGCCAGAAACCCACCTGATATGGCGATGTCCTTCATCAGCATCTGTGAATGCATGAAGGCAAGCATCGGGTCGTCGCCACCCTGGCCATAATGGCCGATGAAGCCTGCCGCGATGCAGAAGGCGGCGAGCAGCAGCGCCACGATCGGCGTCTTGAAGCCGACGAGGATGAGTAGCCCGGCGACCAGCTCGAACAGGCCCGTTGCCCAGGCTACGAGCGTCGGCAACGGCAGGCCGAGGCCGGAAAAATAGCCTGATGTCCCGGCAATATCAGTAAGCGCGTGGAAGCCGGACGGGACGAAGAGCGCGGCGAGCAGCAGTCGGGAAAGCAGTAGCAGCGCATTGCCAGGCATTGGTCACCTCCGAGGTCGGCCAGGCCGGTTGGCTTCACTCCGACGTCTCGATCTTAGCAGAAATTCGAGCCAGGCCACTCGGCCCGGCGAATCGAAAGTCTGGTAGATCGACAACGAAAAAGGGACGCGGAAAATTCCGCGCCCCTTGGTGCAAATCGTTCCTGGACCGCTTCAGCCGCGCTTGGCGTCGACCGAATAGGCGCCGGCGCCCGAGGAAGCCAGCACGAGGAAGCCGCCGGCAATCGCCAGGTTCTTCATGAAGCTGATCATCTGCATCTGATCGGCCCAGCCGGTGTGGGCGACCAGTCCCGTGGCGACGGTGAAGATTGCCAGCACCCAGGCGGTGATCCGGGTCTGAAAGCCGATGAGGATGGCAAGACCGCCGAGCAGCTCGATCAGGCCGACGACAATCGCGGTTACGGTCGGCATCGGCAGGCCCATGCTGCCGAAGTAGCCGGCGGTGCCGGCGATCGCAGTGAGCTTGCCGAAACCGGAAAGCACGAAGATGACTGAAAGCAGGACGCGGCCAAGCAGAATGGTGGCCGAGGCGTTGGAAACAGTGGCGGAACCGGCAACGGATGTGTTGGTGGACATGGTGGGCTCTCTCCGGAAGGGGGTTGGTGATGCCCGTCCAGATAGAGCAGGTCGACTGTTCACCAAAGATGCGGACTTGGTTACAGATTGTTCACAGCAGTAACGTTTTTGCGATCAGCGCAAGATCATCCTGGATGCGTCATGTCCTCCGGCCGTACCAAGCGGTCGTAGTCGGCTTCGCTGACAAGCCCGGTGGCCAGCGCTTCCTCGCGCAAGGTGGTGCCGTTCTTGTGCGCGGTCTTGGCGATCTTGGCGGCATTGTCGTAGCCGATGGTCGGCGCCAAAGCCGTCACCAGCATCAGCGAACGGTCGAGGGCAGCCTTGATGTTGTCTTCCCGTGCTTCGATGCCGACGACGCAATTGTCGGTGAAGGAGATGGCGGCGTCGGCGAGCAGCTGCACCGACTGCAGGAAATTATAGGCCATCAGCGGATTGTAGACGTTGAGCTCGAAATGGCCCTGGCTGCCGGCGAAGGTCACAGCCGCATTGTTGCCGAACACCTGGATGCAGACCTGCGTCAACGCCTCGCACTGGGTGGGGTTGACCTTGCCCGGCATGATCGATGAACCCGGCTCGTTTTCCGGCAGCGACAGTTCACCGAGGCCGGAGCGCGGGCCGGAGCCGAGCAGACGAATGTCATTGGCAATCTTGAACAGGGCGCCGGCGCAGGCGTTGATGGCCCCATGCGAGAACACCATTGAATCATGGGCCGCCAGCGCCTCAAACTTGTTCGGCGCGGTGACGAAGCCGATGCCGGTGATCGCGGCGATGCGCGCCGCCACCTTCTCTGCAAAACCGACCGGCGCGTTGAGACCGGTGCCGACGGCGGTGCCGCCTTGCGCCAGTTCTTGCAAGCCAGGCAGCGTCATCTCGATGCGTTTGATCGAGGAGGCGACCTGGGCGGCATAGCCTGAGAATTCCTGGCCAAGGGTGAGGGGCGTCGCGTCCTGCGTGTGGGTGCGGCCGATCTTGATGATGTGGGCGAAAGCTTTGGTCTTGGCCTCCAGCGCGGCGTGCAAATGCCTGAGCGCCGGCAACAGGTCGTGCACGATGCGCTCGGCGCAGGCGATGTGCATGGCCGTCGGATAGGTGTCGTTCGACGACTGGCTCATATTGACGTGGTCGTTGGGGTGCACTGGCTTCTTCGACCCCATGACGCCGCCCAGCAGCTCGATCGCCCGGTTGGAGATCACCTCGTTGGCGTTCATGTTGGATTGCGTGCCCGAGCCGGTCTGCCAGACGACCAGGGGGAAATGATCGTTCAGCTTGCCGTCTATGACTTCCCGAGAGGCTTCGATGATCGCCTTGCCGATGGCCGGGTCGAGCCGCTTCAGCTCCATATTGGTTTCGGCCGCCGCCCGCTTGACGATGCCGAGCGCGCGAACGATCGACGCCGGCTGCCTTTCCCAGCCGATTTTGAAATTGCCCAGCGAACGCTGCGCCTGGGCGCCCCAGTAACGGTCGGCGGCGACCTCGATGGGACCGAACGTGTCGGTTTCGGTTCTGGTCTCTGGCGCGCTCACATGTCTCTCCGATCTGTCGAATTCGGCACCGGCGTATCGCGTTGCACAAACGGCTTCAAGCGGAGATTGCGGGCGGCAAGAATGCAAATCGGTTGAAGGAGCGGGGGCTCTCCCTTCTCCCCTTGTGGGAGAAGGTGGCCGAGCGAAGCTCGGTCGGATGAGCGGTGTTGGACGGAGCGCCGTCGGTGCCAAGCTGGAACACCCCTCATCCGACCGAGCGGAGCTTGTCCTCGGGCTTGCCGGAGGCAAGACCCGTGGGCTCGGCCACCTTCTCCCACAAGGGGAGAAGGAAGAGGCTCCTCTCTCACCGACCAAGCAGCGATCGTGAGGTTGGA